>WSZJ01000110.1 GCA_009773755.1 Planctomycetota bacterium | reverse complement strand
CCGCCCGCCTGCCCGCCCGCCTGCCCGCCTGCCCGCGGGTCTTTCCGCGCCTCTCCGCTTCCTCCCAACATGACCCGCTCCGCTTACATCCGCGCGGTCCGCCGCGCCGTGCGGTACATCCGCGCCGGAGACATCTTCCAGGTCAACCTGTCCCGCCGCTTCGCCGCGCGCGTCCACGGCTCGCTCGACGAACTGCACGACCGCCTTCGCGCCGCTTCCCCCGCGCCCTTCGGCGCCTGGCTCGACCTGGGCGGAGGGCGGCACGTCATGTCCACCTCGCCGGAGAGGTTCCTCAGGGTGCGCGGCCGTTCCGTCGAGACGCGGCCGATCAAGGGAACGCGGCCCCGGGGCGCTACGGCGAGGGAGGACGCGCGGCTGCGGCGCGAGCTGGAAGCGAATGAGAAGGAGAAGGCCGAGCTGGCGATGATCGTCGACATGGAGCGCAACGACCTGGGGCGCGTCTGCCGGATCGGGAGCGTGAGCGTGGCCGAAGCGCGGGTGATCGAGGCGTACCCGCAGGTGTTCCATGGCGTGGCGACGGTGCGCGGCGTGCTGCGTCGCGATGTCGATCACGTGGATCTGCTGCGCGCGACGTTTCCCGGCGGCTCGATCACCGGCGCGCCGAAAGTGCGTGCGATGGAGATCATCGAGGAGCTGGAGCCGACGCGGCGGAGCGTCTACACCGGCGCCATCGGGTGGCTGGCGCGCGACGCGATGGAGCTCTCGATCGCGATCCGCACGGTGCTTGTGGAGGGAGGCGTTGCGACCTGGCAGGCCGGGAGCGGCATCACGGCGGAGAGCGACGCGGAGGCCGAGGAGCGGGAGACGAGGGCCAAGGCGGCGGGGATCGAGGAAGCCATGGGACTGTCGTCCGCCGTCCGCCGACCGGGTAGGATCAGCAGGAGATGACTTCTTCCCCTCTCGTCTGGACCACGCGCGGCTGGTCGAACTCCTCGGCCCCGTGGATCCCGGTCGGCGACCTCGCCGCGCAGCACGGATTCGGGTTCTTCGAGACGCTTCGCGCCTATCGCGGCCGCGTCTTCCGTCCGGAACAGCACTTCGCGCGCATGGCGCGGAGCGCGAGGCAGTTCCGGGTGAAGCTTCCGCTCGACGCGCGCGCATTCCGGCGCGCCGCCGGCGAACTGCTCACACTCCATGGCCGCCCGGACGCCAGGGTCCGCCTCACGGTCACGGCAGGTCCGCCGCCGCTTGCCGCAATTCAGGTGCTCCCGCTTGCACCGCCTCCGGACCGGGCGTACGCGCGCGGGGTCTCCGTCTGGTTCTCGCCCTGGCGCCGCTGCACGCAAGCCGCGCTCGCGGGGCACAAGACGATGAATTACTTCGAAAATTACTGGGCGCGCGCCGAGGCCCAGCGCCGCGGCCACTTCGAAGCGATCTTCCTCAACGAGCGCGGCGAAGTCGCCGAGGGAACGCGCGCCAACCTCTTCTGGGTCTCGGGCGGCAAAGTCTTCACTCCCGCTCTTTCCACCGGAATTCTCGCCGGCGTCACGCGCACCGCGCTTCTGGAGATCCTTCGCGCCCGCAGGATCCCCGTCGAGCAAGGCGCGTGGGGGCCGGAAGCGCTTGATGACGCGCAGGAGGCCTTTCTCGCTTCGACCATCGTGGAGGTCCTTCCCGTCGTGGCGGTAGGGAAGCGCCGGATTGACGGCGGCCGCCCCGGGACGCTGGCGAAGCTCTTGAGGCAGGTGTTCCGCCGCAAGGTCGAGGCGGAATTGAAATGACGCTTTCTCTCGTCTATCAGCTGAAACGCCGCCGGCTGCTGTCGCTGGGCCTGCTGGTGCTTGCGTTGCTGGCGGTCGCGATGTTCATCACGCCGGGATGGCAGCCTGCAGGACCGGTGTACGCCGAGAAGGTGGGCGACGCCGTCGCGCTGGTGCTGGTCGAGCCGGAAGCGGTTTACCGGATTTCGTGGCGGCGCAAGAACGGCAACTGGGAGGAGACGGAGCCGTTCACCGGCCGGGTGACGGCGACAATGGGGGGCGAGAAGCTCGTCGTCTTCCACGGCGCGGCGTACACGACGTACGCGACAGGGAAGGATGGCGGTGCGCCGGTGAACGAGCGCTGGGACAGGTTTACGCCCGGCTGGAGCGTTGTTGCTGCGACTCAGGCCGCCATGCCAGACCGGGGTGGTACGGTCGAGGCCTGGGCCTTCGGCACGCTCGATGGCCGCACGATCGCCAGCGCCGCCCTCATTACCGGGACCTGGATTCAGGGACCGGAATTGAAGCGCTCCTCAACCGTTGGCGAACTCACCGTCGCGGCTGAACCATGGCATGCGTGGTTGTGGTGGCGCGAAAACGGAGTAGTGGTGAAAGCGCAATTTATCGAGAAGCGTAGAACTCCGGGGAACCTCCCTGAATTCCCACCGTCGCTCGGCTGGGGAGAGACGACAACGGTCGACGTCCCCCAGGACGCACACCTTTCCGCTGCCTCGAACAAACAGGGGCCAGCGCTTTACGCCGCTTCTCGCCTCAAGAAGAACCCTATCTCCGTCATGGAGATTTCCGCGGCGGGCGGTCGGCGAGAGGTTCAGTTGAAAAAGGACCCTCCGATCACCGCGGCCATCGATTCGATCTCCGTCGCCGATGGCGACCCGCCCGGCATCGCTTACGCTTCAGGCATGGCCGCCGGCCTCGCTTTCCTCGACAAAGACCAGTCGTTCGAGGACCTCCTCCACACGCTGTTCCGCTTCCGCCCAGGTGCCGTTCCGTGGTTCATGTCGATGATGTTCGCCTCGCTTTCGATCGTCGGGATCGGCGTGTCGCTGCTGTTCGAGCGGAAGAAAGTGTCGCAGGACGCGCTCGCCGAGCAGGGGCGCATGCTTGCCGGCGTCGCGCCGCTGATGTCCCGCGCCTTCGCCGCTTCCATCGACACCGGGCCGTTCCTCTGGGGGTTCGCGTGGCTGGCGGTGGAAGCGGGCGCGCCGCCGACGTTTGCGTGGATCGGGTCGATCGCGCTCTGCTGCGCGTACCATACGGGAGCTGAGGCCGTGTGGGGGCAGACGCTGGGGAAGAGGCTGGCGGGGATTGTCGTGAAGCGGACGGACGGGACGCCGGCGGGGCTTCAGAGAATTGTGGTTCGGAACATGATCCGCGCGGTGGAACTGATGATTCCGCTTCTGCCCGCGGTGGTGATGATTTCGACGAAGCGGTCGCAGCGGCTGGGAGATCTTGTGGCGGGAACGATCGTGGCGAAACTGGAGAAGGAACCGCAGCCAGAGGGGGAGGAAGCCAGATGACGCTGAAGGAAAAACTGCGCTACGCGGCGCTGGCGGTGATCGTGCTGCTGGTGCTGGTATTCATCTGTTTCAACCTCGAGTCGACGAAGGTGAACATCATCATCGCGAACATCGAGATGCGGAAAGCGTTCGTGATCATCGGGAGTTTTCTGGCGGGTGTGGGCGTGATGGCGTTGTGGGGATTGTTGAAGCCGAAGCTCAAGGGGAGCGGAGACCCGGACGCCTGGAAGAAGTAGCCGCTACTTCTTCCCCGGTCCCGTCACGGTATAGCCCTTGGTCGCTTTCCTCAGAAACAGGATCGCGAAGCATGTGTCGTTGTCCGTGTCCGCCATGGGGTCCGTGGCGCACTTCCAGGACCCGTCTTCCGCCTGCGCCTTCAGCAGCATCTCGCTTCCTTCCTTGTACCAGTCGTGCTTTCCGAACTCCGCGACGCCCATGATCATCCCGGCGCGCTCGACGGCGTAGAGCCAGTAGTAGACGTAGGTGCCGCATTTCGGGTTGGCGACGACGGAGAAGTTGGCGCCCATCCACTCCATTGCGGCGCGGATTTCCTTCTGGGTCTTCAGCTTGTCGGGCTGAAGTTCGTCGTCCATGCCGAGGGCGCGCATGCAGATCACGAGCGAAGAGACGCCGCCTGCGGTCATGCTTCCCCAGCCCGGCAATTTCCCGGGGAAGCCGACGGAGCCGTAGTGCCAGGAGCCGTCGCCGGTCTGGGTTCTGCGGAACCAGGCGAGCGAGCGCTGCCAGGAGGCCTTTGGGATTTCCGCCGCGCTGAGGCAGGCGCGGAGGCCGAGAAGCGCGTACTGGGTGTTCGAGTTGTCGCCGGACGGGACGCGCACGATGGCGTCCTTCCAGGTCACCGGAATCTTCTGGATTTCGGCCGTGGTGCCGCTTCCCGTTTTTTCCGGCGGCGTGGCGGATTTCTTTTCCTTCTTCGGCTTCGACGGCTGGTTCTGCGCGAACCAGGCGCCGTACGACCATTGCCCGTTCACGCACTGCTGGTCGACGAGCCACTGGGCGATTTCCGCGAGCCGTTCGCGGTGGGCTTTCGGGTCGTGATCCGCGAGCGCCATCGCGGCGAGCGCCACGTCGTACGTCTGCGAGAGAGGCATTCTCTCGAGCAGTTCGATCCCCGCCTTCATGTCCGGGTCGTCCGGAGGGACGCCCGCGTGCAGCATCGCGTACGTCACCAGGGAGATCGGTCGTGCCGCGAAGACTCGCATGGATTCCCCGCCGGCGACCGGCGACGCCTCGGCTTTTTCGTAGGCCTCCAGCAGCGTGCGGAAGCGCGGCTTGAGGAATTCGCCGCCTTTCCACAACGCCTTTTCCACCGGGCTCATCGCCGCAAATCGCCGCTCCGTCCACCATTTCTTCCAGAGCGCCGCGTCCTCGCCGTACGCCTGCCCGCTGATCTTCCCGAGCGCGTCTCCCGCCGCCCACTTGATCTCGGCGAGCTTCTCCATTTCCACCGCCTTGACCAGCGCGGGAACGCCTTCGTCCGATTTCACGTTTCCCAGCGCGCCGCACGCCGCCATCCGCACGTCGGCGACCGGGTCTTCGACGAGTTTTGCGGCGTCGGCGGCGAGCGCGGCGTCGGAGGGTCCCAGGTTGCGAAGCGCGCGGGCGCGGACGAGCTCGCTGGCGTCGCGGAGAAGGAAGCGGAGCATTTCGAAGCGGTCGAGCATGCGGCCGTCCGCGAATAGCGCGCAGTAGCGGGCGCGGGTCGGGGCGTCCGGATGCTTGAGGATGGTGTCGCGGAAGACGTCGCGGGCGCGGACGTTGGTGACGGCGTTCATCACATCGGCGAGCGCCTGGCGAACCTCCGAGTCCTTCTCCGAGGAATAGCTTTCGAGCAACAGGGCCATTCCCTCCGGGTGGTCGAAGTCGCGAAGGGCCTTGACCGCGCAGGCGCGCTCCACCGGAGACTCCGCCGTGAACGCCGCCTTGAACGCGGCCTTTTCCGCGGGCCAGTCCGCGAGGGCGGATGAAATCGCGAGGCACGCGGCGACGAGGGCGACTGCGGCCCGCTTCATTTGTCGTCCTGCGGGCTGATTTCGTAGCCGCGCGTCGCCTTCTTGAGGAACAGGATCGCGAAGGCCGTGTCGATTGGATTTCCTCCCCACGACCCGTCGTCGTCCTGCGTGGAGAGCAGGTGCTCGCAGCCTTCGGCGTACCAGTCGTGGTTGCCGATCTTCTCGATGCCGACGATCATGCCGACGCGCTCGAGGGAGTAGAGCGAGTAGTAGAAGCCGAGGCCGCCGCCGCCCATGCGCGACATGTTCTTGTCGAAGCCGATCCAGTTCTTGTCGAGCCAATCCACGCCGTTCTTGATCTGCACGACTTCAAGGGGCTTGCCCGCAAGGATCGCTTCGTTCTTCCCGAGCGCGTGAAGGCAGATCGTGATCGAGCAGGTTCCGGAGCAGGTCATCGACCACGTCGTGCCGCCGATGACGTATCCCCATCCGCCGTAGGGCTTCTCCTGGGCCTTGATGAACCAGTCGAGCGAGCGCTCCCAGACCTGCTTCGGGACCTGGCACCCCGCTTCCGTCGTCGCGCGAAGCCCGAGGATCGCGAACTGCGTGTTCGAGTTGTCGCCGCCCTGGCCCCGGAGACCGTCGTGCCAGGTGATCGGGATCTTGCGTTTCGGGCCCTTTTTCTTTTCGCCGCCCGTCCCGCTTTCCTCGTCGGGCGGAGGCTCGTTCTTACCGGGCGGCGTCACCGCGATCTGCCCGGGAAACCCGTAGCTCCACTGTCCGTTCGTGCTCTGCTGATCGCTCAGGATCTGCGCGATCTCCGCGAGCCGGCCGCAATACCTGTCGGCATCCAGATCCGCGAGCGCCAGCGCCGTCAGGGCCAGGTTGTAGGTTCCGTCAGGTGGCTTCGTGAGCAGGTGCGATAATCCTGCCTTGAATCCGGGGTCAGAAGCGTCCACGCCGGCGTGGATCAGCGCGTAAGTCATGACCGGCACCGCCCGGAGATCCCCGACCGTGAGCGGCGGCTTCTTCGGGTCTCCCGCCGCGTTCGGCAGCACCGATTCCTTCAGCCGCGCCCGCAGGTACTCCGCTCCGAGGTAGATCGCCCGGTCCACTTCCGACAAATCCCCCGCCCGGTGCTTCCGCCACCACGCGCGCCACGCTTCGGGATTCATTCCGTAATTGCGGTCGGTGATGCGCCGAAGCGACACAAGCGCCGCTTCCTTGAGCTCCTGCACCTGCTCGTTCTCGACGACGACGATCAGGGGCTCGACGGCTTCGAGGGTTGCGATCCGCCCGAGCGCGCCGATGGCCGCCTTGCGCACGTCCTGAACCGGGTCGGTTGCCAGGGCGGCGACGAAACGTGCGAGAAGTCCGTCGGCGACGCCGAGAGTGGATGCCGCAGCCTCGCGCACGGCCGGATCGCGATCGGCGAGCAGCTTCTTCAGAATTTCCAGGCGATCCAGCCCGCGGCCGTCGGCAAAAATCCGCGCCAGCTTGGCGCGCCGGCGACTCTCGGATTCTCCCAGCACAGACTTCCGGACGGCTTCCCGGGCTTCGGGCGAGCCGAGGTCGCAGATCTTGTGTCCGAGAGCCGCCAGGACGCTGTCGTCTTTTTCGGCGATGAAGTGCCCGAGCAGCAGCCGGGCGCCGTCGGCGTGATCCGCTTCCCTCAGGCCTTCGACGGCGGCAATCCGGCTGTCCGCGTACCGGCTCTGGAAGGCCTCCAGGTACGACTTCCGCTCGGTCGCCCAGTCAGCGAGGAGTGGGGAAGCGGAGATGGCGAGGAGGAGGGCGGGAGTGAGCAGTCGGGCGGTGCGCATGGGTTAGGGAGATGGTAGCGCAAACGCGAGACCTCGCGAAACGCGATTACCGCGTGGTTTGGCGGGACGAATGTCAACGGCCTTGGCGATTTGTTCAGTTGTGAACGGTGCGGGCCAAAGCGCCTTCAGCCCCCGCAAAAACTGGATCCGGAACCCGCATCACCTTGCCGCCTCCGAGAGTTTTCAGTCCTTCCGCCAGCATCAGTTCCAGGCCCGGTAGCTGTCCTCCGCAACCGGCGAGCACGACCGTGACGGCCTGGTTTCTTCCCTCGGGCCACAGTGACTTCACCGCTTGCAGGATTGTCGCCAGGGGTGCCCGGCTTGCGGCTGCCACGCTCTCCGCGACGTCCACGGGAGCCGTCCTGCCTGCGACCGGAAGGCCGACGAGCGCGGAATCGGAGTCGAGGAGGCATCCGTAGCGTTCTTTGAGATCGCGCATTCCTGAGATGGTGAATTCGCCGTTAGGGAGCTTGAGGCGGAGTCGCTCGAGCAGATTGAGGTCGATCGCGTCGCCGCCGCCCGGGACGATGACCATATCGCGTTCGCCCGGGGGCTCGGAGGTCATCCGGCAGACCACGGTCGCGCCCGCGCCCATGTCTACCACGATCGCCCCCGCGGGCGCCCCGGCCGCGCGCCCCGCCACCCAGCACTCATCGACTCGGATCCCGCTTGAATGAGCAGGTCCCGGCTCACCCTGGCCGCACGCGCCGGAACCGCAAGAACTCCGGCCACCCGCTCTCCAGGCGCCGCCCGCGCCAGCCTCACCGCGCGCCGTATGAGATCGGCCGCAGCGCGCAAGTGGACTTCTTTCAACGCATCGGACCCGAACGCCTCGGTTCCCGGCACCACGCCGCCTTCGAACGGTCGCGCCAGGTCGACCGCGACCCGGAAGCGAAACGCCTCCGCGCCCACCAGCACGTCCTCCCCCAGCAGCTTCCGCGCAGCCGCGCTCTTCGGCCAGCCGACCAGGCTTCCGAAATGTTCGCGCGTGCCGTTTGAAGCGACGACCGCGGTGCGCCAGGTCCCCAGGGCAATCCCCACGCGCAGCGTCGCCGCAGGTGGATCGCTCGGGCGGGGGGGCGCGGAGGCTGGCTTCGGGCGGTCTTCGCTCATCGGCGGTGAGCCTAAGCCGCGGCGGCGGCGCGCGTCAACTCGCCGCCGCCACGATGAGCAAATGCTCTCCGGAGGTCGCCTCCTTCGATAGAATCCCCCCCTTCAGGGAACCCGTCGAACATGCCCACGCGCGCCCCACCGCGCGAGGCCGCATGCCTCGACAAAAAGCCCTTCGACTCGCTCCGCTCGTTCAGGGCAAAGACATTCCGTCGTACAGTTCACTCTTGGAAATACACGGCACGATTCGAAGCCGGTGACGGTTAACCGAACGGTGGGAGCAATCCGCATGGCCGGCGCAGGCCCGCTCGATCCGATCGACGTCATCATCGGGAACATGGCGCTTCAGCAGAAACTGGTCGATGAAGGCCAGCTTGCCGAAGCGCGCATGATGTGCTCGATGAACGCCGAGCAGACGCTCGCGCAGGTCCTGTACGGTCTGGGCTACCTCTCGATCCAGCAGGCCGAAAAGCTGGAGCACGCCGCGACGGTTCTTCGGTCGCGCGAGGAAGACAAGCTGCTGTGTGAGCTCGCGGTGAAGCGGAGAATCATCACGCAGCCGCAGGCGGACGAAGTTCTGATGGTCCAGAAGAACGCGACGCGGAACCCGGGCCCGATTCCGCGCGTGAAAGAGCTGCTGCTGAATCGGGAGTACGTGAAAGGCGGGATGGTGGACATCCTGCTGTCCCTGGTCCAGCAGGTGTCGCCGTTCTCGAGGCAGGAGAAAGAGCCTTCGCCGGCGAAAGATCCGCCGGGCGGGGCGAAGCCGGTCGAGGCAGGGGCGGAGCGGAAGGGCGACACGCAGCGCACGGTGAAGCCTCCGGTTCTGCCGGGGAAGGGGGAACCGGTGCGGCCGAGCGGGACGCACCCGGTGGTGGCGGACTCGCCGCCCCCGCGCCCGCCAAGTTCAGTGACGCCCGTTCGCCCCGGCGATCCGGCGAAGCCGGCAGATCCGACGCGGCCCCAGGAAAAGGAGACGCGCTTCATCTCGGCAGCCGACCGGCTCTCGCAGATGCGGAAGTCCGGAGACTCCGGCGTGCCCGCCGTGAAGGCTCCGCCCGCGGGTTCAGGGGCGCTGGGGAGGCCGTTCGTGCCTCCGCCGAAAATCGACAAGCCGCCTGTGGTGCTGGCGCCGCAACCCGAAGCGGCCGCAGGGACGTCAGAGTCCGGTGGCCGGATCGCCCAGGGCCAGATCCACACCCTCGCGGTCCACGCAGGCCACACCGCTTCGTGCGAACCGACGATCGCGCCGATCGTGCCGTCCGTGACCTACGACTTCGAGTCCATGGAAGCGCTCGAGTCGTTTCTGCACGGGAAGGGCGGCTTCTGGTATTCGCGGCACGGAAATCCGACGGTCCAGGCCGCGGAGGAGAAAATCGCCGCTCTCGAGGGTGCGGAGGACGCGGTTCTCGCTTCCAGCGGCATGGCGGCGCTGACGGCGACGATCCTCACGCTGCTGCGTCCCGGCGACACGATCGCGACGACCGATCAGCTCTACGGCGGCACCTGGCATCTCTTCCACGACGTGCTCTCCGAATTCAACATCACGCTGCGAAAAGTTCCCGCGAAGGACTGGCTGTTGATCCGGGAGCATCTGGCCGGCACGACGAAGCTCATCTACTTCGAGCCTGTGACCAACCCGATGCTGCGCATCTGGGATCCGAGGCCGCCGGCGAAGGATGCGAAGCGGTTCGGAATCCTGACGATGGTGGACAACACGTTTGCGACGTGCGTGAACCTGCGTCCGATCGAGCACGGGATCGACCTGGTATTCCACAGCGCGACGAAATACCTCGGAGGGCACAGCGACGTGACGGCGGGCGTGATCTGCGGAAAGAAGGACCACATTCAGCGGATTCGCGAGAGGCTGAAGCTGCTGGGGCCGACGCTGAGTGCGTTCGACGCGTGGCTGCTGATTCGCGGACTCAAGACGTTCCCGCTTCGGATGCGCGCGCACAACGAGAACGGGCTGTTCGTGGCGCAGGGAATTGAGGGGCATCCGAAGATCAAGAAGGTGTGGTACCCCGGACTCGACAGCCACCCGGACCGCGCCCTCGCGAAGGAAATCCTGAAGGCCGGGGGCGGGATCGTGACGTTCGAAGTCGAAGGCGGCCTCGAAGGCGCCAAAAAGTTCTGCAACGGACTTCAGCTCTGCCACCGCGCCGTCTCTCTCGGCGGCGTCGAGACGCTCGTTTCCATCCCGGTCCTGTCCAGCCACTGGCAGATCCCGGAAAGGGAACTCGAAAAAACGGGAATTCGCCCCGGCTGCGTGCGGCTCAGCGTCGGGATCGAGGACCCGCAGGACATCCTTGACGATGTGAAGCAGGCGCTTGAGTAACGAAGTGAGTTGCGCATTGCCGGTTGCGCGTTGCGAGTTACGGCGAGAACTGGAATGGCGGTCCGAGCGCGAGCGGTCGGATC
Source organism: Planctomycetota bacterium (assembly GCA_009773755.1). Taxonomy (GTDB): domain Bacteria; phylum Planctomycetota; class MHYJ01; order WSZJ01; family WSZJ01; genus WSZJ01. The sequence goes on along the minus strand of WSZJ01000110.1, from coordinate 17,696 downwards.
CTTACTTTGCCGAAGTCGCTGCGGGCACGAAGGTCTGGACCAACTCGGCCTTGCCCTTCACCGCGACAGGAGCAACTTCTCTCCACGTAAAGGCTTCCCCGGCCTGTCGCCTCGTCTCCTGAGAAACGAGAATCGGCACTCCCTTCTCCTTCGTCAGCGACTCGATCCGTGACACGAGGTTCACCGGGTCGCCGATCACCGCGTACTCGCGGCGCTGGTCGCTTCCGATGTCTCCGAACACGACCGTTCCCGTGTGGATGCCGACGCCGATGCGAAGGGCAGGTTCGCCGCGTGAGACGCGGGCGGTGTTGAGGCGCTCAAGGGCCTGGAGCATGCCGAGGCCCGCGGCGACGGCAGCGGTGGCGTGGTCGGGGCGGGGGAGAGGGGCATTCCAGTAGGCGAGGATGCCGTCGCCAATGAACTTGTCGAGGGTGGCGCCGTTCTTGAAGAGGACATCGGTCATGGCGCCGAAATATTCGTTGAGGAGGGCGACGACCTGGTGGCCGGTGAGAGTTTCGGAAAGCGCTGTAAAATCGCGGATGTCGGCCATGAGAAGCGTCAACTCGCGGGTTTCGCCTTCCGCCCGCGCTGCGCCCTCGGCTGCGACGCGCTCGAGAGCGGCGGGCGGGAGGTAGCGGCGGAGACGCGACCGGACGGATTGTTCGCGCGCGACGGACTGGACGAGCCCGGTGAGGCGGTTGACCGCGACGGTGCACGCCGCCGCCGTGAGGCCAAGGATGATCGGCGTCGTGATGAACCAGCCCGGCGCGACAATCCCTGAGCGCCAGAGGAGAACCAGACTCAGCGGAATCGACACCGCGGCCGAACCGAGGATCGCTTCTCGCCTCAGCGTCAGCGTCGAAATGGCGATCAGCAGCGCGAAGATGCCCATGCTGTAAGCGGCGTTCGCCTGCGGCGACTCCTGCCCGCCATGACTCGACAGCGTCATCGCGATGGCGATCATCGGGGCATCGAGAAGCGGATGAGCGAGCCAGGAGAAGCGGATCGCGGCGGGTTGAAACCGGCGCAGGGCAATGAGCAAGAGGGCGGCGGCCGCCCAGCCCGCAATAACCGGCGTCTGGGAGCGCCATCCCTCGTTGCGCATCCCGTACCCGAGGACGACCGTCAACCCGAACCAGCAGACCAGACCGATCAGCCGGATCGCCTGCAGGCGCGCTTCGAGCCATCCCCGCTCCGCCTCGAGCGAGCGCTGAAAAGTGTCGTCGGCGAAGACAGTCGTGTTGTCGGCGGGCACCGATTGAAGTGTAACCGCGAATTGCAGTGGGAGTGGGTAGGAGGTAGTGGGTAGGAAACGCCCCTCAGAAGGTGCTTTCACTACCACCTACTCACTACTCACCACTCACGACTCAATACTCCCAACCAACCGCCCTCGCCGGTCCGAAACCAAATAAAAAACCCCGCCGAACCGGCGGGGTTGACATTACTTCTTCCCCTTCTTTCACGTCCCTCCAGCGGCCGACCCGGGGCTGTCCGTTCCACCACTCGTCCCGGCGGGCGCAACCTGCGCCCCTTTAGTCTTCGCTCACGTGCCGTCGCCCGACCCGGGAGCCGCGGCCTTCGGAGAACTTCCTTCGCCTTCCATCGTGCCGCCCTGGTCCCCGCCCTCCATCTTTTCGCCCTCGGGCTGTTTCTCCGGCGCTCCGCCGAAATCCGCGTCGTCCAGCACCCCGTCGCCGTTCTTGTCCATCCGGTCGAACATCTGCGGCCGACCGGGCCACTCTTCGCGCGTCACTTTCCCGTCTCCGTCCTTGTCCGCGCGCTTGACCATGTCGCCCACGTTTCCGGCACCTGGCTTCCCCCCGCCGCCACCGCCGCCCGCCATTTTCTGCAGCTTCTTCGAAGCGGCGTCCAGCTCCGCGCGATCCACGTAGCCGTCGGCATTGACGTCGGCTTTGCCGAAGAGCTGCTTCGGCCCCTTGAACTCGTCCGAGGAGATTTTCCCGTCGCCGTCGGCGTCGTTGTCCTTCATGAACGCGTCCACATCCATCGGCCCGCGCCCCGCGCCCGGCTGCGCCATCGTGTCGCCGCCGCGGCCCGGAAGCTGGAACCCGATCAGCGCTTCGTCGAACGAGATCTTCCCGTCGCCGCTCGTGTCGACCTTCGTGAACGAGCCGTCCTCGGGAAGCGACCACTCGGCAGCCGCGATCATCCCGTCACCGTCCTTGTCGTAATACTGCATCGCCATGGCGGCCTTCTCTCCGCCGACTTTCGGATTTGCCGCGAGCTCGAACTCCATCAGCGAGCCGTCGCGGTCCGCATCCATCACGTCAAAATAGTAGGCCGCCGCCTCGTCCGACGACAGCGACTCGTCCCCGTTCTTGTCGAACTTGTTGAAGATGCGACGGACGCGCATCTTGTTCATTTCGTCGTCCATCCCGGATCCGCCGCGGTTCTTGCCGTCCATCTTGACGCCGGGCAGCCCGCCGCCCTTTCCTTTGCCGCCCGAGCCCGCGCGAGGATCCGTGCCGGGATTCTTCGGCTCCGTCAGCGCCTCCGTCCCCTCTTCTTCCTTCCAGACCGCTTCAACTTCAGTGCGCGTGATCGAGCCGTCCGCGTCCTTGTCGTTCTTCGTGAAGAGTCGCGACGACTCGCATTCGTCCTTCGTCACGACGCCGTCCTTGTTGGCGTCCCAGCGGGTGAAAAAGTCGTCGACCGGGCTAGGTCCGTCGCCAGCGTAAGCCGCGAGGGCGAGCGAAAGGGTCAAGGCGGGGGTCGTGAGCCAGCGCATGGAAAGTTCTCCGAAGAGGAAGGGAAGCGTCGGTTGGAGTGAAGATGAAACCCACCCCGCGCAGGAAAGTTGCGGCTTGAAACGAGTTGAGTCGCAACGCAAGTCATTTGCACAATGAGTGTTACATCAATCTGCGAGGGCGGGCGCGATTTCGCTATCCCTGCCACGGCCCGTTCTCCACTGCGCAGTTCCTACCCCCTACCTCCTACCCCCTGCTCACTTGTCGTACGCCTTCACCAATTCCAATGTATCCAGATCGCCCTCCGCGTCATAAACCACCCTCACATCCTTCCAGTGAAACGGCCCGTCCTCCCTCGGCAACACCACAAAGTGATACCCGCCCTTGCCGGCCAGCTTGTTTTCGAACTCGCCTCCCACCTGTCTCACACGCACCAGCACGGACACATCCCGCTTCCCTTCCTCCCGCCGCAACCGCCAGATCCGCGGCATGTCCTTCGGGTGCTCCACGACCCGCACCGTCGCCACCAGCACCATCTCCTCCTTGAAATCCACCTCGGGCGGCAACCCGCCCCACAGGTCGCTCCACCGCCGCGCATCCGTCACCACCTCGCGCAAGTCGCGGCTTGGGGGAAGCGGCTTGACGGCCTCCTCGTCCTCGGTTGCCGACTGCCACTGGCGGGAAAACGACTGGCTGTCGTTGTCGCTGGAAGCGCAGCCGGCGGCGGCGAGCAGGGGAGCGAGCAGAGTGAGAGCGCGAACGAGATGTTTCCCCACCTTCGGGCCTCCTCCCACGTCGACTACTTCGGTTCGGGCGCTTCCGGTGGAGGCGCCGCTGCCTTTTCAGGCGGCGTGTCGCTCGCCCACTCAGTCGGGTCTTTCGGGTCGGGATACAGCACTTTTCCCGCGCTCTTCCACCATGCCATCCACTCATCGAACCGACGCTGCTGGCGTCCGGTGACCTGGACGAGGCAACGATAAGAGCGGTCGTACTCTCCCTTCGTCGGGGTGAACCCGAGGTTCTTGCACGGCTCACCCTCCAGGTAAAAGATGAGGTTGAGGAGCCTGTGCTTGCGCCCTGCGCGCACCGCCTGGATCAACCGGGTCACCTTAAGGGACTGCCCGGATTCAACTTCATAGAACTTCTGCAGCTTGTACCCGGCGATCGGGAGCAACGGCGTCCGTGCAGGATGACTGTCCGAGTTGTCGATTTTTCCGAGCTTCGGGTTCTTCTTCACCGCCACGCCGGCGTCCGACAGGATCTGGCGACAGTTGTTGAAAGGCAGCGCGTACAGCTTGACGACGTCCGTCGTCTTCCCCGAGTCGGCCTCGCTCGCCGCACAGTAGGCCTGGCCCTGCACCAGCTCGAAGCCGCTCCACTGAAGCGCCTCCGCGGCCCAGTCGCGCAGGGTCGCGTCTGAATCGCGCGACAGCGCTCCGAGCGCATAGCAAGCCGCTTCGCTCCGGTACCCGTTGAACGCGAGGATCTCCATCAGCTTCACGGCCTTCCGGCGAGCGGCGTTTCCGCCCGATTTCAGCGAACTGATCAGCGCAGGAAGCGCCTCGGCGCCCACGTTAGCGACATAAGGCAGGGCGCGCGTGTGATCGGGGTCGCTGTCGTTCACGATTTCCGTCATCTTGGCGATCGTGTCGGCGATCTCGCCCTTCTGCTCCTCGTCCTTCTTCTTGTTCAGATCTTCGGCCGTCGGCGGAATCACCTTCGTGAAGGTGAAGAACGCGCCCAGCGCGCAGACCGCGGCGATCGCCAGGAAAATCATGACCTTTTTCGGCGTGAGCGTGAACGCCGACTCGCCGATCCGCCGACCCGTCTTGATGTTGGTGCCGCACTTCGTGCAGATCACGTCCTCGGGCTTCACCCCGCGGCCGCACCCCGGGCACCGGAACTTCGGCTTTTCCTTCTCGGCCTTCAACGCCTCGGCGGCGATCTTCGCCATCTCACCGCCCGTCGTGCCGCCCGCCGCTTCCGAGACCTCCTCGTCTTCCTTCGTGAATTCCTTTTTCTTCTTCTTGAGGTTGCCGCCCTCGTCGAAGTCGTCGAGCGACTTGAAGTTCGCCATCATGATCTTCGGGCCGGCGTCGTCTTTCTTCTTCTTGCCGCCCGGCTTTTCCATGATGCGCGAGTCGGCCGGCGCCGAACGAGGCGGCGGCGTGGCTACAGCGGTCGCGGTCGACTTTCCGTCCGGCACACGGACCGCGGTGCCGCACTGCGGACACTTCACCGTCTTCCCCGCAAGCTCGTCTTTCAGGTTGAGCTTGCGTCCGCAGGAGCAGGAAGTAGAGATGGGCATCCCGGAGAATCCTCAAGATGGCCGAAGCAGAGAGAATTCTATCTCCCGGGGTGGAAGCGGAACAAGCTAGAAGAATCTCCGAGGCCGGGCGAAAACCCTGAGGGGCAGGCTGCGTCGGCGGGCTTCCCTGACTCGTGGCGGCGTTCTCCAGGGGCCGACTCCGCCCGCCCCTCAGGGGTTTCGCCCGGCCTCGGGCCGACGAACCCACGGGATTTTCCCCGGCTCTCTGCCATAATGCGAAGTCATGGCAGACGAACCTGTTCCCCAGCCGCTTCCGCTCTCCGAACCCTCCTCGCGCGATCTGGTCCTTTCCTTCGAAACGGGAATTGCCGCCGCGTTCCTGCGGGCAGAGCCGGGGCATCGCGAAGCGCTCGAAATGCTGGGGCACGCGCTGACGCGGCAGGGGAAGCACGACGACGCTCTCGCCGTGGACAGGGAACTCGTGGGGCTCGAGCCCGACAACGCGTACATCCGCTACAACCTCGCGTGCAGCCTGTCGAACCTTGGGAAGGTGGAGGAAGCGCTGGGGGAGCTCGAAATCGCGCTCGAGCTGGGGTATGACGACCTGGCCTACATGCAGAAGGATCCGGATCTGGCGCGGGTCAGGAAGGATCCGAGGTACAGGACGTTGCTGGGAAAGAGTAAGAAAGGGAAGTCCTGAGGGCGCGGTCTGGCGCGCGAACTAGACGGCGCTGTCGAGCAACCGAACCAGCTCTTCTCTCAGCGCCGCCATCTCCTCATCCTTGATGTCCGGCACCTCGACCGAGTAGCGCGTTCCGTCGGGCCGCTTCTCCAGCTCGAGAAATTCCCGCGCCCCTTCGCGCCTCGTCCCGGCCATTTTCAGGATGCGCTTCCGCTGCAGCGTCAGGCTCAGCAGGAATGCGAGCTTCTTGCGCTGCGGGTCGGCGTCGCCTGAGAGGGATTCGAAAAACGCCCACACCGCCATCGGGTTTTCCCGCTTCTTCTCGTCCTTCCGGGGCGCCCGCGAACGCCAGTAGGAATATGCCTCCGCAGTCTCCTTCCAGCACGCGGCGCAGAAGTCGCGGCGCTCGAACGATTCGCCGCCCGCGAACAGCGCCGTCGTGAATTCCTCGCCTTCGGCAAATCCGTGGGCGCACGGGCCGCAGGATCCCGTCGTCCGCGTGATTTTGTACTCGGCCACGAGGCTCATTTGTCCCTTTCGTCGTCCCAGGCGAAAAACGAATCCAGTTCGTTGAAGCGTTTTCCCGTGATCAGCTGAAGCGACGTCAGGGCGGCGTTCTCGATTTCGCGCCTCGGGTTTCCCAGGGGGCGGATCTCGATCGACCCGTCGGGTTTCTTGAATTCCACGGTCTCGTTCCGGAGCGCTTTGAGCATTTCGATCATCGGGCGGATCGCCCCCTTCGCCCTGGAGGTATACAGGCCCAGGGAAATACATGTATTTTTTCGGACGAAAGTGTCCTTGTCCTTGAGCGCTTTCGTGAGAACCGGGATGGCGCGCTCGGCGTCCCCCGTCTGTCCCAGGCCCTCCGCTGCGGTGGCGCGGACCTCCCATTCCGGGTCCGCCTGCAGCTGGACCGAGAGCAGTTCCGAGACCCACGGGGGAGAGACCCGGTCTGCCTTGAGCTCATGCAGCTTCGCGGCCCACGCTTTCCGCGTCGTTTTCGGCACCGACGAATTCGTGGCCGATTCCCGGATTTTCGTGACCGGAGGTTCGGGAATGCCGAGGAGAACCGTCACAAGCCCTTTTCGCGAGACGTCGTCGAGGACGCTCATGTGGAACGGCGTCCCCGGCTGGTCGCTCCCCTTGAATGCCAGCGCTTCCAGGATCGCGTCGTGCACGATCCCCTTGTGGCTCTGGCAGAGGTCCATCAACATCCGCCCGCACATGTCCTGCTGCTGATTGAATTTCACGATCAGGACGCCCGTGAAGCGGACGATCCCTTCCGGCCCGAGGCGCACCATGATGTCGTGGCAGCGCTGCCATCTTTCCTTGTCGTAGCCCTCGAGGAGATGCATCGACCGCGCGAATTTCGAGAGCCAGCGCAGCCGGTCGATGGCGTCGTTCGTGGAGGACCGGACGCGGTACTTCTTGAGTTGCGCCTTGATTTCCGAGCTGATCAGCATGCCTTCGGAAGCGGCCATCTCCTCCAGTTCCGTGACGGCCTCATCCATGGCGATCATGTCATGCTTCTCGAACTGCTCGAGCAGATAGAGCACGCGTTTCTGCTGTTCCTGCAGGTCTTTTTCCGAGGCGATGGTTCCCTTGTTGCCGCCGTCCTCCGGAGTGGTGGTTCCGTTGGAGCAACCGAAGACGAGCCACGGGAGCGAGGCGGCGAGAAGAGCGGCGATGGCGTTGCGCATGAAGATTTCCTGGAAGTTGTGGCCCGGTCCGCCCCCGGCCCGGGAGGCGGGATTCTATACGGTGGAGCGCGAGTGGGGGGAAATGGTTCGCGGGTTGAGGAACCTAAGCCGGGCCGGGTAAGTCCCTTCTCATGCCTTCACCTCGCTCGGCCCGGCTTACCGTGAGCGAGCCCGAAGGGCGAGTCGAACGGTTCCGAAGATGCGAGAGGGCGCAGGTGGGAATTCACTTACCCTTGTTCGCTTAGTCCGGGACCTTCACGACCCTGACCGTCCCCTTGGCTCCGTCCACCTCCACCCGGGCGCCTTCCGGCACCCGTTCCCGCGCTTCCGGCCACAGGACGCACGGCACGCCGAGCTCGCGTGCGACGATCGCGCCGTGCGAAAGCAGGCCGCCTCGCCCGGTCACGACGGCTTTCACGCGCGAGTAGAGCAGCGTCCATGAAGGGTCCAGCGAGGGGACGACGAGCACGGCGTCCGCGGGCGGCGCCTCGGCTGCAGACGCGGGATGCCAGGCAATCCCCTCCGCCGTACCCGGAGCGATCCCTGCGCCCGATGTTGCAGCCGCCGCTTCGCCCCGCGAGAAGACAAGCGTCGGCAGCGGGATTCGGAGAAGGGCCTCGCGTTCACGGCGGCGGCGGGCGGCGACGGTCGCGTCCGGGCGGTCGAGCTCGTCCGGAGTTAGAAAAAAAACATCGGTGCCGAGGCCGGTACGGCGGCCGAGTTCCAGCAGGTCGAGGCGAAGGGTCTCCGTCGCGCGCAGAAACGCGTCTTTTCCGCGCTCCCGGAGCGCGTAGATTCCCTCCGCGTCCCGCCCCGGCGGCGCGTCCCGGGATAGCCTTTCCAGCTCCGCCGGTCTCTCCCGCCAGCGCGGCTCCGCCAGCTCCATCTCGGCCGGTCCCCGGTGCGCGAGCTCCGAGGGGATCCAGGCGCGCAGTTCGCCGCGCTTCCCGGCCGGCGTCCGCTCCCACTCGGCGGAAGCGAGGATCGATGCCGCAATGGCCATTTCGGCCGCTTCGCCGGCGGCCTGGCGGAAACGCTCCCGGAATTCTGCGACGGAGGCGGCGCGCGGTGTCCCGGCCGCGCGCTCGCGAACGGCTTTTTCCCAGGCGGCGAATTCCCCGGCGAAGGGGGCGCGGGCGGCGGTGAGCCGGCGTTGCGCCGACGCGAGCTTCCAGAGGTACCAGGGGAGCTTGAGCCAGAAGGACGCGCGGGCGCGCTTCCAGTCCGGCTTCGGCTGCGGGTGGGACGCGAGCGCCGGATTTTGACGCAGCGCGTCAAAATCGTGCGAGAGCGGCCACTCGCCGAAACAGGACGCTGCCTCGAGCCCGAGGTCCGCGTACAGCCGCCCGCCGCACAGTCGCAGGAAACCGTCGCGCTTCACGTCCTCGCGGAAAAAGAACCCGAACCGCCGGTACGCGCGCCCGAGGCCGCCTTCCCAGGACATCATCCGCTTCAGGAATTCCCACGTCATGGGCGTCGGAGCCGGGCACGTCTCCGCGAGAGAGTACGCGGCCGACCAGCAGGTGTCCTCTCGCGAAGACCGGCGCAGGTCGGCGACGAGCATCGCCGTCGTCGGCGTGATGGGGCGCGACTGCAGCAGCCAGAGCCGGCCTTTCCTTACGGCCCACTCGACGTCCTGTGGAGCGCCGAAGAGCTTTTCCAGTTCGGCGAGCCTGGCCAGCAGATCGCGCTCCAGTTCGCGTACGAGCGGCGTCGAGCCCACGCGCTTCGTCCCTTCAATCCGCAGCCTGTCAGGCGTTGCCGCCCCCGATACGAGCGCGTCCCCGCGCCCGCGCACCGCTTCGATCACGGCGCCGTCGCCCGTCGCGGGGTCGCGCCCGAATGCGACGCCGGCCAGCTCCGGCTCCACCATTTCCTGCACGACGACGGCGGGGGCGCCGGCGCTTTCCCCGTAGGCGGTGTTCTTTCTCTGCGAAGCGGCGACACGGGTCAGCGCATCGCGAAGGGACCCTTCCGTCCGCACGTCGAGCAGGGTCAGGAATTGCCCGGCGAAGCTTGCGACCGCGCCGTCCTCGAGCGCGGCGGAGGACCGCACGGCGACGGGCGGGGAGCCGGCGGCGCGCCACGCGTCGAGAAGCGTCGCGGGGTCGGAATCCGGTTCGAGGACGGCCCAGCCGGGCGGTACGTTGAAGCCCGCTTTCACGAGGGCGTCGAGGCCGCGCGCCTTGCCGCCCGCGCCGCGGACGTCTTCGGGCGTGAGCTGGCCGAGGGTGATGACTCGCACTTGGCGGAAGGCTACTTCCTGCCCAGGCAGTAGAAGTAGAAGTTGTCACACCCGATGTAAAGTCGGCCGTTGGAGACCGCGGGGCTCGACGTGAATGCGGCGCTGTTGACGGCATCCCAGGTCGCGCTGTAGGTCCATTCTTCGAGCCCGTCGGACGCTCTCACGGCGTGAATGTGGCCTCCCTGGCAGCCGTACACGATGTGTTCCCCCGAGACGGCCGCGCTTGAAAGCACCGGACTCCCGCAATTCTTCCGCCAGAGAAGCTGTCCCGTATTGGCGTCGAGGCACGAAAAATCGCCGCTTCCGTCACCGACGTACGCGCGATCCTTCCAGACGAGCGTCGCGGCGAGAACGGCGTCGCGCAGGGGAAGGCGCCAGACGAAGCCCCCGCCGTCCAGCGAGAGGCATACGACCTCCGCTTTCGGATCCTTGGCGACGTCGCGGAAATTGCCATTTCCGATTCCCACGATCGCCCCGCGCGGCCCGAGCGCCGGCGGGCCCCAGCAAGACGCCGGCACCTTCGTGAACCACTTCCGGGTCCCATCCTTCGCGTCGTACGCCGCGACACCCGTCTCGCCGTAGCCGGAGCCCACGATCAGAAGTCCCGACGCAAACAGCGGCGAGCAGTCCAGGTGCATTCCCTTCGCCTGCCAGATTTTCTCGCCGGTCCCGGCGTCGAGACAGTACAGCCCGTCGTCTCCCGCGCCGAACCAGCAGCGCCCTTCGGCGATCGTCGGCGTGTCCTCCACGTGGCTCGAGGTCCGGAACTCCCAGATTTTCCGGCCGGTTACCGCGTCCGCGCAGTAGAGCTTCGCGTCCGTGTTGTGGTGCAGCCCCTCGCCGAAGTAGACCTTGCCGTCTGCGACCGATGGCGAAGAGAACACGGGATACCGGGCCGGAAAGACCCAGAGCGGATCGTCGCCGCCCTCGGCGTTGAAGCAGTAGAGCACGCAGTTGTCGCACCCGACGTAGACGCGCCCGGCCCACACGGCGGGGGAAGAAGCGAAGCTCGCGCGGTCGAGCGTTTCGCGGAACTTCCAGGTGGGCGCGGCGGCCCCCGGGACGGCCGACCGGTCGCCGCCCGTGCGCGCGGCGTCACCTCGGAACGTCCACCAGCCGTCTCGTTTCGCTTCGGGCGAGGGGGGAGGAGGAGGCATGGCGCGATGGCGTCCCCACGCAACCGCGGCGGCAGATCCCCCGAGCGTGAGGCCGAAGAGAACGAGCGCCACCAGCCTGTGCGTGCGCGCCATTTGCCAACCCCACCGGTAGACCTGCGGCCGGAATATCGCCGTCGCCGCCGCCACCAGAGCGATGGCGATCTGCGGCAGGAACGAGAGAAGCGACTGCAGCGGGGCGAAGAATGCGGGGACGACGGCAAGCATGTTTTCCAGGTCTCCTGTGGTGCTGCAATCTGACGCGCCGAAGCGGCGAAAGTTCCTCGGCGCGAGCGGAATCGATTTGTTTGTCCGCCCCGCGGCACGGCGTGTAGCGTCCCTTCTGGAAGCGGCGGGGGCGAGCTTTAGCGAACTTCCGCAAGGAAGGGCGCGGCGTTCCGCCGCGTGCGCGTTCTGTCGGCATCACGGACGCCGGCACGGGGGGTCGCTGCGCTCTTCCCCCGGGCCGGCTGCGTACGCGAAAAACGGGCTCCGGCAGGCCGGAGCCGCATTTTTCGCCGGGAGACAGTAAAGCCTCCCGCCGCTTCCTTTTCGCGTCGTGGATTCGCTGAGAAGCGGTTGCAGCGGAGGGACCTCCGGCGTTTCGCGCCTTCGCCCCGTCCACTNAGCGGAGGGACCTCCGGCGTTTCGCGCCTTCGCCCCGTCCACTGCAACCGCTTCTCAGCGAATCCACGACGCGAAAAGGAAGGAACGGCAACAACCGGAACGAAAAGGGGGCGAAGTGGGGTTTTTCGATTTTCTGAAGGACTTGTTCAATCCCGTCAAGGGGGGAACGGGAGGGCCGAAACCTGCGGGGAACTCGCCGGCGCGCGCGCTGGCGCCACGGAAAACTTACGCGTCGCCGGGCGGACCCCGTCCGCTTGCGCCGGGATTGCCGCAGCTGCCGACTCCCGCCTCGCTGGCCGCGCTGCTGCGGATCGCCCCCGAGAAACTCGCCTGGCTTGCGAAAGAAAAGGGACGGCACTACGCGACATGGAAGATCCCGAAAGCCAAAGGGCACCGGACCATCGAGGCGCCGAAGAAGCAGTTGCGCGCGGCGCAGAGGGCGATTCATCGCGAGATTCTCTCGAAGGTCGCGCCGAACGCGGCGGCGCACGGATTCTGCACGGGCCGGTCGCCACGGACGAACGCAGAACCGCACGTGTTCCGGAAACTCGTGGTGAAGCTCGACCTGCGCGATTTTTTCTGGCAGGTGAAGCGGAATCGCGTCGCGGGGCAGTTCCGGGCGCTCGGATTTCCGCCCGACGTCGCGGCGATACTGTGGAGGATCTGCTGCCACAGGGGGCGCCTGCCGCAGGGAGCGCCGACGTCTCCCGCGCTGACCAACATCGTCTGCCGCCGGCTCGACGCGCGGCTTTCCGGCCTCGCGAAAAAGTACAAGGCGCGGTACACGCGTTACGCGGACGACCTCACGTTCTCGTTCGACGCGCCGAATCTCGCGGTGCAGGAACCTCTTCGCGCGATCCGGACGATTCTCAGCGAAGAAGGATTTTCGCTGGCAAGGGAAAAGACGCGCTTCCTTAGGCGCATGAGCCGGCAAACCGTCACCGGCATCACCGTAAACTCGAAGCTCTCGCCGTCGCGAGAGGAGGTCAGGTCGCTGCGGGCGCTGCTACACGAAGCGCGAACGAAGGGGCCGAAGGTTGCGAACCGGAACCAGGAGGAGGCGTTCGGCGCGCGCGTTCGTGGCAGAATTGAGGCGGTGCGGGCCATCGACAAGTCGAAAGGGGAGAAGCTCCTGGCGGATTACAGGCGCGTCGCCTGGTGACGGCGATTGACGCAGCGCGCCAAAAGCAGCGCATCTTTGACCCCGCCGATCCCGAGCCGCTAGAATGGCCTGTCTACAGCCGAACATTTGCCTGACATCGGGCTAAAACCCGCCTAAAACGAGCCGCCTCCATGGCCTTCACTCACCTGCATTGCCATTCGACGTACTCGCTGCTCGACGGACTGGCGCGGATCGACGACATGCTCGACGCGGCAAAGAAGGCCGGGCAGACGTCGCTCGCGCTGACCGACCACGGGAACCTGTTCGGCGCCGTCGAGTTCTACAAGAAGGCGGCGGCGCACGGCGTCAAACCGATCCTTGGGTACGAGGCGTACGTCGCGCCCGGGAAGATGACCGAACGCGAGCAGCGGAACGGGAAGGCGTCGTATCACCTGACCATCCTGAGCCGGAACCAGAAGGGATGGCACAATCTGATGAAACTGGCGAGCCTCGCCTACCAGAAAGGATTTTACTACAAGCCGCGGATCGACAAGGAGACGCTGGCCGCTCATTCCGAGGGGCTGATCGGTTTCAGCGGATGCCCGAATTCCGAATCGAGCGTTCAGATCAGGGCCGGGCAGACGGACATGGCGCTCAAGACCTGCGGCGAGTACCGCGACATTTTCGGCAAGGAGAATTTTTTCCTCGAAATCCAGGACCACGGGATGGATTTCGAACGGCAGATCACGGAGTCGGTCTCGAAGTTTTCGGCACAGCTCGGCGTGCCGCTCGTGGCGACGAACGACGTGCATTACGTGAAGCGGGAGGACGCCCAGGCCCAGGACGTCATGATCTGCATCGGCACGAACCGGACCGTGAACGACCCCGGACGAATGAAGATGTCGACCGACCAGCTCTACCTGCGCACGGAAGCGGAAATGCGCGAACTCTTCCGCGAGTTCCCCGGAGCGGTTGACGTGACCGCCGAGATCGCATCGCGCTGCGGGATCGAACTCGACTTCAAGGCGCGCCACCTTCCGAAATTCCCGATCCCCGACGGCTCGACGCCGACGCAGTACATGCGGCGCCTGTGCGAGGAGGGGCTGAAGCGCCGCTTCCCGTCGGTGACGGAAACGATCCGCCAGCGGCTGGAATTCGAAATCGACACGATCGACAAAATGGGGTTCGCAGGCTACTTCCTGATCGTCTGGGATTTCATCCATTTCGCGAAGACGCACGGGATTCCCGTCGGCCCCGGTCGCGGCTCCGCGGCGGGGTCGCTCGTCGCCTACTCCCTCGGCATCACGGAGCTCGACCCGCTCAAGTACGACCTCCTGTTCGAGCGGTTCCTCAACCCCGGCCGCAACGAGCTGCCGGATATCGACGTCGACATCTGCCAGGAGGGGCGCGAGAAGGTGCTGGAGTACGTGCGCGGCAAATACGGAGCGGACCATGTCTGCCAGATCATCACCTTCGGCACGCTGCAGGCGAAGGCGGCGATCCGCGACGTGGGGCGCGCGCTCGCGATGCCTCTGGTGGAGGTCGACCGGATCGCGAAGCGAATTCCGATGCGCGACCCGCAGTCGTCGAATCCGGTGCACGTGAAGCTTTCGCGAGCGCTGGAGATGGAGCCTGAGTTCAGGAAGGAGTACGAATCTGACCCGCGCGTGAAAGAGCTTGTCGACATCGCGATGAAACTCGAGGGCGCGACGCGACACGCTTCCACGCACGCGGCGGGTGTCGTGATCAGCGACAAGCCGATCACGGAACGCGTGCCGGTGTTCCGCATGGGCGACATCGAGTCGACGATGTTCTCGATGGACGCGGTCGGCGAACTGGGCCTGCTCAAGATGGATTTCCTGGGGCTGCAGACGCTCACGGTCATCGACAAGTGCGTGAAGCTCATCGAGAAATCCTGCGGAACAAAGGTCGACCTCGCCTCCATCCCGCTCGCGGACCCGAAAACTTACGAGCTCCTCCAGGGGGGACGGACGCGCGGAATCTTCCAGCTCGAATCCAGCGGCATGACGGAACTCGTCATCCGCCTCCGCCCCGACAACTTCGACGACATCGTCGCCCTTCTCGCGCTTTTCCGCCCGGGACCTCTTCAGAGCGGGATGGATCAGCAATACGTAAAGTGCAAGCACGGCGAGAAGCCGACGTACCTGCATGCTTCGCTCGAGCCGATTCTCCGGGACACCTACGGCGTGATCCTCTACCAGGAACAGGTCATGAGGATCGCGAACCGCCTCGCCGGCTTCTCGCTCCCGGAAGCCGACTCGCTGCGAAAGGCGATGGGAAAGAAGAAAAAGGAGCTGATGGAGAAGTTCGAAGAGGGCTTCATCCGCGGCTGCGGCAAGAACGGGATCAAGGAGGAGATCGCCAAGGCCATCTGGGAGCAGATCGTGTTCTTCGCGGGATACGGCTTCAACAAGTCGCACTCGGCCGCCTACGCGCTCGTCAGCTACCAGACCGCATGGCTCAAGGCGAATCACCCCGTCGAGATGATGGCCGCGCTCATGACCTGCGACCGCGGAAACACCGACAAGATCGTCGAGTTCCGCGACGAATGCCAGGCGCTCGGCATCCCTGTCGACCCGCCGGACGTCAACGAAGGCGAGATCGAGTTTACCGTCCACGGCGGCCGGATTCACTTCGGCCTCGGCGCGATCAAGGGAATCGGCGACAAGCTCGTCGAAGCGGCGATCGCGGCGCGCGTGAAAGTCGGCGGGCGCTTCAAGGGCCTGTTCCAGTTCTGCGAAAACGTCGACCCGAAGACGCTCGACCGGGGGTCGCTGGAGACGCTGATCAAGGCCGGCGCATTCCGGTCCCTCGGCGCGAAGCGGTCCCAGCTGTCGGAAGTCGCCGAGCGCGCGCTTCGTGTCGGCCAGCAGCACCAGTCCGACAAGAAACTCGGGCAGGGAGGGTTGTTCGGAGGCGCCGGCCCGACGCAAGAGCCGAAGCTTGCGGACATTCCGGAATGGAACGAGGAGGACCTGCTCAAGGGCGAAAAGGAAACGCTCGGCTTCTACGTGTCGAGCGACCCGATCACGCGCTGGTCGAGCATCCTGAAAGCGTATTCCACCTGCACGGCAATCGCGGCAGGAGGACTCGACGAAGGCGCCGAAGTGCAGATCGGCGGCATCCTGACGTCCTGCGCGTCGATGATCGTCAAAGCGGGGCAAAACGCCGGAAAGAAGATCGCGCGACTCAAGCTGCGCGATTTCACAGGCTCCATCGAAGCGACCGTTTTCCCGAAGGAACTCGAGCGCTTCGGCGAACTGCTCGCCGAAGACAAGATCGTGTTCCTGCGCGGCCGGGTCGACCGGTATCGCGAGGAGCCGAGCTTGCGCGTCGGCGAGGTGATCCCGGTCGACAAGGTCCGTGAGGTGTGTTCGCAGAGGGTGTTGATCCTGCTTAAGGATGCGGAGGAAGCGATCCTGGAGAAGATCCGCACGACGGTCACGACCTATCCCGGCGCCTGCGAGCTGTATTTTCAGCTCCACGCCGAGGACGGTTCACGGGTGACCCTCTCAACCGGGTCTCAATTCCGCTTCGCGCCGCAGCCGGAGGTCGTGACGCGGCTGGAGGAGATTGCGGGCCCTGGCGGCCTGATCTGGAAGCGCCGGGAACTCGACGGCGGACCGGATCCGCGGAAGAACTGGAAGGAGAAAGCCGCGGCGCGGGCCGGGAATTCGGAATGAGGTGAACTGCCGGCCGATCGGCGACGTTCGTCATGAAGTGAATGTCACACGCTGGTTGGGTGCTCCCTTCCTTGCAGCCGTTCTTGCTGCAGGGCTTCGCCTAGATGGAGCCAGAAGCGAACCGGTTCCGGAGATCCTCGAACCCCTGCAGGATTCAGCGTCTCTACTCCCAGGCGAGACAGAGGCCGTGGACTGGGTAACAAACCTGGCTGAGGGCCTGGAGTGTGACCGTGCGGCCCCGGCGGAGCTGTCGCTGGAACCGAAGCTGTGGCAATGCACTTTCCTGCCCGACCTTGATGACCTCCGCCGGAGAGCCACCGACCGCGCCTGTCCGGAATTGGACCGCGCGGATGCGCTCTGGCTCGTCAGAGTCCACTATCCGGAGACCAACGACTACAATCTCATCCTGGTTGCCGCCGAGTTCGTGCGCGATCGACATTGCGAAGAAACGACTCAACGTGCGTGCCTGTTCCTGGAGGGCGTGCAGGAATTGATTGCGATTGATGCACTGGCCGCATGCTATCGCCAGGAACATTGGGCCTGCGTCCTGGACGCCGCGGAGCGCGCGCTTCGGGCGGTGGAAGACTGGCCGGCGGCGCGGGATGCGCTGGAACATCGCTGGACGCCAACACCTGACCCGTCTCGCAACGAGGCGACCGACAACTAGTTCTCCGACGGCGCGGATGCCCTAGAATCGGCCGGCCATGTCCGCCCCCGCCACCGAACGCCGCATTCTCACCGTCGTCTTCTCCGACCTCTCGGGATTCACGAGCCTTTCCGAGCACATGGACCCGGAGGACGTGACGGACATCATCGACGGGCTCTTCCGCCGTCTGCGTGCCGCGATCGAGAAACACGGCGGGACCGTCGACAAGTTCATCGGCGACGCCGTGATGGCGGTCTTCGGGGCGCCGACGGCGCACGAGGACGATCCGCTTCGCGCCGTGAAGGCCGGGCTCGAGATGCAGCGCGAGATCGCGGCGTTCAACGGCGAGCGCAAGCTCGACCTCGCGCTGCGAATCGGGATCAACACGGGGGAAGCCCTGTGGGGAAGCGTCGCCGGAGATCGCGCCACGGCGATGGGGGATGCGGTGAACGTGGCGCAGCGGATGGAAGCGCTCGCGCGGCCGGGCGCGGTTCTCGTGACGCGCGGCGTCGAGCGCGCGACCTTCCGGCGGATCGAATACCGGGCGCTCGAGGCGGTTCAGGTCAAGGGGCGGACCGAGACCCTGGTGTCGTTCGAGGCGGCCGGGGAGAAGGCCGGCGTCGTCGAAGCAGGCTCCGCGGGGTTTTTCGGGCGAGACGAAGAGCTCACGCGGCTGCTCGAAATGCACCGCGCCGGCGGGGCGCTCGTGGCGATAGAAGGAGAAGCGGGGATCGGAAAGTCGCGCCTTGCGGCCGAGTTCCTGGCGCGCCTTCGGGCCGGGGCGCCGGCGCCGTGGACGGCGTCCGGCCGCGCGCCGGAAGGCGGCAAAATTCCGCTGGGAGCGCTCGCGGACCTCGTT
>WSZJ01000109.1 GCA_009773755.1 Planctomycetota bacterium | reverse complement strand
CCGGGTTCCTCGACCTTCGCGGCCACGACCTCGAGGTCGAGCCGCTCTTCAAGGAGTCCGCCTCCACCACGCCCGACGCGGCGCTCGCCGCCGATGCGCTCGAGTCTTCGGGCGACGTCGTGGGCGCGCTCGGGTACCGCCTCGCGACCGGCGACGCGGCCGGCGCGGCGCGCCTCCTCGACTCGCGCGACAACGACCTTCGCCTGAACGCCCTTCCCTCCGACGCGGAGGGCTGGGTCGCGACCGCGGGCGAAAAGGCTCCGGCCCTGATCTCCCGCCTTCAGGCCCTTCGCACGGACCTCGAGGCCTCCCATCGCGCGACCGTCATGCTCCCGGGGTTCTCCGCGGCGGAGCGGACAGCGTCCTGGAAGCGACTCGCGGGGATCGCCATCGCAGTCGCGACCTGGGCCGCCGCGTGGCTCATTCCGCTTCCCGACGGCCTCAGTCGGCCGGGCCTCGTGGCCCTGGGCGCGATCCTCGCAACTGTCCCCCTGCTCGTCACGGCAGCGCTGCCGGACTTCGCAGTCGCGCTGGCTCTCGTCCTCGCGCTCGTCATCCCGGGCGTCGTCACGCCCGAGCAGGCGCTCGCGGGATTCGCTTCGCCCTCGTGGATCATGATGCTCACCCTCTTCGCCACGGGCGCCGCCGTCGCGCGCTCCGGACTCCTTTACCGGCTCGCGCTCCTCTCGCTGGAGCGCCTGCCCGCGAATTTCTTCGCACAGAGCGCGGTCCTCACCACGGTCGGCCTCGGCCTCTCCGCGGGCGTCACCAGCCCGTCCACGCGCGTCGCGCTCGGCGTGCCGATCGCCCGCGGGATTTCGGACGCGCTCTCCTACGGCAAGCGAAGCGGCGGTTCGGCGGCGATCGGCCTGCTGACATTTTTTGTGACGTGCCAGCTCGAAACGCTGTTCCTGACGGGCGTGTTCACGAACCTCGTCGTTCACGGGCTCATGCCGCCTGCCGCGCGCGCCGAAGTCACCTGGACCTTCTGGCTCGCGGCCGCGCTCGCCCCGCACGCGCTCCTCTTCGCGGCGTACTACACCGCCATCGTCCTGCGCTTCCGGCCCCATCGCGCCGGCGGCGCCGACCTCGGCGCAATCCGGCTCCAGCGGCGGATCCTCGGGAAACCGGCGCGGGAGGAATTCTTCGCCGCCGCGGTCCTCGTCGCGCTCGTCGCCGGCTTCGCCACGCGCTCCCTCCACGGCGTCGAGCCCGCGTGGATCGCCGTCGGCGTCTTCCTCGCGCTCTTCTTCGCCCGCATCCTCGACCGCACCGCGCTTCAGAATTCGGCGATCCTCGGAGTGCTCGTCTACCTCGGCGTGATCATGGGACTCGGCGGCATCTTCGCGTCGCTCGGCATCGACTCCTGGCTCGCCTCCGCCATCGGCCGCTCGCTCCCCTCCGCCGTGCGCAACCCGTTCGTCTTCGTCGGCGCCGTAGCCTCCGCGGCCTTCCTGCTCCGCTTCTTCGTCCCCTGGTCCACCGCCACCTCGCTCCTCGCTCTCGCCGCCATTCCCGTCGCCCAGTCGCTCGGCATCCATCCGTTCGTCCCCGTCATCACCGCCCTCGTCGCCGGCGACCACACCTTCCTCCCCTACGTCAACCAGGCCTACGCCATCGTCTACTTCGCCGCCGACGGCGAGCTTTTCTCGCACGAGCAGGCGCGGCCGATGCTCTTTCTGGAAGCGGGTCTGCGCTTCGCCGCGCTGCTCGCGAGCGTGCCGGTGTGGAAAGCGATGAAGCTGCTCTGATAACGCTGACGACAGCCGCTACGGCGCCCTTGATCCTGCGCCGTACCGCGGTCTGGTGGTGAGTCAGCATTGATTCCGTGGGGCGCGTCCGAAGGGCGCGACCCATGGAATCAAGCGTGCCGAACCACTAGGATGTCCGTCTGTGAAGCGTGTGCAATCCGTCAGACATGCGGTTCGCGATGCCCTCAGCGGCGACGCGATCTCTCAGCTTCGACAATTCTTCGACCGCAACGGTTACGTCCGCCGGCAACTCGCCCATCGAACTGAGCAGGAGGGATGGCGTCAGTACAAGAAAGGCGACGAGGTCCGGCTGATTGCGGATTCGCCCGCGGAACTGGCGTTGATACGGCGCCTGCTGAAAGTTGCGCGCTTCAAGCCTCGACGGCCGTTCGTCAAGGGGCGCCAGTACAGGCAGCCGATCTACGGGCGAAAAGAAGTCGCCCGCTTCCTCGCGTCGATCGGTCAACCGATCGAGCTCAGCTCTTCGGCACCGGCCGCGCCGCCAACTGTGCCGCCGCCTCTTCGTCCAGCGCCGCCACCGCGCGGCCGTACATCGCCTCCGCTTCGGCGTGGCTCTCGCCCACCGCCGTGACTCCGATCCGGCCGCACTCGCCCAGCGCGCACATCATGTGGAAGACGCACCCTGTCTGGCGGGTCTGGTCGAAGTGGATCCCCTTCTTCGAAATCAGCTCGAGGACCAGCTCGGGCGTGAGCGAGCGGTAACGCGCATTGTGCAGATGGTCGTTCGCGACGAAACATTTCGGCCGTCCGCTCGGCGCGCGAAAGACCACCGCCTCCGGATCGTAGACGCCGTCGGTCAGGAATTTCAGCGTCAGGAACGGGTGCGTCGTGCCCCCCTTTCGCAGGTTGATCTCGATCGCATAGTGGTCCCAGCCGCCGGCCTCGTTCCGGCAGACCACGAAGTCGATGGCGAAGCGGCCCAGGACGCCTTCCTTCGCGAGACGGCGGCCGATCTTCGCCGCGTCGCGCGTGATCGCCGCCGCGTACTCGACGTCGGCGGGGAAGCGGCAGCCGAGAAAACTCTGGCCGCTCGGGCCGCCGAGCACCTGGTCGTGAGTCGACAGCACTTCGATCTCGCCGAGCGGCGTTACGCGGAGCTGCACGGACGGGCTGCGGAAATCGCGCCCCGCAATGCGTTCCTCTACGACGCCGCCCCGCGCGCTCAACTTCCGCGCAAAATCGTCGCGCGTCATGCTCCCGAGCTCGAACCGCATGGCCGCGAGCCGCGACGCGATCGCGTCTTTCTCGCCGGGCGCTCCCGGCGCAGGGAGCACCGCGAGATCGACGAAGGCGTTCCCCTCGCCGGAGAGTCCCTCGTTGAGCTTGACGATCGCGGCCCCCGCGCGCGGCCGCGCGGCGCGAATCTCCCCGATCCTCGCGGCGACTTCCTCCAGCGTCGAAAGCCCCTCGAACCCCAGCGGGTGCGCTACCCCCTCTTCCGCAAACAGGCGGCGGCAGCCGGTCTTGGTGCCGAAATCAAAGTACTTCGGGTCCGCTCCGTACATCGGGATCCCGAGGCGCAACGCCAGGTCGCGCTCGAGCAGCGTCGTGTTGTACGGAACGAGATGCGCCCGCCGCGGATCCTTCACGAGCGC
Source organism: Planctomycetota bacterium (assembly GCA_009773755.1). Classification (GTDB taxonomy): domain Bacteria; phylum Planctomycetota; class MHYJ01; order WSZJ01; family WSZJ01; genus WSZJ01. Next base: position 10,953 of record WSZJ01000109.1, on the reverse strand, counting down.
GCGGATCCGCGCGATCAGGCCCGGCCGCTCCAGCAGCTTCACCGTCAGCGGCTTCACCGTCGCGTCCTCCACCGCCACCAGATGCAGCCGGCGCTTCGCGTCCCACGACACGACCCCCGGAAGCAGGTTCAGGTAGTACTCGATCACCGCCGGGTTGATCGGCTGCGAAGTGACGTAGACCAGGCGCGCCGCAGGCTGGCGCAGAAGGAGCAGCAGAAACAGAAAACGTTCCTCGTACGCCTGCATCTCGGAACTCGTGACCGCCATGTCCGCGCTCATCGACGCCACAACGACGATCGTCTGCTCGTCCTGCGTGAAGTCGCGCATCGATCGCCACAGCGGCACGAGGCGCGCCTGAAGTTCAGCGAAGCGCGCGTGCGCTTCGGCCGGAGTCATGTCAAGGGGCGGAAGGGGTAGGTCGAGATCGCGCGGGTCCATGCTGGGCGACTCCTGTCAGTTGCTGGAGGGCCGGGATTCTACACGACGGTGGCGAGCGGCGCGGGGCGCACGAGAAAACGACTTCTATTAGCTCATCACAATGCACCGCAGGAATTTCAATCCGCTTCCGACCAGATTCACTTCAGGATTCGCAGCCTCTCGACGTGCTCGAGTCGAAACCTCCTCACGGCTCCCTCCAGGCGCACGGAGATCCCCTCCAGCACGTCCAGGTCGGCCACTTCGCCGCGGTACTCCTTCGCTGCCTCCATGATCGAGACGCGCTCCCCCATCAGCGCCGAAAGTTCGCGCCAGGCGGACGGAAGCGCCGAATCGCCGGAAAGCGCTTCGTCATAGCGCGCGTCGAGGCTGTCGAGGAACGTGCGCAGGACGGCGCCGCGATCATGGGCCTCGCCGGTCTCGATGAGAAGCGACGTGCTGGTGTCGCGCAGATCGTCGGGAAAGTCCGCGGCGCGAAGATTCACGTTCAGGCCGCACCCCAGGACGAAGGCTCCGGACTCGGCATTCGGCGCTGAGCGGGCCGAGGGGCGCCCCTCCACGATCACGCCGGCCACTTTCCTTCCCTTTAAAACCACGTCGTTCGGCCACCGGATCCGCGCTTCCGGCCCTGCCGCTTCGCATGCTGCGACTGCCGCTGCCGCAGTGAGGAGCGGCAGGCGTTCGGCCGGCAGCGCGGGCCGCAGCAGAACGGAGACGGCGAGCGAGAGGCCCCGGGGAGAATGCCAGGCGCGGCCGAAGCGGCCGCGGCCGGCGGTCTGGGATTCGGCGGTGACGGTGAGGCCCTCGGGTTCGCCGGCGCGTTCGCGCTCCCAGCAGACGTCGTTCGTGGACAGGATCTCGTCGAGGCAGACGAGTTTCGACGGGATTCGATGCGGGCGCAGGCCGCGCAGGACGGACGCGGCATCCAGGGGCGCGGTCACGCGGGGAAGAGGTCCATCGAGATATCGAGTGCGGGGGCGGAGTGGGTGATGGCGCCGACGCTGACGAAGTCGGGGCGCAGGCGGGCGATGCGGGCGATCGTGTCAAGGCGGACGCCGCCGGAGACTTCGAGCTCCACTTTCGGCGCGATCTGCCGCAGACGCGGGATGAGCTTCGCGAGGCGCGCCGGCTTGAAGTTGTCGAGCAGGACGCGGTCCGCGCCCGCCATGATCGCGCGCGTCGCCTCCGTCTCCGACTTCGCCTCAACGGTGACCTTGACGCCTTTCTCGTGCAGCCGCCCGACGTGGACGCGCAGGTTGACGTGCCCGCCGAGGAGGGCGAGGTGGTTGTCCTTGATCATCGCGGCGTCGTAGAGGCCTGAGCGGTGGTTCGAAGCGCTTCCCATGAGGACTGCCCACTTTTCGAGGCCGCGCATCCCGGGCGTCGTTTTGCGCGTGTCGAGGACGGTCGTCCCTTTGGCGCGCCGCGAAAACGCCCGCGCCAGCGTCGCGATCCCCGAGAGCCTCTGGATGAAATTCAGCGCCGTTCGTTCACCGGCGAGCAGCGCGCGCGCCGTCGAACGCACTTCCAGGATCCGCTTGCCGGGCCGGAGCGCGGCGCCGTCCTTTGCGAGCCGGCGGACCTCGGCCTTCGGGTCGAGCCGGAGAAATACCTCGGCCGCGACCCACTCCCCCGCCAGTACGCCGCTCGATCTCGAGAAGAGCAGGGCCCGCGCGCGCGCCGAAGCCGGGAACAGCGTCTGGCCCGTGACGTCGCCGGGACCGATGTCCTCGGCCAGCGCCGCGTCGATCACGTCCCGCGCCTCGGGCCGGTTCACTTCCGCCTCACCCGCCCCGACTTCGCGGCGCGAGCGCGCTTGGCCTGCCTCGACGGGCTCGCCGGCTTGCGCGCCGATTTCGCGGCCTTCTTCCCCTTCCCCGCCTTCGACTTGAGCACTTTCTCCATGGAGGAACCGATGTCGGCGGGGCTGACGCAGACAGTGACGCCCGCGGCGGAGAGAGCGGCCATCTTCTCGGCGGCGGTTCCCTTGCCGCCGCTGATGATCGCGCCGGCGTGACCCATGCGCTTTCCCTTCGGTGCCGTCTGGCCGCCGATGAAGGCGACGACGGGCTTCTTCACGTGCTTCTTGATGTACGCGGCGGCTTCGTCTTCGCCGGTGCCGCCGATTTCGCCGATGAGGACGATGGCGTCCGTGTCGGGATCCTCATTGAAGAGGCGCACCGCGTCGGTGTGGGTCGTCCCGAGGATCGGGTCGCCGCCGATGCCGATGCAGGTCGACTGTCCGATGCCGCGGCTCGTGAGCTGCCAGACGGCCTCGTACGTCAGCGTTCCGCTGCGGGAGATGACGCCGACGCGGCCGGGCTTGTGGATATAGCCGGGCATGATCCCGATCTTGCAGGAGCCCGGCGTGATGATCCCGGGGCAGTTCGGCCCGATCAGCCGCGATTTGCGCCCTTTGAGGTAGTCCGCGACCTTCACCATGTCGACCGTCGGGATCCCCTCGGTGATCGTCACGATCACCTCGATCCCCGCGTCCGCGGCTTCCATGATCGCGTCGGCCGCGAACGGCGGCGGGACGAAAATCATCGTCGCGTTGGCGCCCGTCGCGGCGACGGCCTCGGCGACCGTGTCGAAAATCGGAACCTTCGCATCCGGCACTTCCGCCGACGTCCACGTCGTGCCGCCCTTCCCCGGCGTCACGCCTCCGACCAGCTTCGTGCCGTACTTCATGCACTGGCCGCTGTGGAATCCGCCCGCGGTGCCGGTAAGTCCCTGGCAGATGAGTTTCGTTTTCGGCCCGACGAGAACGCTCACGATGAATCTCCTGTGTGGCTCAACGTCCGCGCGAGTACGTGTCGAGAAGTTCCCACAGACCTGCCTGCGAGGGTGTGACCGTGATGACCGAGCCGTCTGAAAGCAGCATGTTGGCGTCGACGAATCCGTGGTTGCTGCGATCGTCCCCCGCAAGGTAGAGCGGGCCGCGCAGGTCGAGCTTGTAGTTCGACCACTCCTTCGGTTTCAAGGGCTCAGCGAGCGGGCACGCTCGAAGCGAGTCTGCCGGTTCTTTGAGCGGATCGCTCCTCAGCCCGCGCTCCAGGGGGGCGCTGAACTTCCGTTCCTTGACCGCAAATTGCCCGAGCTGCCGCAGGTTCTCCGCGCACGCCCGGCGCTGCTGGTCGTACCTGGCGCCCGACTGCGCGGTCACCAGCGTCGCGAGCATCACGACTCCAAGCGCACCCATGACGGCCCAGCTCAGGCCGCGCTGGACTGGCTCCCCCCAGGCAGTCTCTTCTCCCAGGGCCTCACGCCGGCGCCGCTCCTCTTCCGACGCCAGCTTTTCCAGAATCCGCGCCGACAACCCCTCGGGCGGAACCGGGTCGCGCCACGACTTAAGCGTCCCCAGCTCCTTGACCACGCGCTGGAAATCATTCATGCACGGCTCGCAGTCGCCGATGTGCTCGCCGATCTCCGCCACGTCCGCAGAGTCCGCGACCCCCGCGACGTACGCAGGCAGCAGTTTCTCGAACTCTTCGCAGCTCCTCACCGCACCGCCCTCACTTCGAGCCGGTTCACGAACGACAGGTAGGAAGCGCCGAGAAGCGCCGCGACGGCGTCGCCGGAGGCGTTGAGCGTTGCGGAGATTTCGGGAATGCCGAAGCCGCCGAACGCGCGCAGCACCAGCGCCGCGCGCTGGGGAAACGGCAGGTCCGCGACCGCAAGCGCCGCGAGCCGCCCGGCCTCCGCGTGGTCCGCCGGAATTTCGGGATGCGCCGCACCCGCCGAGTCCAGCTCCACCCGCGCCGCCGCTTCCCAACGCCCGTCAAAACCCTCTCGCGCCGCCGCGGCCTTCGCCGCCAGTCCCAGCAGCCAGACGCGCAGAGGACGGTCTGTCTGAAACGTTGAAGCGCCGTTCCACGCCGTTGCGAACGTCTCGTGAGTCAGCTTCTCCGCCACCTCCACGCCCGACAGCCGCGCGAGAAACGCGTAGACCTCGCGCGCGTGCCGCTCCACGAGCGTGGAGAACTCGGCGCGCGAACCCGCGCGAAGCCCGTCGATCAACCGCGTTTCGTGCGCCACGATCCCTACCTCCCCGCCGCTGCGACGACCTTGGAAGCGGCGTCGGCCATGTCGGTCGCCGAGGTCAGGGCGAGCCCGCTTTCAGCGAGCAGTTTCCGCCCGATTTCGACGTTTGTTCCCTCGAGCCGCACGACGAGCGGGACCGACAGTTTCACCGCGCGCGCCGCTTCGATCACGCCGGAAGCGATCACGTCGCATTTCATGATGCCGCCGAAGATATTGACGAGGATGGCCTTGACGTTCGAGTTCGAGAGCAGCAGCCGGAACGCCGCGGTGACCTGGTCCTTCGTTGCGCCGCCGCCCACGTCGAGGAAGTTGGCCGGCGAGCCGCCCGCCAGCTTGACCACGTCCATCGTCCCCATCGCCAGTCCCGCGCCGTTCACCATGCAGCCGATGTTCCCGTCGAGCGAGATGTAGGAAATCCCGATCTTCGCCGCTTCCAGCTCTGCCGCGTCCTCTTCGTGGATGTCCCGCATCGCCTCGACGTCGGGATGCCGGAAAAGTCCGCGGTCGTCGAAGTTCAGTTTCGCGTCAAGCGCGAGGATCTTCCCGCCCGCGACGGCCAACGGGTTGATTTCGGCGAGGGAACAATCCAGCTCGACGAACATGCGGCAGAGGTTGGTGAAGAGCGGAAGGGCCTGCTTCTGGAGGGCGGGGTCGAGCCCGAGCGCCTTCGACAGTTTGCGCACCTGGAACGGCTGGAGCCCGGCGAGGCCGACCTCCTCCTTGAAGATTTTCTCGGGCGTCTTTGCCGCGACTTCCTCGATATCCATTCCGCCGGCCGGGCTCACCATCAGCACCGGTTTTTCCGCTTTCCGGTCGATCACGATTCCGACGTAGAACTCTTTCTCCGGGATCGTGCCGGCCTCGACCCACACCTTGCGGACCTGCTTCCCCTGCGGCCCGGTCTGATGGGTCACCAGCACTTTCCCGATGATCTCCTTCGCCGCGGCGCGCGCTTCTTCCGCGCTCTTGACCACCTTGATGCCGCCCGCTTTTCCGCGTCCGCCGGCGTGGATCTGCGCCTTCACGGCCGCAATCGGGACGTTGAGATCGCGAAACGCCTTCTCCGCTTCCTCAGGCGTCGTGGCAAGCCTCCCGTCGGGGACGGGGATGTGGTAACGCTTGAGAAGTTCCTTGGCCTGGTACTCGTGGACGTTCATGGGTGATCCCGTTGCGAGTGCGCGGAACGTATCCGCGCCCGTGGGGAGGGTCAAGGAATGCCGCAGCCTCGCCGGCGGCGCACCGGAGCGCGCGGTGCCGTCATTTCGGCTCGCCGGATCCGCCGATTTTGCGCCCCTTGCCGCCGTCACCCTTGCTATCATCCGGAGGTCCGGGGGAATGGAGAGTTCGCCACAATGCGCACCGTCATCATGGCGCTGGCCCTGGCCGCCCTCGCGGCCGCCGATACCGTCGTGTGCAAGGACAAGCGCAGGATCGAAGGGAAGATCGTCGAAGAAACCGAAGCTCATGTGAAGCTCCAGGTCAAGAACGGCGCCGTCACCATCCCCCGTCACCAGATCCTGGAAGTCATCCACGGCGCCACGACGATGGAGGTCTACGAAGGGCGGCGTGACCGCGTCGACGCTTCGGATCCCGGAGCGCTGCTGGATCTCGCGAAATGGTGCCACGACAATCATCTCGAGAAGCAGTCGCAGGCCGAGTACGAACGCGTTCTCGCCTCGGGACCTGAACCCGTCCCCGTCGCCGACGCGGAAGTGATCGGCCCGGCCGAAAAGGTGCGGCGCGCCGCTTTCCGCGCCGCCCACGAGGCGCTCAAGCACACCTGGTACGACGGTCGCTGGATGACCTGGGTGGACTTCTGCAAAGCCAAGGGGCTCGTCGAATTTGACGGGGCCTGGATGACGCCCGAAGAAGCGCGGCTCAAGGCTGCTTTGAAGGAGCAGAAAGAACTCGAGAAGGCGATCGCGGAGAAAGTGCGCGAGTGCCTGCGCAAGCTTACGTCCGCGGACATCGAGATCCGCGACGAGGCGCGCGCCCAGCTCGACGCCATCCCCGGTGAATTCAAGCTCGCGCCGCTCCTCGAGAATATCGAAAGCCGCACCGCCGAGGTCCGCGCCTACTGCATCGGAGCCCTCGCGTCGCTCGGCCGGCCGGAAGCCCTGTCGCGGCTGGCCCGGCGGGTGCTGGTCGACGACTCAGAAGCGCTTCGGACCGCGTCGCTGGACGGACTCAAGAAGCTCGGCCACCCGGACACCTGGACACACCTCCAGAAGGGGCTTGCGAGCGAGTACTCGCCGGTCCGGATCCGCGCGGCGAACGCGCTGTGCGAATTCCCGAACGAAAGCGCCGCCGAGGCCTTGATGAACGCGCTGTCGAAGGCCGCCGCGCCCAAAGGCGGAGTCACTTTCGGCACGACGGAGGCCGACCCGCGCTTCGCCGGCGGGACCAAGATGTCGCCGGAAGCGCGGGAAGCGATGGAGAAGGCGGGGAAGCTCCCCGGGAAGAGCGGCGGCATGGACGCCTTCGGGGACCCGGAAGACAAGGCGAAAAAAGAGCAGGCGGAGAAGGAAAAAGCTGCGTACATCCGCGCGCTGTCCGCCTGCACGGGGCTGAATTACGGCGAGAATCTCGAAATGTGGCGCGAGTGGTTCCTGCAGAAGAAGGCGGCGACCGCTGCGAAAGCAGAGCTGGGCGGCAAAGAGAAGGACGAGGAAAAGAAGTAGGTAGTGGGTAGTGGGTAGTCGGTAGCAAGTAGTACAGCCCTGCGCGCCAGCCCCTACCCACTACCTCCTACCCACTACCTCCTACCCACTACCTCCTACCCACTACCCACTGCTTAAGCTATAACGCCGCGATGCGAATCCTGATCGTGGGCGGCGGCGGGCGCGAGCATGCGCTGGCCTGGAAACTTTCACAGTCGCCGCGTCGCCCGCAGCTCTGGTGCGCGCCTGGAAACGCCGGCATCGCTTCCCTGGCGACGTGCGCGGAAATCGCTGCGGACAACGTCCCGGTGCTTCTCGAATTTGCGCGAAAACAAAACATCGACCTGGTCGTGGTCGGTCCGGAGGCCGCACTGGCCGCCGGCATCGTCGACGCCTTCCAGGAACGCGGCATGCGCATCTTCGGCCCCACGCGAGAAGCGGCCGAACTCGAGTCCTCCAAGTCGTGGTGCAAGAACCTCTTCCGGAAACACAACATCCCTTCCGCCGGCTTCCGCGCTTTCGACCGCTTCGACGATGCCGCGCGCTACGTCGAGCGGACGCCGCACCCGGTCGTTGTGAAAGCGGACGGGATCGCGGCCGGGAAGGGCGTGACGGTCTGCAGGACGCCGGTCGAATCGATGGCAGCGATTGGGGCGGCGATGAAGGACCGGGTTTTCGGCAAGGCGGGCGACCGCGTGTTGATCGAGGAGTTCCTCGCGGGCGAGGAAGTTTCCGTCCTCGCGCTCACGGACGGCCAGACGATCGCGATGCTCGACAGCGCCCAGGATCACAAGCGCATCAACGACGGCGACGAAGGGCCGAATACCGGCGGCATGGGCGCGTACTCGCCGGCTCCGGTTTTCAGCGAAGAGCTCGCCGCGCGGACGGCTCGCGAAGTGTTCGTGCCGATCGTTCACGCGATGCGGGAGGAGCGGCGCCCGTACAAGGGCGTTCTCTACGCCGGGCTCATGCTCACCCGCTCGGGCCCCAAAGTCCTGGAGATCAACGCGCGCTTCGGCGATCCCGAAACGCAGCCTCTCATGATGCGGCTCAGGACCGACCTGCTGGACCTGATCGACGCGGTGATTGACGGCAAGCTTTCCAAGGCCGACCTGGAGTGGGACCCCGATCCTGCGGTCTGCGTGGTCGCTGCATCGGGCGGGTATCCGGGCGAAATCAAGAAGGGCCTCGAGATCCGCGGACTCGAGGATGCCGGGCGGGTGCCGGGCGTCCAGGTGTTCCACGCGGGGACGGTCCTGAAGGGCGAGAGGATCCTGACGGCGGGCGGGCGTGTGCTGGGAGTCACGGCGAAAGGCGCGACGCATTCCGCGGCGCGGGACGCGGCGTATCGCGCGATGAGCGCGATCCAGTTCGACGGAATTCACTACCGGCGCGACATCGGACTGAGGGCGATCCGGTCGCCGGCGGTCTGAAGTTCGTTTCCGAATTCCGCGGAACTTCCTCCGTTCACCCGCGTCTCAATTCCACAATCACACGGGGAATCAAGGAGACGCTCATGAACGCCTGGAAAAAACTCGCCTGCGGCCTGCTGATCGGCTACGGCGCTCTCTGCACGCCCTCTTTCGCCGACGATGGAGCGGAACCGCCGAAGCAGGAGGTCAAGGAAGCCGCGAAAGCTCCCAAGGTCGACGTGGTGTTCGTCCTCGACACGACCGGCTCCATGGGCGGGCTGCTTGACGGCGCGAAACGCAAGATCTGGTCGATCGCCAACGAAATCGCGCGCGGCAAACCGACGCCGGACATCCGGATCGGGCTGGTGGCTTACCGCGACAAGAACGATGCGTACGTCACGCAGGAGACGGACCTCACCGACGACCTCGACGGCATCTACAAGAAACTGCAGGGCCTCAAGGCGGGCGGCGGCGGCGACGGCCCCGAACACGTCAACGCGGGTCTCAAGGCCGGCATCGAAAAAATGTCATGGAGCGCGGACAAGGAAGCGCTGCGAATCATCTTCCTCGTAGGCGACGCGCCTCCGCACGAGGACTACGGTGACTCCTTCGACCACAATTCGCTGGCGAAGGACGCGATCACGAAGGACATCATCGTGAACACGATCCGGTGCGGCGGCGACGCCACGACCGGAAAGGTCTGGGAAGAGATCGCGAAGAAGGCCGAAGGGACATTCGTCTCAATCCAGCAGGACGGCGGCGTGGCCGCGATCTCGACACCATTCGACAAGGAGCTTGCGGATCTCGGCGGCAAGCTCGGCGGAACCCGCATCGCATTCGGCGACGAACGCCGGCGCAAGGAAATGGAAGAGAAGTCGAAGGATGCAGAGGACGCGATGGCCGGAGCGGGCGACGACCTGAAGGCCGACCGGGCCGGGGCGATGTCGAAAGGCGCCGGAGCGCCAGCGGCGCCCGCGGAGGCCGGTGGTCGCTGGGGCGGCGACCTCGTCGGCGCGATCGAGGAAGGAACGAAGAAGCTCGCGGAAGTGAAGGACGAGGAACTCCCCGAAGACATGAAGAAAATGACGCCTGAAGAGCGCGAGAAGCACGTCGCCGCGAAGATTGCGGAGCGGGCGGAACTCCGGAAAAAAATCGAGGATCTCGACGTGAAGCGCGCGCAGTTCCTGAAGGACGAACTGGCGAAGCTTGGTTCGAAGGACGGGTTCGACAGCGCCGTGCAGAAGGCGATCCACGAACAGGCGGCGAAGAAGGGGATCAAGTTCGAAGAAGCGAAGTAGCGCCGACGGTCCAAAGAAAAACCCCCGGCCAGACGGCCGGGGGTTTCGTTTTTCGGATGTTACCGCCTGATGCCCTGACTTACCGGCCCAGCACGCCTCCGGTCCCCACGATGACAAGACCGATCACCACGATCGCAGCGGCCTTCTCCCAGTCGGAACCGTTCAGAGCCGTGAACGCGAGGCCGACGAGCATCAGCACGCAGGCGATAAACCGGCCCACGAACGCCCAGTAGGCCCAGTTGTCCCGGGTCGCGGACGCCCAGGCGCCGTCCTTTTCGAGCTCCTTCTTGTCTTCCCGGACTCCAGGCCCTTCCTCGTTGTCCCAGAGCCACTCCTCACGCTCGTGCACGTGGACGAGATCGTCGTCGTACTTCTTCTTCTTCTCGTCGAATTCCTTCTTCAGCTTGTCGTACTTGTTGTTCAGGTCGCCGACGTCCTTCGCCTTCTCCGGCGGCTTCTGCGGTTCCCTCGGCATCATCGGCGAATCAAGCTCGTGAGATTTCATGCCATCGAGCTGTTCCAGCTTGCTCTTCATCGCAGCGAGCTTGTAGCTCGGCGACTGCGCCCAGAACGACATCAGCAGGTACAACCCGACGCCAAGCACGAAAACGGCCTTAGCTTTCCGGGCGTCAAGAAATCCGCCCGCATTCGCTGCTTCGTCAGCCACGTCGGTTCCTCCCTGTGAAAATGAGTGGGGAATGGCGCGTCCGGCTGAGACTAGGCTGCAGGTCGAGTCGAGTCAACCTATTGCGCAGGCGGAAGCGACTTGAGCCTGGAATACCACCGCTTGATGTCCTCCGTTACCAGTCCGAGACCCACGATCCGCTCGTAGCACTCCAGCGCCCGGTCCGCATCCCCGGCGCGGCGCCAGGCCTCCGCCGACGCTGCCAGCGCTTCCGCGGCAGAGGCTGGCGGCAGATCTGGCGACTCGAGCGCATCGTGGGCGAATCGGACGGCTTCAGCGTCCATGGCAGGGTCGCAGGGACCGAAGCGCGCTGAAATCGATGCGGCGGCCGCGGCCGCGCGTGCGGCGATCGCCGGTGAATCGCCCGCCGAGGCAAGGTCGGCGAAGCGGCGCCAGGCCGCGCGCAGGTGGCCGCCGTT
>WSZJ01000108.1 GCA_009773755.1 Planctomycetota bacterium | reverse complement strand
GTCGGCTTCGGTCGCGGCGCGGGCGGCTCCGCTCGCGACTCGGGGGATCAGCCCTGCGCCGGCGCGGTTGGCCCAGCCGAGGAGCGGCGACACCACGGAGTTGCCGATCTCCGAAACCACGGGCGCCACGACTCCGTGCGCGATTCCGTTGAGCACCGCGCTCCACGCCAGCTCGGCCACAAGGCCGGGCCCCAGGCTCTTGAGCAGATCTTCCAGCTCCTTGCGCTTCGCGTCGTCGCCGCCGCCCCCGCCCCCCCCGAACGCGCGGTCCAGGGCGCCGGCCGCCTTGTCGTACGCCTCGGCGAGCTTGCAGTGGTACGCGACGATCGGGCTGATAAGCCACGAGTAGGGCATGACGTGAAGCGGCGCGAGGTACGACGCCCACTGGAGCTTTCCGCAGAGATCCCTCACGCGGTCCATCGGCTCCCGCTTCGTGCGCGATCCGCCGGAACCGTCGCTCAGGATCCAGACCGCGGTGGGCCCGCTCGAAAGTCGGAGCCCGACGAGGCCCGCGACGCCGTCCTTCGTCGTCACGAACGCCTGCGCCCTCCCGTCGGCAAGGTCGACCGCGAGCGCCGCCGCCGGGGCGTCCTTCCCGAATTTCGACTTCGCCGCGACCTGGCGGGCCACCGCTTCCCACGACGTCTCGACGCCTGGGCCGAGCGTGACCGCGTCCTCGATGCGCGCCCATGCAATCGAGTGAGCGACCGCCGCGCGGGCGCACGCCTCCTTCGGGCCCGATACGCCGGTGCCCGGCTCCAGCAAATCCGTCGACTCCGACCGGCGGAGCTTGTCCCCCTCGAGTCGGACGGCGTCCTGCTCTAGCAGAAGCGTCGGCCGCACGCGGAGCGCGCGAACGCCGGGCATGGCCTCGGTGGCGAGGTCGGCGAGTTCGTGGGAGGCCTCGGCCATGGCGAGAGCATGAAGCGACACGAGGTTCAAAGCGGGGGAGTCCTTGAGAAGCGGCCCGGCGGCGGCTTTCTCGAGCTTCGCGGCGTGCGCCGGCGCCACCATGGCGTTCGCGACCGCGTAGAACACGCTTTCCGTCAGCGCGGCGCGGTCGAGGTCGTCGAGACGCGTGGTTACGACCGTCAGTCGCGCGACGAACGCGAGCCCGAGCCCGCGGTCGAAGGCCTCGGCGCCAGCGCCGAACGACACGACCTGCCTCTCGAACGTACGCGACTCGCCGGGGCCCTCGAGCCCGACCGTCAGCGTCACGCGGTCGACCGCGCCCTTCGGCGTCGTCGCCGCGAACGGCTTTCCTTCCACCATCTCGCTGCCGACGAACAGCAGCGGCACAAACGTCTCGAAGGTCTCCGGGCGGTGGACGTACGTCACCGCGACGGCGTGGAGCTTTGCCGCTGGAGACGACCAGGTGAATGCTTCCTCCGATGTCGCTCCGCGGTGCAGCGTGCACGTGAGCGTGACGGTCCACGCCTGACGGGCAACGGCTTCGGGCGACACCGGCTTTGCTTCGCCCGCGAGCGTGGTGTCCGCGAACGCCAGGTCCCTCCACGCCGCGCCGGACTTCACCTGCACCCACGCGACCTCCTTCTCCTGCGCCGCGCCCGCGCCCGCCGCCCAATCAGGCTGATTCCGGCGGACCTCTTCCCAGAGCGGCGGAAGAGTGTCCTTCACCGACGTGCGGATCGACTCACGGATCGGCTCCGGGACGCAGACCGTCGACTCCAGGTTCTTCGCGGGGTAGGCGACTTTCGCGCCCTGCGCCGTCACCACTCGCGCTTCCATCTTCATCCCGGCGAGGACCGCGGCCAGGAAGCGCGCGCGGTCGAGCGTGTTGAGCGAAGCTCCGGCGCGCACGTCGCGCGGCTCCACGAACGAGCCCTCATAGGGCACGAGGTTCACGCGCCCCGCCACGAGGTCGCGCGCCGCCTCCGCGGTTTCGGCGGAACACGCCCGCACGGCCGCCTGCACGCCATCCTCCCGCTCGAGAGGTCCGGCCGTCCGGAGGCGGGCCAGGATGCGAACGAGGTCCCAGCCGGGGTCTTCCTCGGCGCGAACGGCCAGGGCGGCGATCGCCGACAGTACGACAGTGAGCCAACGTGGGGCTGCAGGAACGGTGCGCATGGGAATTCTCCTCGTGAGTGTCGGCGCTGCTCCTGCCGGCACGGAATTCCGGCAGAAGCGAAGTATTTCAGCAAGGCGCGTGCCGCCCGCCCGCTCAGGCCTCCCCTCGCGCTTCGACGTTCCCGTGCCGGGGCGCATCGTACGAAACCCTGACGAAGTGTCACAGAAGCGCACGAGCCGCCGGCAGCACAAGGAACTCGCTTTGCTCCATTGCCCGAATTTCGTCGATGCAGGGAACGCCCGCGAACCCCTCAGGTCACGGCACTTTCCACGGATCGAGCACACTGACTCCGGTGGCGGAGAAGTCCGCCGAGTCCCGCGTCACGAAGGTCAGGTGATGGACCAGCGCCGTGGCCGCGAGCAGTGCGTCCGTGACCGGAAGCGGCCTGCCGCGTTTCTCCGCGGCCCCCTCGAGGTCGCCCCACGCCAGGAGAGTCTCCTCATCGAGCGCCAGCACCCGGCCCGCGAACCGCCTGCGGACATCGACGTCGAGCCACTGCTTCAGTCGATTCGAACGAGTCGGGTCATTCAGCCGGGAAATGCCCTTCTGGATCTCGCCCAGGGTGAGGACGGACAGGAACTGCCTCTCCTGAGGGATGGAAGCCTGCCACGCGGACACGTGCCGGTCCGGGCGCCGGCGGACGCCTTCGGAAATGACGCAGGTATCAAGCAGGTAGTTCACAGGTCAATGCGGCGACCCGTGTCCCGCGATCGGCGAAGGTCCAGGCGCACGCCGCGCAGGGGGGACTTCTGGAGGAACTCGAAGAGGCTTTCGCGCGGCGCGCGGGCTTTGCGGAATTCCTCGACCGCGACGATGACGACGGCCTCTTTGCCGCGGCGTGTCACGTATTGGGGCCCTTCGTGAAGTGCGCGCTCCACGACCTCGCTGAAGCGGTTCTTGGCGTCCTGCAGGGGCCAGGTGTCTTTCATGGGGGAAACCCTTTCTAGCTAGACTGTCTAGCTAGATCATAGGCCTTTGGCCGGATTGGTTCAACCCTCCGAATCGTCCCGGATTACTCCTCGTCTTCCTCCTCCGTCGGTTCGAACAGATCTCTCATTCGCGCATTCTGCGGCCCCTCGCCCTGCGCCAGCCGAACAACGTTCTCTCTGACGTGGATCCTGCCGAAGTCGTCGAGTTCCTCTCCCTGGAACTCCACGGTCCCCTTGAGCACATAACCCCAGGGCTTCAGGAAGTTGCGAATCAGGTAATCCAGCCAAGGCACGTACTCGACGAACTTTTCGTGACCGTTCCACGCGACGGCCGTTCCGCGTTCGTTCGGTGCCCATTTGCACCATAGCCCGGGCTGGTTGTGGGGAGGTCTGTTCCAGTCGACGATGTCGGGCGTGTGTTCCTGCCCCATTTCGGCGTCCGCGCCGACGAAGAAGGCGCCCTCAAATCCGACGGGGAGACCCGCCGCATTCCGAAGCGGATCCGGCCGAAGTGCCGTGACCTCCGCACGCCGCTTCATCCGCCTCGTCTCGCTGAACTTTGCCAGGAAGGCACGGTGTTCTGGCGTCAGCGGCCGGTCCAGCTGGAATTCGCCTTCGAACTCGGTGGTGTAGCCCACGGGAGAGCGCCTCAAATGGGGGAGAACATGGAGGCAGTCTTCCATTCATTCACCTTCGACACCAGATACCTGGACAGGAAATCCGGACTCGAAGCTACCAGGTCTTCTTCCGCACCGGCTTCCAAGCCTGCCTCGGTGGCGGTGGCGGCGGCGGGGGAGGGAGCGGCTTCGTCGCGGGGTCGAGCGTTTCGCGGGCCAGCGCCAGCAGCTTCCTCGGGTCGCTCGTCTCGGGGTCGGGCACGATGTGGAGGTTGGCGTCGTCGACGATGCGAACCCGGCCCGGGAACTTCGCCTTGAGCATCTCGGCTGTCGCGCGAATGCGGAACCGCGCGACGATGCGGCTGCCGCCCTGGCCGATGGTGGAGAGGTCGTGGCGTGAAGCGTTGACGCGGACTTCGGCGAGGCCGAGCAGGGCCTGGACGGGTTCGGGCGGATCGCCGAAGCGGTCGTGGAACTCGACCTTGACCGCTTCCAGTTCTTCCTTTGATTTCGCGCGGCAGATGCGGCGGTACAACTCGATGCGCACGCGGTCACCCGGGACGTAATCCTCGGGGATGAAGGCGTCGACGGGGAAGTCGACGGCGGCTTCGACGTCGAGAGGAGGCGGAAGTTTCCGCGCTTTCCGCACCGCCTGGTCGAGCATGCGGCAGAACATCTCGTAGCCGACGGCGGCGATGTGGCCGGACTGCTCCTTGCCGAGAATGTTGCCGGCGCCGCGGATCTCGAGGTCGCGGGTGGCGATCTTGAAGCCGGCGCCGAGTTCGTTGAACTCCTCGATCGCCCGCAGCCGCTTCTCCGCGTCGCGCCCGATCGGGCGGTCGTCGGGGATGAGGAAATACGCGTACGCCTGGTGCGCCGAGCGGCCGACGCGGCCGCGCAGCTGGTGGAGGTCGGCGAGGCCGTACATGTCGGAGTCGTCGATGATGATCGTGTTGGCGTTCTGGATGTCGAGGCCGGACTCGATGATCGTCGTCGTGACGAGCATGTCGACGTCGCCGTTCACGAAGGCGAGCATGCGCTCCTCGAGCATTTCGGGGGACATCTGGCCGTGGACCACCGTCGTTTTCGCTTCGGGAACGAGATCGTTGAGGTGGCGCTCGACCCCCTCGATGTCGTAGACGCGGTTGTGGACGAAGAAAACCTGCCCGTCGCGGTTGATCTCGCGGAGGATCGCTTCGCGCACGCGGTCGTGCGAATAGCGCATCACTTCGGTCTGGATCGAGCGCCGCCCCTGCGGCGGCGTCGAGAGCGTGCTGATGTCGCGCACGCCCAGAAGCGCCAGATGCAGCGTCCTCGGGATCGGCGTCGCCGTCAGCGTAAGGATGTCCACCGTCGCGCGAAGGCGCTTCAGCTTTTCCTTGTGCTCGACGCCGAAGCGCTGTTCCTCGTCGATGACGAGGAGGCCGAGGTCCTTGAAGCGGATGTCGCCGGAGAAGAGGCGGTGGGTGCCGATGACGATGTCCACGGCGCCCGCGGCGGTGGCAGCGACGGTGAGCGCCTGGTCGGCCTTCGACTGAAAGCGCGAGAGCGCGTTGATGCGGACGGGGTAGGCGGCCATGCGTTCGCGGAACGTGTCGTAGTGCTGCTGCGAGAGGACGGTGGTGGGGACGAGGATGCAGACCTGCTTCCCGTGCATCACCGTCTTGAAGGCCGCGCGCATCGCGAGCTCCGTTTTGCCGTAGCCGACGTCGCCGCAGAGGAGCCGGTCCATCGGCTTCGGGCGCTCCATGTCCTTCTTGAGCGCGATCGTCGCGTCGATCTGGTCGGGGGTGTCCTCGAACGGGAACGCGGCTTCGAACTCGCGCTGCCAGGGCGTGTCCTGGGGAAACGCCGTCCCGAGCTCCTGCTCGCGGATTGCCTGCACCTCGACGAGTTCCCCCGCGAGTTTCTCGAGCGCCACGGCGACCCGCGCTTTCTTCGCTTCCCACGCCGCCGACCCGACGCGTGACAGCTCGGGCGAAGTCTCCGCGCCGCCGCCGACGTACTTGTTGATCTGGTCGATCTGCGAGGCCGGCACGTAGACGCGGACGCCTTCGTTGAACTCGACCTGGAGGAATTCCTGCTGCCGCCCGTCGCGCGCCATGCGCGTGATCCCGATGAACTTGCCGACCCCGTGGACGTTGTGGACGACGAAGTCGCCGGGCTCGAGGTCGAGAAACGCGTCGATCGCGCGAGTCTCGCCCTTCTTCTCGACGCCCGCCGGCGCGGCGGCATGGTGCCGGTGCGGGCGGTTGAAGAGCTCGTTGTGCGGGATGAACGCCGCCGAAAGCGCGGGGAGGACGAAGCCGCGATGGAGCATGCCGGGATGTGGCGTGACGCGCGACTCGAGGTCGCCTTCCTTCAGGATTTCCTTCAGTCGCTGGATTTCCCCTTCCGCCTGGCAATACACGATGACCCGCCGGACTTCCGCCGCGACGCGCTGCAGCTCGCCGAGAATGTTCTTGAGGTCGCCGCTGAAGCGTTGCGTGGAGAGCGTCCGGATGTTCAGGCGATGAGGTGATTCGTTTACGGGAAGCGTGTGCGTCCGGACGACGCCGCGCTTCCCCGTCTTTTTCAGAAGCGACGCGAGCGGCTCGAGCCCGACGGTGGGGATCGTCCCCAGGTAACGCCGCGCGCGCTCGTCGAGTTCCGACTCCTCCCGGAACAGGACGCCGTCCGTTTCCGCGAGGTAGTCCACAATCGAGTGCCCTTGTCCGGGAGTCAGGAAGAACTGCGAACGCTTCACCAGCCCCAGCGTCGCTTCCCGCTCCGCCCGGAACGACTGCTGCGTCGCCGGGTCGAACGGCTTCACGGTCTCGACGTTGTCCCCGTCGTACACGATCCGCCACGGCCGCTCGTCGGAGTGCGCAAAGATGTCGACAATCCCGCCGCGCACCGAGAATTCTCCGGGCGCCTCCACCTGCGGCACGCGCACGAACTCGTGGTCGACGAGTTGCTGCCCGAGTGTGTCGATCGGAAGCGGTTTCCCCGGGCGGATCTCCAGGAGATTTCCCCAAAGGAGGTCCGGCGACGGCACTCCCTGCAGCACGGCCTGGATCGGCGCGACCACGACGCGCGGCGCGGTCCGGCCGGGTATCGCGAAATCCAGAAGGACGTTCAGGCGCTGCGCGAAGATGCGCGGCGACAGCCGGGCGTCGGGGCCGGGGGCCGCTTCCCAGGAAGGGAAGCGCGCAACCGTTCCGTCAAAGAACGAAGCGATGTCCAGCGCCGTCTGCTCGGCCTCTTCAACGCCACTGGTGATGACAAGCCATCGTGGGGGCGAGTAGGTTTTCTTGTCTTCCTCGTCCGGCGGAGCGCTTGCCATCGCCGCGGCGACGAGCGCGGCGCTCGATCCCCACAGCCCGCCGAGGTCCACAGCATTGCGGTCGCGCACCACCACCATCGCCGCCTGAATTTCAGGCAGCGTGCGCGCCAGCAGGGCAAATTCCTTCATGAAAAGCCCCGAAACGAAAACAGGGCCGCGGCCGAAGAGGTTTTTGGCCCCTGCGGCCGTTGCGATGGGCGAATGCTAATCGAGTTGGGGGCCCGGCGCCATCGTCGTTAGAGAGCCCGGAGAGTGCGTCGGTACATTCATGTCACGCGCGCCGGCACCACGACGACCGTTTTCCCCGCCCACTGCAGCCGCTGCTGGATCGCGAACGCCGTTTCGTTATGCAGGAAGTGCTGGTACCACTGTTCGCGGCCGAACAGCACCTTCCCGGCGAAGTAAACGGCGCGCCGGAACTCGCGGGAAACTTCGCCGCAGAGCTTCTCGCACTCTTCCACCGCGTCGGTGCCGAACGCCATCCGGTAAGTCGCCGGGATCCCCTGGTTCCTCGCGAATTCGACGTACCTCTTGAGCGTGTCACGGACGTTCGTGCGAAGGGCCTCCATCGTTTCCTCGCCCTTGAACTGCTGCGAATCGATGACGCCGACGGAGATGAAGACCGCGCCTTTGAACTGGCCGGGGAAATCGCGGAAGGCGCCCAGGAAAGTGTGGAGACCGAGGCCGCCGTAGCCGGCGACGAGCACGGCGGCGACCGGGTTGGCCGGATTGACGATTCCTGAAGCGGGTTCCGGCGCCGTCGGCGCACTAAGAAGTCCGCGGTAAAGCTGAGCGAGCTTTGCCGTCACGGCGTTGTAGTGGCGCCGGATCAGGACGCACACCCCGATCACGCCTCCCGTAATCGCAAGCGTGAGCCATCCGCCTTCCTCGAATTTTTCGAATACCGTGACCACGAGGATCGTCGCGCACATCACGAATGCCGTCGCATGGATCGCCGACTTGCGCTTCCAGCGTCGCTCCCTGCGCCGCTCGCGGAACCAGAAGACGACCATCGACAGTGTCGTCATCGAGAACGTGAGGAACACGTTAATGCTGTACATGACGACCAGCGCGCGGACGTCGCCGTCCGTGTAGAGAAGTGCGCCGACCGACGCTGCCCCCATCAGTACGATGCCGTTCTGGGCCGAAAGCCGGTCGGAGAGCGCGGCAAAGCGCCTCGGGACCCACGAGTCGACGGCCATGTTCGCGAGAACCCGCGGACCGTCGACGAACCCCGCCTGCGCCGCGACGACGAGAAGCGCGCCTTCCGAAGCGATCGTGATCCAGAGGAACGCGCGCCCGGCAGCGCTTCCGCCGGCGAATTTGTCGGCGAGCACCCAGTTCAGCGTCTTCCCCGCGACAGGCTCGACCTTCCACAAAAGGTAGCAAAGCAGCAGCCCCGACGCCGTGAATGCCAGCGACGTCGCCATGTAGAACATCGTCCGCTTCCCCGTCTGCACGCGCGGCTCGCGCATGATCGAGAGGCCGTTCGAGACGGCCTCGATCCCCGTATAGGTGCCGCCGCCGAGGGAGTAGGCGTGGAGGAAGCGCAGCAGGATGGCGCCAAGCCCGAGGGTCGCAAGATCCGAGGAGAGGGACTTCGAGGCGGAGCTGAAAACGGCAGGCGCCTGTGCGGCGTGCCCGAGGACGCCGCCCCCGATCAGGATGAGGTGCGTGACGACGAAGAAGAGGAAGATCGGCGTGAGGACCAGCACGGATTCCTTCACTCCGCGCAGGTTGAGAAGGACCAGAATTCCGAGAAGCGCCGCTTCCGCGGGGAGTTTCCACGCCAGTGCGTCGAGGGGCAGGAGGCTGAAGAGCGCGTCGCCGGCGGCCGCGATCGAGACGGTGACGGTGAGGACGTAGTCGACGAGGAGCGCCGACCCGGACACCAGGCCGGCGCGCTCGCCGAGCAGTTTCGTCGCGACGACGTAGCCGCCGCCGCCGTGCGGGAACTGTTCGATGACGCGGCTATAGGCGGCCGCGATCACGAGGACCGTCGTCGCCATCACGACGGCGAGCGCCAGAGCCAGGTAAGAGTGCTCTCCCATCGTCCGGAACGCTTCTTCAGGTCCGTAAGAAGAGGAAGAGAGTCCGTCCGCGCCGAGGCCGACCCAGGCCAGAAAGGCGACGAGGGACAGGTGACGGAAGATCGACCGGTCGCGCAAGTCGCGCGGCGGGCCGACGAGAAACCGCAGCGTGCGGCGGAACCAGCCGCCGTCGGGCGGCTCGGGCGCGGCGGATGGAGTCCGGGCGAAGAAAGGGGCGGGATGGCCCACGAAGGCGCTCCTGAACGTGGAGCCCCCGCCGGTTGCGGGTCGCTCCGGATCGACGCCTGCGGGGTTAGCTGTCGGGTTCGGGCCTTCCGGATAGCCCTGTCCTCCCTGAGGAGGAGTTCACCCCTACGACCTGGGTCCCCCGTTCCGGTTCCTGTGGGAAGCGGATTCGGCGCGTGAAGGGGAGAATTCTAGTGTCTGGAGAAGGCAAATTCAGCGAAATTCGGACGTTGCGACACATACTTTTACGCTGAAAGGAGTTATGGCGCAGTTGCGACGCGTTCGCGATCAGGAATGACTCCCCTCAATGGTGCCGGCGGCCTTTCCCGCTTCCGCCGCCTTCGCCTGAATCGCCTCGAAAGCCACCCGCGCCGCCGCCTGCTCGGCGTCCTTCTTCGTCTTCCCCCCGCCCGGCCCATAGGTCTTTCCTGCGACTTCCACTACCACTTCGAACGACTTCTCGTGGTCCGGCCCCGACTCGCCTACTACTCGATACCCCGGCACGCACGCCAGCTCCTTCTGGGTGTGCTGCTGCAGGAGCGACTTCCAGTTTTTCGCGTGCTGGTCCTTCAGCACCTCCTCGATCCGCGGCCGCAGAATCCGCAGCACGAAAACGCGCGACGCTTCCAGCCCCTGGTCCATGTAGATCGCCGCGATCGTTGCTTCGAGCGCGTTCGCGAGCACCGAGTCCGGGATCGCTTTCTTCTGCAGGATCCCCTTCCCGAGGATCACATAGTCCGCGAGGTTCAGCGTCTTCGCGCAAGCCGACAGAGAGGTCGCGCTGACGACGACCGACTTGATCGAAGAGAGGTCGCCCTCGGGGAAGTCGGGAAACAAGTGATACAGATGCTCGCTCACAAGCAGGCCGAGGACCGAGTCGCCGAGGAATTCCATGCGCTCATTGCAGGGCAGCGTCGCGTCCTTGGCCGAGGAGTGCACAAGCGCGCGCAGCAGCAACTCAGTATTTTCGAACCGGACCTCGAGCGCCTCCTCGAGCGTCCGGAGACGCTCGGGGGGGAGCGAGGTCCGCGGGGCGGGGGTGTCCACGCGGGGCTCCTTTGGGTGAAGGGGGAGTTTACCGCGGGGGAATGGCGGGGGATAGGGAACGACAGGGAAGGCAGGATCGGGATTGGGATCGGGATTGGGATCGGGATTGGGATGGGGCCGCTTCGATCCGTTAACATGCGAAGCGAACTCGCCGCGCAGGTCGGCCGCCGAACACTTTTCGGGAATTGATTCGAACATGAACAGACGATCGAGTCCCGTTCGAATGGCCTTCGCCGTAGTTTGTTGCGGCGCTGAATACCTGAGCTTGAGCGGATGCGGTGCGAAGCACCGCAGCGAGGACTGGGCCCGGCTCCGCGCCCGATATTCAAGGACTCCCGTCACACAGTCCGATTTCGAACAGCGAATCATGAGTTTCTCTCGCTTCGCGTCGGAATACCCTGGGACTGCAGAAGCCCTCGCTGCAGAGCAGGAGATCCGCCACCTCCGGGTACTCGAAACAGAGGCCAAGGCCAATGAGTTCGGTGCGATCGAAGCGCACGCCCGAAAGCTGCTTGCGGAAGGAAGTTACTTGTCGGCACGGGATAGCCTCAAGCGTGCATCGTTCTGGTCGCCCACGAGTCCTGAGTTCGATCCCCTGCGCCAGGAGATTGAGGCCTGCAGGCAGCGGGCGGAGAAAAAGGCGGTCGAGGACTTCGAGAAGCTGTTGGAAGACGCGAAGAAGGGAAAGTAGCCGGAAGGATCTCCATCCGGCCGCTACTTCTCTCCCGGGTACTTCACCACGGCGTCCACGGGCTGTGCAAAGGGCTCCTGCCGACGAGTTGCGGCCCAGACGGCCGCGAGTACGCCCTGCGCGACGCGATGAATCTTCGCAGGGGAGCACAGGTCCGGCGTGTCGGCAGGGGTGTCGCACTCCGGGAAGCGAGAGCACGTGACGAGCACGGATGGAACGCCGGCCTGGTGAAGCGGCCAGTGGTCGGAGCCGTGGCGGAAGGCGGCGTCGAGGTTGAACCCGCCTTTGACCGTCGAGACCTTGAATCCCGCAGCTTCGAGCGACCCCCTTGCGATCGCCGCGACGTCGGACGCGAAGGCGCTTCCAGCGAGCGAAATCTGGTCCTCTTCATGGCGTGCGGCCATGTCGACGTTGAACGCGCAGAGCGCGCCGCCGCGCAACCCCGGAATGGCGGCGGCGAAGGCTCGCGAGCCGTGAAGGCCGAGCTCCTCGCCGCCGAACGCCGCGAAGATGACGGGGCGCAGAAGCGGGCGCGGGTCGTGGGCGAGGGCGTCGGCGACAGCGAGGAGAACGGCGATGCCGGAAGCGTTGTCGCAGGCGCCGGGGTAGAGGCGGCCGGCGGGGTAGCCGGGGGAGGGAGGCTGGAGGCCGTGTGAGTCGTAGTGCGCGCAGAGAATGACGGCGGCCTTGCCGGGAAACGCACCGGGAAGCATTCCGATGACGTTGGTGCCGGCGAGCGGCTCGTCTTCGACCGCGACGCGGAGGCGCGCGGCGGGACGGGCGGATTCGTCGAAGCGGCGACCTGCGTCGTACGAAACGAGGGCGGCGGGAATCCGGAGCGGGCGCGAAGGGCGAGGCGCCTTCGATTGCGCGCCGACGGCCGCGCGGTCCCGCTGCCACCCGCGCACGCCGTCGGGTTCGCCCTTCAGTCTCGCCTCCGTCCGTTCGTCCAGGCGCGACGCCCACGCCGCTTCGCCTCCAGCCGAGGGGTCGTGCGAGTCGGCGACGAAGAGGACGCCGGCGGCGCCGAGGTCCTGGTAGGCGAGGGCGCGTTCGGCGAGGGTCGGGTCAAGCGTGCGGAACATTCCCGGTGCGGCCGGGACGCGTTCGACGGCGATGGCGCCGAGCAGGCCTTTCGAGTCGCCGCAGATGCGCGAAGCGAGCCCCGGAACAAGCGGTCCCGCCGCGAGGGCGCTTCCGCTCCACGTCAGCGGCGCGAAGTTTGCGCCGGGGAGAAGCGGGTCGCTTCCGATCTCAAGCCTGGTGTCCGCCAGCAGCCGGCGCCGGGGAATCTCGAAGGGCTGCCGCTCGACCGTGAGTCCAAGGGAGCGAAATCGCCGTTCGATGAACTCCGCGGCGATCGCGGCGCCGCCGGTTTCCTCGGCGCGGCCTTTCATTGAAGGAGAGGCGAGCGCGTAAACGTCGTCGAGCATCTCCGCGCGCGACGGCAGGACCGGCATGGAAGCCGCCGGCCGAGGGCGCACTTTCTCTATCGACGAGAGTATCCAACCGCCGAGGAGAGATGCGGCGCCGAGCACTCCGAGGAGGACGGGCGAACTGCGCGAGGTCATGCGGTCAGCGTCGCCGAAAGAGCGCGGGAGTCAAGCACGAGCGGCAACTCGCAACTGCCCTAGCCTCCGACATCACCATGTCGCGGCGCATCCTCCCCCCCGAGGTGAAACAGCGTGAGCACACTCGCCGGATCAATGAAATGTCCGGCACCGCGGTTCTCGATCGGGTCGGCCTGGCCGCGGCGCGATTTCTGGGCGAACAGGCGCACCATGCGGGCGAATTGTTCGAGGTGTTCGCGGCGGCCGGCGATGGAAGCATCGATCGCTGCGGGGTCGACGGAGATCAGGAGCTGCGGCCGGTCCTCGGTCCGGATAAGGAGCGACCGGATTGGAAACTCGCGTGGGGATTTCGCGGGGCGGCTGGGGAATTTGATGGTGCGGGAAGCGGCGTCCAGTTGATCGGCGAAGGCGAGCCATTCTTCGGCGCTCGCGGAAATCTCCAGCTCGCGGCGCGGTCCCTCGGTGCAGGTGGCTTGCACTCGGCGCCTATTTCAGGTCGATCGCGAGCGGATTGGCGACGGGAAACTCGCCCCGAGCGGCGATCTTGCCGTCGCGCCAGACGAGCCAGGAGTCCCACGCGTAGTAAAGGAGCAGTCGGGCGGGTTTCAGCGCGGCGGGGCTCGCCGGGAAAAAGAGCGCCGCCTGCTGCGCGGGATCGTCGGGCGAGACGAACGAAACGAGCAGCCCGCGATCCTGCCCGAGCTTCACTTCTTCGTTGTCCGCGGTCCATCCGTCCGCGCGGATCTCGACTTTCGGAAGCTTCAGCTTTCCGTCGGCCGCCCAGCGCTTCGCCAGCGCGTTCGCGTCCGGGCCGCCGAGAACGAGCAGCGATTTCCCCTTCAACAATTCCGGCGTCGCCCCGGCTCCCTTGATCTGCTCCCAGCCTTCCAGCCGCGTGAGCAGTTCCACGTAAGGCGCCACGTCACCGTCAGGAAGGATGACCGCCTTCTTCGAAGCGACGACGACACGATTGAGGCAGATCGGCAGCTCGGCAGGCGAAAGGCGGCGGAAGACGTCGAATTCCGGGTCGACCTCGACGCGCGTCGCCGTCGCGGGAATCGTCCATTCGGCGAGGCGGTCCTTCACCTGCACTTCGTCGTCGACGGGACCGGAGGGAAGCGTCGTCCGGACACGCACCTTGAAGTCGCGCAACGGCCCCGCGACGCGCAGCTTCAGCCCCTTCTCGGATTTCGCGAGCGACATCTCCGGGGCGCCTTCCTCGTCGAGCCACGCCTTGAACAGACTCGAGAGGTCCTCGCCGGATTCCGCTTCCATCGCCTTCCTGAAATCGTCCCACGACGCGCGCGCGCCGAGTTTTTCCCGGAAGACGCGGCGGAGTGCGAGCCAGAAGGCGCGGTCGCCGATCTGGCGGCGGGCGAGGTGGAAGAGCATGGAGCCTTTGCCGTATCCGATTTCGTTGTCGACCTCGTTGACCTTGCCCATGAATTCGCGGACGGGGTAGTCGTTCTCGAACGTGACGTGCATGGAATAGCGGACGGAGGTATGCCGGCGGTACTTGCGGGCGGCGGCTTCGTCCTGGGTGAACTCGACCCAGTGGTAGTTGGAGCAGTACGTGGTGGCGGCTTCGCACCAGTTGCCGCCCTCGATGAAAACGCCGTTCCCCCACCAGCAGTGGAGGATTTCGTGGCCGAGGCCGCCTTCCATGAGGTAGCGGGGGCCCATGCGGATGACGTCCTGGCCGAGGAGCGTGAAGGCCGGCATGCCGTAGCCGGTGGAGAAGAAGTTCTCGACGATGGAGAAGTCGTCGTAGGGATACGGCCCGAGGAGTTTCGACCAGTGGTCGATCCAGTCCGCGGCGGCCTTGCGGTAGGTTTCGGCCTGCGCGGCGTCGTCCTTGAAGAAGTACGAGCGCACGGTCACGCGGCCGGCTTTCAATTCCTCGGACGACGTCGAGCCGGTCCGCGGGGACCGGGTCGCACCAGGTCGCGCGCTTCGTCTTCGCGTCGTAGTCGTGGCGAGCGCCCTGGCCGACGACTTCCCAGTCTTCGGGGACTTTCGCGGTGACTGTGAAGCGCGCCATAGAGCCCGCGATGTCGGGATACCACTCCGCGGAGCCCGGCAGGAACGCGCCCTCGGCCTGGATCGTGCCGCTGCATTTTTCGCCGACGACGAAGCGGACTTCGTCGCGGTGGGGAGGGTCGTGAAGGGTGCCCTTGTAGGAGACGGTGACGGTGAATTGTTCTTCGGACGCGGCGGGGAATTCGACGTGGAGCGAGCCGTCGTGGAGTTTGGATTCCGCGGCGAGGCGTCCGAACGTCACGGAGGTGACGGTGAATCCCGCATTAAGGTCGAGGTCGAGCGAGCGGGCGCCCGCGCCTTCGAGCTCGATCACGTCGCTCGCCTCGATCGCGTGCGTCGCCGGGTCGAGCGAGAGCGTGATCGTGTGAGCGACGATCCGCGGCGCGACTGCGGCGGGCGCCGGCTCGGGAGGCGGCGCAGGCCCGGGCTCGGGACCCTTGGGGCCGGGATCGGCCATCGGCGGGGCGGGCTC
>WSZJ01000107.1 GCA_009773755.1 Planctomycetota bacterium | reverse complement strand
CCCGCGGTTCCCGGACAGGACGCGGCGGTCGAGGCCGAGCTCACCCTCCCCGACGGATTGACGCGCCGCGTTAACCTCATCCGGAACGGCACGAACCGCTTCACCGTCCGCCTCCGCGAACCCGAAACCGGCCGCTTTGTCCTCGCCGCCGGGACCACGCGCGCCGCCGCTTCTCGCCCGTGGCCAGCCGAGTACGCCGCAGCCGGCGCGCGCCCGGACCTGCTGGCGCTTCTGGAAGGCCTCGCTTCCGGCCCCGCGCCGGCGCCGGTCCCCCCACGGGAGCTCGCCCCCTGGCTCCTGGTGCTCGCCGTGGCCTTCGTTTTGCTTGAGTTCGGGCTGGAAGCGCGCGCTGCACCCGCTTCGGCGGGAAATGCTGAAAAACCGGTCAGGGTGGCATAAAATTAGGCAAGGCCATAGCCGTTGACCGATGCGACCGGCCGGGCCATCGAAAGGGGAAGGCTCCGAATGAAGATCATCGACCCGCACGTCCACATGTTCTCGCGCACGACGGACGACTATCAGCGGATGTTTGCGCACGGCGTCCAGTGCGTCATCGAGCCGGGGTTCTGGCTGGGAAGCGACCGCCAGTACGCCGAGTCGTTCTGGGATTACTTCAACCACATCACGACGTTCGAGCCGCAGCGCGCGAAGAAGTTCGGCGTCGCGCACTACACGTTTCTCGCGGTGAACCCGAAAGAAGCGCGCAACGCGATCGCGGGCAAGGCGGTCGACGGCATGTACAAGTACGTCGACGCGCCGAACTGCCTCGGCATCGGCGAGGTTGGGTTCGACCTGATCACCGACGCCGAGGAGGACATCATGAAGCGGCAGATGGACTGGGCCGAGAAGCACAACCAGCTGATCCTGATCCATACGCCGCACGTGAAGAAGCCGCAGGGGACGGAGCGCACGATCAAGTGCATCGAGAAAATGGGGCTGACGACGAAGCGCATCCTGATCGACCACAACACCGAGGAGACGATCGACATGTCCCTCGCATGCGGCCAGGTGACGTGCGGTTTCACGATCTACCCCGTCAGCAAAATGACACCGGGGCGGATGGTCGCGGTACTCAAGAAGCACGGGACCAGCCGGATGCTGATGAACAGCGCGGCCGACTGGGGCCCCAGCGACCCGCTCGCGGTCGTGAAGACGGTGGACCTCATGTGGTCGGAAGGCTTCAGCGAGGCCGAGATCCAGAAAGTCGTCTGGGACAACCCGCACTCGTTCTTCGGGCAGTCGCCGAAGTGGAAGCTGGAGAAATGAAGCGTTCTCAACCGCTGATGAAGGCGAAGCGCCGCCGGGAACCATCCGTGGCGCGCAGCACGCGTCTACGACCCGCGGCGTCGGCTGGGCGTGCACCGAAACGCAGGACTGATCGGGTTCCTCCGGGGCTTCTCAAATTGCGCCAAGCGCTCCTTTCGCTCGCAGGCCTGGCTAAGGGCCTGCCTCGTGATTTCGCGAGAAACCACGATCACTACATTCACGGCACGCCCAAGAGGTGAGGCCGGATTCCGGCCAGCGTTCGCGCAATGACACCAAAGAGCCGGCGCCTCACTCGGAAATGCTCGTGTCGCCATCAGCTCGGCGTGGTTCTCGTGAGTCGACTTTCGGCGAAGCCCGTGATGTGCCTTCAGTGCAGAAACAACGTGCCGGTTTCGCGATTGCGCCTTTCACCGCGCATTACCACCGGACTCAAGCACTGGTCCAGCCTCGCGGATTCCCTCTACCGGCTTTGGCTTGCCAGTGGTGACTACGAAGCCTGGGCTCGTCGGCAGCTCCTTGATCCCGCAGGCGAAGTCCACAAGGTGGGCCTCGATCTCGTGCGCGCGCTGAACCGGCGGAAACCCGCCTGGTACTGGTGGTTCCAGGACGAGTCCCGCCCACGGTTCCGCCCACTCGGCAGCTGCCCGCGCTGCAGCGGCGCGCTCGTGACGCTGCAACGCGGGCGGGAATGCCGCCGGTGTCGGATCTATCTCGAGCCCTGAGGTCGGCTTCCACGCATTACGGTCTCGGGTCATCACTCGGAATGTACACGACCTGCGGCGTATGCTTCTTCCACCCCTTCCGCTCCGCCTCCCCGAGACACCGGAACGCCTCAGGTGAGATCGCAATCGTGCGCGCCGGGAGCGTCGCTGCGATGTTGACCTCGTTGCCGATGACGTCGAAGCGGCCGTTCTCGCCGAACGGACCGGCGACTGCGCGGCCGAAGTGAGCCTTCACGACGAGGCGCGATTCCCATCCTTTCCGTGCCCACCAGGCGTCGGCGTCCCGCTTGAGGGCCGGGAGCGAGGCGGCGGCGGCCGCGGCACGATCTCCCGGCCAGACCGCAAGAAATGCATCGCCCATGAACTTCACGATGCGCCCGCCGGACTTCGTGACCTGCGATTCGGCGAACCGGTAGTAATCGTCCACCAGATCGGCGAGCGTGGCGTCCGGCGTGCCGCGGGCGCCGGCCATGAAGCGGGTGAGGTCCGCGAAGACGATGAGGAGTTCCTGCTCCGGATTGCGCCGGCCTGGGGCCCTGAGCAAGTCGATGGGCCCGTGCTTCCGGCAGTGACAAGAAGTGTAGTGAGACGCGTGCGGACGATCAAGGCTCGTCTGCCGCCATTGCCTCCCTCTCCGGTCAGAGGCCTTTGGTCCCGGCCTTAGGGCAAGGGCATGGGCAAGGGCAAGGGTCGACGCATCGATGGTCTTCTGGTCTACTCCGGTCCTTGAGACCTCGAAAGGGAGAATCTTGTGGGGATTTACAAGGCATACGACATCCGCGGGATCTACCCGGGGGAGATGCACGAGGAAACGGCCGAGCGCATCGGCAACGCGCTGGCCGGATACCTGCGGACGAAGACGATCGTCGTCGGCCGCGACGCGCGCGAATCCTCTCCTTCGATGTCGCGGGCGTTGATCAAGGGAATCTGCGAAGCGGGCACCAATGTCGTCGACATCGGACAGTGCACGACGCCGATGATCTACTACGCGGTCGGGACAGGCCGCTACGGCGGCGGCGCCATGGTCACCGCTTCGCACAACCCGCCGCAGTACACGGGCATCAAGTTATGCCGCGAAGACGCGATCCCGCTCTCGGAAGTCGCGGGGATCAAGGACATCGAGCGCGCGGTCGGGTCGATGGAGGACACGCTCGTGGTGGAGCCGGACCGCGGGCTCGTCATGCAGAACGACGTGCTCGAGGGGTACGCCAGGCACGTCCGCTCGTTCCTTTCCGTGCCGCCGCGGAAGATGAAGGTCGTCGTCGACACCGCGAACGGGATGGTCGGCAAGTTCTTCGACAAAGTCTTCGGGACGCTTCCCCTCGAAGTCATCCCGCTCTACTTCCAGCCTGACGGGCGCTTCCCCAACCACGAGCCCAATCCGCTCAAGGACGAGAACATCCGCGACCTGGTCGCGAAGGTGCGCGAGACGAATGCGGACTTCGGCGCGGCGTTCGACGGCGACGGCGACCGGTGCATGTTCGTCGACGAGAAAGGCGACCGGATCGCGAGCGATTTCGTCACGGCGCTGGTCGCGCGGCGGATGCTGGCGAAGGAAAAGGGCGCCGCGATCGTCTACGACCTGCGCTCCTCCTGGGTCGTGAAGGAAGAAATCGAAGCCGCCGGCGGTCGCGCGATCCGCGACCGGGTCGGGCACGCGTTCATGAAGGCGACGATGCGCAAGCTCAACGCGCCGTTCGGCGGCGAACTTTCCGGCCACTACTACTTCCGCAGCCACTGGTTCGCCGACAGCGGGATGATAGCCTTCGTCCAAATGCTCAACGTCCTGATGGGCGACTCGCGCCCGGCGTCAGCGCACTCGGCCCCGCTCAAGCGCTATTTCGCCACCGGTGAGATCAACTTCCACGTCGAGAACAAGGATGGCGCGATCGAGTCGATCACGAAGAAATTCGCCGACGGCAAGCAGGACCGCCTCGACGGCATCACCATCGAGTACGCCGACTGGTGGTGCAACGTAAGGAAGTCGAATACCGAACCCGTGCTGCGGCTGAACCTCGAGGCGAAGTCCGCTGCGAAGCGCGACTCGGCGCTGAAGGAGATCATCGCCATCGTCGGACCACCGGAGACCGGTTCAGGCCACTGAGAACGCGAGCAACAATCGCCCTGCGGCGTGCGACGTCAGCCCATCCGGCGCGCGCGTGAGGCGGATGTGAGGAACTGGGGCTTGCGAGGCGCGCCGGAGCGGCCGACGCCGCACGCCTCCGGGCGACCGTTGCTCACGTTCTCAGGGTCGTCATTGATCGGCTTCGGATCCAGGCCGGGCGGAGTCGGCCCCGCATCGGAAAACCGCCTCAAGTCACCGGCACTGGGCCGACGCAGCCTGACCCGCGGGATTTTTGCTCGCGCTCGGAGCGCTGGTTAGATCGTCTTCGGCCACTTCCCCAGCAGTGACCGGAACGCGCGCGCAGCTTTCCAGGGGATGAACCCGAAGGGCCCGGGCCCTGATTTCCAGACGATCATTCCCTTTTGATCCAGCACGTAGATCCGGTCCGGCATCCCCGCGTACTTCTCGCCCACCTTGTTGTCCATGCCGTCGAGGACCATCGGGATCGTGAGGCCGAGGTCGTTGGTGCAGAACTCGCCGCGCGCATCGCGCTCCTCGATCGTTCGCGGCTCGGGAAGCACCGTCTTCCCCTTCTTCTTCGATTTGCGCGGCCACGGGTGGGCCTCGCTGATGTAGACAATCAGGAAATTCACCTCGTCCTTCCAGCGCTGGTACATCGACTCGAGCTCCCCGGCCGAGTTGCGGAAGGGGGGTCAGGTGTAGGAGCCGAAGATGAGGACGGTGGGTTTGCCGCGGAGGTCGCGGAGACGGAGGGACTTTTCCGAATCGAGGAGATTCAGCGTGAAGGCCGGGGCTTTCTCGCCAACGAGCGGGCCGTCGTACTCCTCTTCCTCATCCCCCTCGCCGCGCGGCATCAGAGGTTCGGCGGCCGGCGCGGACAGCAGCGCGGCCGCGACTGCTACGGAAAGCGCCCACTTCATGGCTGGCTCCTACCTTCGTGGAATCCTGAGGGTCCGGTGAGCGACCATCGTACAGGCGTTCCGCACGGTCGCCAGTCCCGCTTCGTCGGCCCGCTTCGCGGCCGCCTCGTTTGCCGTGTCGAGCTGAAACCACACGCACTTCGCATTCGCCGCGATCGCGTCCTCGACGACCTCGGGCGTGTTCTCGGGGCGTCGGAAAATGTCCACGATGTCGACGGCGCGACCGATCGATTGCAGCGTCGGGAAGCAGCGGAGGCCGTGGACCTCGGAGTACTGCGGGTTGACCGGGATGACCTCGTACCCCGCGCCAATCAGGTACTCGGCGATCCGGTGCGCGTCGCGGGCCGGATTTGGCGAGTCGCCGACCACGGCGACCGTGCGCGCCTCGGTCAGCAACTCGCGAATGCGCTCCCGGTCGTGCGTGATGTCCATCAGCCGCGCTTTCCTTCCCGGTCCCGCGCTTCGTCCGTGAACTGCCTCTGAATCTCCTTCACTTCCTTCTCGTTTCCGATGAGCCCTTCGACGCAGTCGCCGTCGAGCTTCCCTTTCGCCATCTTCCGCAGGAACCCGAACGCCTCCTCGTTCGACCAGGCCGGCTTGTACGGCCGCGCGCTCGTCAGCGCGTCGAAGACGTCGGCAACCGCCACGATGCGCGCCTCCAGCGGTATCTGGTCCCCCTTGAGCCCTCGCGGGTAGCCGCTTCCGTCGAGCGCCTCGTGATGCGACTCGGCGATGTGGCGCAGGAGGTCGAGCCCCTCGAAGTGCTCGAGGCCGAAGTTGCGGGCGATCTCCTCGATCATCCGCAGGCCGCGGGTCGTGTGCGTCTTCATGACCTCGCGCTCTTCGTCCGTCAGGCGGTCCGGCTTGAGGAGGATGCGGTCGGGGATGCCGACCTTGCCGAGGTCGTGAAGCGGCGCGAACTCGAAGATGCGCTCGATCGTGCGGTCGTCGATGCGGTGGATGCCGGAAGCGGCAAGGTGGCGGGCGATGAGGCGGGAATAGCGCGACATGCGGTCGATGTGGGTGCCGGTTTCCGGGTCGCGGAAGTGGACCATGTCGTGGGCGGTCTTGACGGCGGCGGCGAGGACGCGGACGGCGAGAATCTCGGAGGTGACGAGCGAGGCGATGAGGTGGCCGTAGACGTCGAGGAGGCGGAGGCGCTCGGGGGTGAAAACGTCGGCCTGCAGCGAGTTGAAGAAGACGAAACCCCAGAAAGTCCCGTTCTGGTACATCGGCATCGTGTAGCTCGAGCGGAAACCCATCTCCTTGATGACTTGGGTGTGAGTGTGGGATCCCTTGCGAAAAAGGTCGAGGTCGTTGACCACGCGCGGGCGGCCGACGCGGAGGATTTCCTTCAGCGAGGGCGAGTCCGCGAGCTTCGCGTCGTAGTAGACGAGCGTGTTGTTCGGCCCGCTGCTGGCGATGAACGTCTTGAGCAGGTCCGTCGCGCCGTCGTACGTCGCGATCGCGATCCGGTGCACCGCGTCGATCCGCCTGAGAACGTCCTCGTGAATCGCCTCGAGCTTCCGGCTCAGGTTCGCAGCCGAGTTGAGGACCGACAGCGGATCTTCGTGGGAGTAAAGCGGGCTCGGCGGCACGTCGGGCATGCCGGGGATTCTACCGTGCCCTACTTTCCTCCGCGCTCCCGCGTCGACTTCGGCGGAATCGTCGACCTGTGGCCGCACTTGCACGAGGCCGCCTTGCCGATGTACTTCGCGGGCGCCGACAGCTTCGTCCCGCACTTTTCGCAGTGGAAGCGGATCGACTCCTCCTCCGTCGTCGGAGGCTTCGCGGCCGGCCACTCTTCCTTCGGAGGGACTTGGGGCATTTCCGAAGTCTCCTCCAGGGGCGACGTCTTTCGCGGCCCCATGTCCGTCGTCTCCCCCAGGGCATCCGGCGGAACCGGCGGCGGCGAAATCTTCTTCGCGACAGACGGCGGCGCAACCGGCTTCGGCGCGGCCGCGGGCGGCGCGCTCTTGCGCGGCGGCGGCGTCACAAGCGGCTCCGCTTCCTCGATGTCCATCACCTCCGGCGTCGGACTCCGCGCACCGTCGGGATTGCGAAGCGCTTCCGCCGTTTCGCGAAGCGTATTCAGCAGCGACTCGAGGTCCTGCCGGGTCTGTTCGGCATCGCGCGCGAGCTGTTGGAGTCTCGGAAGCGCCTCGGAGAGGATCATCTCGGCGGCCTTGATCGCGAGGTCGAACGCCGCTTCCGCGTCTACCCCTGAGGGCGGAGCGGCGGGACGCTGGCGCGGCGGCGGGCGAAGGCTCATGAAAAGTCCTCAAGAACGAGCGGCCCTGCACTCTATCCGACACTGGCTGGTCCGGCTTGGAGATCTACGGTCCGGTTGAAGTCGCGTTGGCCCCTACTCGAACACATCGTCCTTCTCGGCCATGATCTGCGGCACGTAAGTCCGCTGCTCCTCGCGCCGGCGCTGGAACTTGCGGTTCACCTGTCCCGGCCGCGGGCCGATGAGCGCCAGGTCGTGGTGGCCGATCAGGTCGCTGCGCCCCGCGGCGACGAGCGCGTCGCGGACGTCGTGCCAGTTCTTCGGGTCGCTGAACTGGCACAGCGCGCGGTGCCAGCGCCGCTCTCGGGCGGTTTTCGGCACGTAGACCGGCTTCATGTTCGTCGGGTCGATGCCGGTGTGGTACATGCAGGTGGAAGCGGTCATCGGCGTAGGGGTGAAGTCCTGGATCTGCTCGTTGAAAAACCCCTGGTCGCGGATGTATTCGGCGAGCTTGATCGCCTCGTGGATGTCCGTGCCGGGGTGGCCCGCGATGAAGTACTGGACCTGGTACTGCTTGCGCCCGAGCTTTGCGTTTTCCTCGCGGTAGCGCTTGAGGAATTCGTCGTACTTGTGGATCGGCGGCTTGTTCATCGCGCGCAGGGACTTTTCCGAAGCGTGCTCCGGGGCCACCTTGAGCTGGCCGCCGACGTAGTGTTTGCAGAGCAGCTCGATGAAGCCTTCGCTTCCCGGCATCGTCGCCATGTCGTAGCGGACGCCGGTCGCGACACGGACGTGCTTGACGTTTTTCACCGCGCGCACGGCCTCGAGCAGCTTCATGTACGGCTTGTGATCGACCTTCAGGTGCTTGCAGACGCTCGGGGCGAGGCAGTGTTCGAAGCGGCACGTCTTCTTGATTTCGATGTCGCAGCCGGTCTTGTACATGTTGGCCGTCGGACCGCCGACGTCGCTGATGCTCCCCTTGAAGTTCGGGTCGCCCGCAAGCGCGGTCGCTTCATCCACGACGCTTTTTTCGCTCCGCGAGGAAATCCACCCGCCCTGGTGGAAGTAGATCGCGCAGAACGAGCAGGCGCCGTAGCAGCCGCGATGCGACGTGATCGACCAGCGCACGGTCTCGAGCGCCGGAACGCCGCCGGCCGCGTCGTACTTCGGATGCCAGCGGCGCGTGTAGGGCAACCCGTGCACTTCGTCCATCTGCTTCTCGTCGAGCGGGATCGCGGGCTGGTTCTGCACCACGTACCACTCGGCGTGCTTCTGCGCGACCGGCCGCGCGCGCCACGGCGACTGCTCGCCGAAATACTCCTTGAAGCTGCGCGCGTATTTCCACTTGTCGACCGCGACTTCCTCGTACGGGTGGAGCATCGCAGGGTTCGCGACCTTCGACAGATCTTTCGTCACGAACGCCACGCCCTGCAGGTCCTCGCACCCCTTCCCCTCCGCATATCGCTTCGTCACCTCGACGATCGTGCTGTCCGCCATGCCGTAGCACAGGATGTCCGCGCGCGTGTCGAGCAGGATCGAGCGCCGGACCTTGTCGTCCCACCAGTCGTAGTGGGCGAAGCGCCGGAGCGAGGCCTCGCAGCCGCCGAGCACGATCGGCGCATCCTTGTACGCTTCGCGGATGCGGTTCGCGTAGACGGTGACAGCGCGATTAGGCCGAAACCCCGCTTTGCCGCCGGGACCGTAGTCGTCGTTCCGGCGGATCTTCCGGTTTCCGGTGTAGTGGTTGACCATCGAGTCCAGCACGCCCGCCGTGACGCCGAAGTACAGCCGCGGCTTCCCGAAGATCTTGAAGCTCTCGACGCTCTTCCAGTCCGGCTGCGTCAGGATCGCGACGCGAAATCCCGCTTTCTCCAGCAACCGCGCCACGATCGCCGTCCCGAACGCGGGGTGGTCGACGTACGCGTCGCCGCTCACCAGCACCACGTCCACCGCGTCCCAGCCGCGATCGCGGACTTCTTCCGGCGTGGTGGGAACGAAGAGGCGCGAGTCGCGCCAGAGGCCGCGCTGCGGATTCAGCGCCCAGTCGGTGCCCGCGAACGCCGGCGATGTTGCGTCTTTCATCTTTCCTCCTCGACTCGGGACGGCCCGTTCCCTTCGGCAAGCTCAGGGTCGGGACCGCCTTCTCGATGGGGCACTACGACTCGAACCGTGCTACTTCGGCTTGTGCTGCGCGGACGCCCGCTTCTCCAGGCGCTCCCGATCCTTCTTCCGCTTGATCTTCGCCCAGTTCTTGTTGTACGTGTGCCGCTGCTTCCCTGCATTCGAACTGCTGCGCGGAAGCGGCTCGCGGTGCCGGCGGCAGTTGCGCTCGTCGGACACGGTCAGCTTCCAGCAGCCCTGCTTGCGGCGCCGGGCGAGAATCTTGCGGCCGCTCCTCGTCGCCATCCGGGCGCGGAATCCGCTCTTGTTCTTGCGCTTGCGGGTGTGGGGCTTGAACGTAAAGCTCATCGGGATTCTCCGTAAGGGGCGGGAAGTCTAGGCGGCGGGGCGCCGGGCTGTCAATGACGCAGCTACATCAGCCCGGACTTTGCGAGGTTCCACTTCGCGAGGTCCCGCGCCTTGCGCAGATCGGCCTTGCCGCTGCCGAGGAGCGGAAGTGCGTCGATCTTGAAGAAGTGGTCCTCGCGGGGAACCCAGAGATTCGGGAGTCCAAGGGTTCCGAGTTTTTCGATGAGGCCTTTCGATTCTGCAAGGGTGTAAAGCACGACCAGCCGCTCGCCCTTCTTGTCGTCCGGTACCGCCGTCACGATCAGCACCTGCTCGCGCGCGCCGATCGACTGGTGCAGCGCCTCCTCGATCTTGATGTGCGGCACCATTTCGCCGGCGATTTTCGAGAAGCGGTTCAGGCGGTCGGTGATGGTGATGAACCCGTCTTCGTCGATTCTTGCGATGTCGCCGGTGCGGTACCAGCCGTCTTTCAGGACATTCGAAGTCTCCTCGGGCTTCCCGAGGTACCCCTTCATCACGTTCGGCCCCCGCACCATGAGCATGCCTTCCTGCCCGAGCGGAAGCGGCGCGCCGCTTTCAACGTCGACGATGCGCACGGCGATTCCGGGGGACGCCTGGCCGATGGTGCCGTGGCGGTGACCGAGCTGGTGGAATCCGCGGCCGCGGAAATCGGGGCCATTGACGGAGACGAGGGGCGCGCACTCGGTGCAGCCGTAGCCTTCGAGAGGCTCGATGCCGAACTTCTCCTTGAAGCCGGTGCGGACGCGCTCGGGGAGTTTCTCGGCGCCGGTGATCACGTATTTGACCGAACCGAAGTCGCCGGGATCGCAGCGGCGCGTGTAGTTCTGCAGGAACGTAGGCGTAGCGAGGAGGAAGCTCCCGCCGAACTGGCGGCAGAGGCGGCCGACCGCGGCCGGGTCGAGCGGATTCGGATGCAGCGCCACTCCGATGCCGCGGCAGGCGGGAAGAGTCATCGTCGCCATGAAACCGAAGGAGTGGAAGAACGGGAGAATCCCCATCAGGACTTCGTCGGGGCCAATCTCGTAGATCTGGAGGAGGGAGTCGTGATTGCTCGTGAGGTTGAAATGGGTGAGCTGGACGCCCTTCGCCTCGCCCGTCGATCCGCTCGAAAAAATGATTGCGGCGACGTCGTCCGGCTCCGGGATCCTCGTGGCGCCCGCCCAGCGCATCAGGGCTTTCACCGGGAGGAGCGCCGCCGCGAGAAGCGCCGCGATCTTGCCGCCCGCGGTCGCCTTAGCTCCGATGTCCTCGAGGTAGACGAACGGTGCGATTTCCCGGATCGGGAACTTCTCGAGGAACGCTTTCGACGTCACCACGTTGCGCAGCCCGCATTGCTCCACGCACGACTTCAGCGACTCCTCGCCTGCGGTGTAATTCAGGTTCACCGGCGTCTTCCCGGCGAGCAGCGCCGCGCAGTTCGTCACGTATCCGCCCACGCTCGGAGGCAGCAGCAACCCGACCCGCTCCTGCCCGTCCCAGGCCGGCTTCAACGCCCGCGCGAGATACGCCGCCTTCACCAGCAGCTTCCCGTGCGTCAGCTTCGCCCCCGACAGGTCCGCCGCCGCAAATTTCCGCTTCTGCTGCCGCGACGTCCGCACGAATTGCTCCCCGAGCGACCGGCAGTTCTGCTTCCTCAGGAACGCCGCTTCCACCCCCAGCTCGTGAATCGCCTGCCGGACGACCGCAGGGGGCGCGTCGTGCGGAAGATGCTTGCCGAAGGAGACGGTCACGGGGTACGGGATGCGCTTGGGCATCTTGAACAGGAATCTGCCGCCCGCGCGCGAGAAGATCGATCCCCAGACGCCGTCCAGGTTCACGGGGATCACCGGGACGCCCGGCGCGTGCTTCAGGATGCGTTCCATGCCGCCGCGGAACGGATTCATCTGCCCCGTCCGCGAGATCTCGCCTTCGGCGAAGATGCAGACGAGCTCGCCGTTCTGAAGCGCTTCTGAAGCGACCTGCAGCGACCGCAGGAGCGCCTTGGGTCCGCTGTGCTCGTCGACGGGGATGATGCGCATGGCGCGCGCGAGGAGGTGGAGGCCGGGTGCGTCGGCGAACGCCTTGAAGACCATGAATCTGATGAAGCGCCGGATTGAGGCGAGGACGAGGAAGCCGTCGGCGTAGGAGACGTGGTTGCAGACGAGGAGGGCGGGTCCGCGGTCGGGGACATTTTCCCGGCCGATGACGGTGAGGCGGTAGATCGAGCGCGTGAGGAACCAGAGCATCAGGCGCGCGAAGGCTTCCGGCAGCAGCCACATGATGTAGCAGGTCGCGAGAAGCGTGGCGATTCCGGCGACGAGGAAGACGATGGGCGGGGAGAAGTGGTGCGAAAGGAAGTAGTAGCCGAGGGTGGAGACGAGCATCGCGGAGAAAACGATGAAATTGTTGGCGGCGATCATGCCGCCCTTGCCGGTGTCGGGAGCTTCCTGCTGCAGGAGGGCGTTGAGGGGGACCATGAAGAATCCGCCCGAGATGCCGAGGAGGAAGAAGGCGGCGCCGGCAACGTAGACGTTGGCGTGGGCCCAGGTGAGGGTGAGGGCGAGGACGCCCATCCCGACGGAGCCGAGCGGGACGAGGCCGAGCTCGACCTTTCCGCCGGAGACGAGGCCGGCGAAGAACGCACCGAGCCCGATCCCGACGGCGACGGACGCCAGGAGCAGGCCGGACTTGAGAGCGCCCAGCTCCATGGTCTTTTCGCCGTAAAGGGTCGCATTCATCTGGAAGAGCGCCGCGAAGAACCAGAAGAAGGCGATTCCCGCGACGGTGAGGCGGAGGGTCCGGGAGCGCGCGATGGTGCGGAAGTGGCCGAACATCTCGGAGAAGACGTTGGTGGAGCCGCTCTTCGAGATCGCCGGGAGATTCGGGATGAGCGCGCCGAGCGCGGCGCCGAGAAGCGAAACGGCCGCGAGGAGCCAGCCGAGCAGCGCGGGCCGGGAGCCGAACGCCTGGACCCCGGCCGCACCTGCGACCGTCCCCGCGATGATCGCCGAGAACGTCGCCAGTTCGATCGTCCCGTTGGCGGACGAGAGTTTCTCCGCGGGAACGAGCTGCGGGAGGATTCCGTACTTCGCCGGCCCGCTGAAGGCGTGACTCGTCCCCACGAGGAACATCACCGTGAGGTAAGCCGCGGGGGTCCCCAGGCCGAACGCCCACACCGCGCCGAGAAACAGCATCGCGTCGAGCATTTTCATCCCGACCAGGATCCCGCGCTTCCCCAGCCTGTCCGACACCGGCCCGGCGATTGCCGAGAAGAGGACGAACGGGAGAAGGAACGCGACGCCGATGAATGCGTTGAACGTCTCGGCGCGCATCGAGGTGTCTGTTGTGGACGCTTTGGCGACGAGGAATACGCAGGCGACCTTGAAGGCATTGTCGGTGAACGCGCCGATCGCCTGGCTGGCGACGACGCCGGCGAGGCCGCGGCGCCAGCCGGCCGGAGGCGGAGGAGGAGGCGCGGCGGGTTCGGAGGGAGCCGCGACGATCGGCGTGGCGGTGGCCGTTTCTTCGCCGCTCATGGCCGCTTCCTCTTGAAGTGCCCCGAGCGGCCTCCGGCCTTTTCGAGGAGACGCAGGGAATCGATCGTCATTTCGCGGTCGACGGCCTTGGCCATGTCGTAGAGGGAGAGGGCGGCGACGGCGGCGGCGGTGAGCGCTTCCATTTCGACGCCTGTCTTGTCGCTGGCGCGTGCGGTGGCGGTGATGCGGACGGCGCCGGGGGGCTCGGGCTTGAGGTCGACGGCCACGGAAGTGAGGGCGATGGCGTGGCAGAGGGGGATGATGGCGGGGACCTGCTTGGCGGCCATGATGCCGGCGAGGCGAGAGACGGCGAAGGCGTCGCCTTTCTTGATGCCGCCGGCGAGGACGAGGTCGAGCGTTTCGGGGCGCATATGGACGACGGCCTCGGCGACGGCCATGCGGCTGGAGACCGGCTTGGCGCCGACGTCGACCATTCGGGCCCGGCCTGAGCGGTCGAGGTGAGTGAGGCGGCGTTTCACGGGTGGAAGTGAACCGAAAGGGGGCGGGGGGCGCAAGGAGAGGAGGGGGCGACGGCCGATGCGAGTGAACATTCACTCACATGATACGGCATGCACATTTGTGTGTCAAGGCGGCCTCCCGGAATTCCGCTACTTCCCGAACGCCGGCCTCCGCGCCACCGCAAGGCGGGCAGTCAGCTTCACGCCGAGCCGCAAATACCCCACTTCAACTTCCTGCCCCGGCGCAATCTTCGCAATCCGCTCCTTCAGGTCGGGGACCGAAGCCACCGCCTCTCCATTGAACTCCGTCACGAAATCGCCCAGCCTCAGACCCGCGCGCTGCGCCGGCCCGCCTTCGAAAACCTCGTAAATGAAGGCGCCCGCGGATTCGCCATATCCGAGCTTTTCCCTCAGGTGCGGGACATCCCTCACCCGGAGTGTTGTCGCCTCGTTCAACCACCTCACCAACTCGTCGTTCAGGTCCGCGAATTTCGCGCCGACGTACCCCCGAACCACGGAACCGCTGTTCTTCAGCTGTTCCATCACTTCCTTCGCGCGGTTCACCGGGATCGCGAACGAAATCCCGTCGTACCCGCCGGACTTCGACAGGATTGCGCTCGTGATCCCGATCACTTCACCGCGCAGATTCACGAGCGGCCCGCCGCTGTTCCCGGGGTTCACCGCCGCATCCGTCTGGATGTACCCCTCGTACGCGATGCCGCTCACGCCGCTGCGACCCTTGGCAGACACGATCCCCGCCGTCACGGTGTTCGACAGCCCGTAAGGCGACCCCACCGCCATTACCCATTCCCCCACCACCACTCCATCGCTGTCGCCGAGTCGCGCCGGGCGCAGACCCATCGAGTCCACCTTCAGAAGCGCAATGTCCGTTTCCGGGTCTGTCCCCACCAGCTTCGGCTCGACCTCCCCGCCACCCGGAAGCACCACGCGGACCTTCGTCGCGTCCGCAATCACGTGGTTGTTCGTCAGTATGAATCCCGTCTCGTCCACCACGAAGCCGCTTCCCTTTGAATTCTCGAGCAGGGGCCTGAAGCGGCCCTCGACAGTGCGCTCGATCTTGATGCTGACGACGCT
This sequence comes from Planctomycetota bacterium, assembly GCA_009773755.1. Lineage (GTDB taxonomy): Bacteria > Planctomycetota > MHYJ01 > WSZJ01 > WSZJ01 > WSZJ01. Next base: position 8,901 of record WSZJ01000107.1, on the reverse strand, counting down.
TTCGGAAGCGAGCGCGGCGACCGCGGGGAACGACTTGAGCGACCCTTCGAGCTTCGCGATGTCGGCAAACGCCTTCTCGCGCGCCTTTGCCTCCGGCGCTTCGGGGCGCGACTGGGCGAAGATCTTGAAGAGGCTCGCGCCGAGTCCGATGCCGGCGAGAAAGATGAGAACGAGAGTGAAGCGGAATTGTGCGGGCATGAGGCGGCGGGGAGCGCTATTCCTTTTCGCGAAGGGCCTCGCGGTCGCCTTCGCGGACGATCTCGGCGGTGGCGGGCCCCTCGGCCGCGAGCGCAGCGCGGATGTCGGGGGCGGTCGAGACCGGCTTCCCGTTCAGGGTCAGGAGAATGTCGTACTGGCGCAGCCCCAGGCGCTCGGCGCGCGAACCTTTGTCGACCGACTCGATCAGGACACCGCCCTCGGGAATGTCGAGCTGATAACGCAGTGCGTCATCCACCGGGCCGACCTCCGCGCCGAGCTCGACGCGCACCGGCTGGCCCTTCTCCTTCTTCGCCTGCTCCTCGAGGGCCCGCCTCAGATCATCCTCTTCCTTGTCGAGGTCCTTGCCTCCCTGACGCTTGCGAATGCGCTCTTCGATTTCGCGCTGAAGCTCCTCGACCCGCTTCTCCAGCGCCTGATCCTCGGGCGTGTCCTTCCCGCTTCCGAGCGAAAGCCCTCCGCCCTCCTTGTCGAGGCCGTATTTCTTCGCGACCTCGGGGTATTTCTCTGTGAACGCCTCGCGGGACTCCGCGGCGAATTCCGCCGTCTTTCCGTCGCGCGTCTCCTTCACCACGACGCGCCCGCCCGAATCCTCCTGGATCGACGTCTGGCTTCCCTGCCCGTTGAGGATGATCCGCATCGAGCTCATGGCCGTGCCGACGCGCCGCTTCGGCTTCGGAGCCTCGTTCTTGCGCGGGCCGGACTGGAGCCGTTTCAGGATGTCCGACGCCTCGGAAGCGACCTCCGGATCCTCGGACTTCGTCGCCGCTTCCAGGGCTTCACGCGCCCGCTCCCCGGCCTTTTCGAGATTCTCCGCGGCGGCTTCGCGCGTCTTCTGGTCCGTGCTTGCAAGGTCCTTGATCCAGCCGGCGACGTCTTCGTCCAGCGCCCACGAAAGGCCGCACAGCGCGAGCGCGGCGCACGAAATCAGCAGCTTCCGCATCGTGTACGCCTCCTACTTTTTGCCGGGCTTGTTGCCGAGGACTGCGGACACGTCCTTGTCCTCCTGGCCGCGGCGAATCTTGAGCGCAACCGAATCGCCCTGCTTGTGACCGCCGATCAGCTCGGTGAGAGAGCTGAGGTCGCTGACAGGTTTCCCGTCTACTTCCAGAATGACGTCATAAAGCTGGATCCCCGACTGCGCGGCGGCGGAGTCCGGAGCGACGACCGTCACCAGCAGGCCGCGGCCCGGAGGCAGTCCGACGTGCTTGCGAAGAGCGTTGTCCAGCGGCACGACTCCGATGCCGAGGTAGCCGCGATCGACTTTTCCGCTCGCTTTCAGCTCGCCCGCGATCCTGAGGACGAGATTCGACGGAATCGCGAAATTGATCCCCTCCGCGCCGAGCTGCTGCGCCGAAAACAGGCCGTCGTTGCGGCGGGACTTCAGAAGCGCTTTCTTGCGCTTCTCCATCAGCTTCTCGACGAGATCTTTCAGGTCCTTCGGGAGCAGGTCCTGGCCGTCCTTCTTCTGCTTCGCTTCTTCAAGGAACTTCTCCCAGTCGAAGCCCTCGAGGAATTTGTCGAACACGCTCTCGAGGTCTTCGTAGGCCGAAGCGCGCTGGAACGTCGAGGCGAGAATACCGATGACGTCGCCGCGTGAGTCGAGGAGGAGTCCGCCCGCGTCGCCGGGATTGATGGGCGCCGTGACCTGCAGCATGCCCGTCATCGACTGAACCATTCCGCCGACCGAACGCTTCACGCCGCTCACGATTCCATTCGACACCGAGCCCTCGAGGCCGAAAGGATTGCCGAGCGCGAGAACGAAGCTGCCCGCCCGGGCGCGGTCGGAGTCGCCGAAGCGCGCCGGAACGAACTTCGAGTCGCCCGGGTCGAACCGGACGACGGCGAGGTTGGTGACGTCGTCCCATCCGACCGTCTCCGCGGTGAAATCGTTCCCGTCCGGCGCGAACACTTCGACCTTCCGCGCCCCCCGCACGGCGCTTCCGACGGTCACGACGCACGCCTCGCCCTTGTCAACGGAGAGGACGACGCCGCTGAATTCGTTTGCGAACGAGAACCCGCCGTCCTTCTGCTCCTCGACCTTGTAGTGGCAGACGATCCGGACGAGCCAGGGGCGCGCGCCGTCGACGAGCGTTCGGATGCGTCGGCCTGCACGCGGAAGGCCGCGGCGGGCGCGAGGGCGAGAAGAACGAAGCGCCAGGGTTTCATTTTCTAGAACCCCACGGAATCGCCGTCGCTGAGCGGGTGGGCCTCGTCGAGGCCGTGGTTGCGATCCGGCCGCACGACCTCCAGGCCGCCGGCGCGACGGGCCGGGTCGGCGTACATGGTTTCGGTGCGGACGTTTCCAACCGAGAAATGCCGCTTGCTGCCGGAGGACGCGGGAAGCGCAAGACCGCGGTCCGGCACCACTTTCGGCGGCAGGCCCCGGGGTTCTTCCGTTTTCGCGGCTTCCTTCGTTTCGGGCTGCGCGACGGGCGGTTTCTCACCCGGACGCCCGACCAGCACGCCCACCGACACCGCGATCATCAGCACCGCCGCCGCGTTCAGCCCGATCGCCGCGCGCCGGAAGGTCGACCGGCCGCGATCGCGCGCAATCCTCGCCATCACCTTCTGGTAAAACCCCGTCAGGGCGGCCGCAGGCGGTTCAACCGCGCGCGCCGCGGCGAGCGCCTTTCCTGCAGCTTCGTACTGACCGAAGATTCTCGACTCGTAGCTCTCAAACGCCTTCGAACACGGGTCGCAGGCCTGCAGGTGCGAAGCGACACCTTCCGAAGCGGCTTTTTCCATCTCGCCGCCCGCGAACGCAGCGAACGTTCCCTCGACCTTTCCGCAATCGCCTGACAGCCGGGCCTTCAGCCCCGCATAGAACTTCTCGAGAGCCAGTTCGGGAAGCGGCGCCTTCGACGCGGCCGCGACGGCCTTCCCGGCGGGCTCGTACTGCGCGAAGAAGCGCGACTCGTAGGCCTCGAACTCGCGCGAGCAATCCTCGCAGGCAAGAAGGTGCTCTTCGACCTCGCTCGCCGCTCCGTGCTCGAGCTCGCCGCTCATGAGCCTCGGAAAAATCTTTTTCGCCTGTGTGCAGTCCACGGTGTTATTCCTCAGCCTTTGCGGGATGGGCGGCTTCCCACGCGTCCTTGAACATCTTGCGCGCGATGTGCAACCGCCATCTGACTGTCGCGTTGTTTGCGCCGACGACTTCGGCGATTTCCTCGCAGGTCATTCCCTGCAAGTCCCGCAGCACCAGCACGGTCTTGTAGTTGTGGGCCAGCTTCGCGAGCACCCGGTGCACCGCTTCCCGCACCTCCTGCGACTCCACCCCGGCGCCAGCGGGCCTTGCGTCGACATCCGGTGGCTCCGCGACGTCGTCCAGCCGCGCCGGGCGCCCGTTGCTTTCCTTGCGCATGTGGTCGATACAGAGGTTGACCACGATCTGGTAGAGCCAGGTGTAGAAATTCCGCTGGATGTCGAAGCGGTTGATCGCTTTGTACACGCGCAGGAACGCCTCCTGGCTGATGTCAGCCGCGAGGTCGTAGTTCCCCAGCATGTTGTACGCGATCCAGTACGTGCGTCTCTGGTAGCGCTCCACCAGCCCGCGGAACGCTTCCTCGGAACCTTGCTGGCACGCCCGGATGAGCGCTACTTCTTCCCGGTCCAAGCGGCGAACCTCCCGCTGTGCCTGGGTTGCGATCTTCGGCCGTTGAATGGCAAGCGTCAGCATCGTAATGGCTCCGTTGGCCCCTATCAAGCAGCGATCATGCTCTTGCGGTACTTCTTCATCAGCCTGTCGAGCTCCTTCTCCAGCTCCTTCAGTTCGTCGCGCAACTCGCTCGGGACGTTTTTCCGGCCCGAATCCTTCATCGCCTTCTCAAGTTCCTTGCGAACCTTGTCCAGCGTCGCCTTGTCGACTTTCCCCGCGCCCTCAAGCTTCACCGCCGGCTTCTTTCCGCCGTCCTTCTTCAGCTCGACGCGGAAGGTCTTCGGCTCCTTCGTCTCCACCTTCAGCGTCCCCTTCTTGTTCGGTTTCCCCTGGGGCTCGACCCGGTATTCGCCCTTCTTGATCCTTGGCTTCGGCGCGCTCTTGCCCTTCTTGTTCTTCTTCGGCTCTTCTTCGAAGCGGAACTCGTGGTTTTCCGACTGCTTTCCCGCGCGCTTGACCTTGAGAGCCTTGCGGAACTCGCCGGGCATCTCGAATTCGAAATTCCGGTCGCCCTTCTTGCTGCGGAAATTCTCCAGCGCCTTCTCGATCTCTTTACGCGCACCCTCGAGCCGGCTCTTCGCGCCCTTGCCGTCGAACTTGTCGCAGAACGGGCAATCCCCGGACTTCGACTTGAGATTCGGGCTGCCCTTCCCTGAGCTCTTCTTCGCCTTCTTGCCGTCACCGCGATCGAGAAGCTGGTAAAGCTGCTCGCCCTTGCCCTCCAGCTCGCGAATGGAAGGAACGGCCTTGCCGAGCGACTTGCCCCCCTTGACGCCCTTCCAGAGTTTCACGACGTCGCTCTCTTCATTTCCGCCGCCCGGCATCTCGAACCCGAATTTCCGGGCCATCTCCATCATTCCCTCGAGGTTCTCCATCGGCTCGCTGAGGATGACTTTGCCGTTCTTGTCGAGCACGGCGAAGCGCAGGCCCTGCTGCTTTGCGAATTCCTTCCCCATCCTGGGCACGAACTCTTCGATGGATTTCAGCGCGGGCTTCTTCGCGGTTTTCTTCTTCGAGTTCTTTTTCCCTTCGTCGTCGCCCGTGTCGAACACCGACGGCGCGGGCTTCGCGTCGAAGGAGATCTTCTTGCGCGCGACCAGCGTTACCGTCTTCTCGATCGTCTTCCCCTTGCGCAGGATCATGAGCTTCGCGTCCGAGCCGGCTTTGCGGCCGGCGATCGCCTTCTGCAGATCCTCGGGTCCCGACAGGTCCTGACCGTCGATCGAAAGGATGATGTCTCCTTCCTTCAGCCCCGCCTCGGCCGCCGGGCTGTCCGCAATGACCTCGCGGACGAGCACGCCCGACTCGATCTTCAGCTGCTTCAGCATTTCCTCGGAAACCTCGTCCGGGCCTACGCCAAGCCACGCCTTGCCGCCCTTGGCGGGCACGGGCTTCGGATCCTCCTTCGGCGCCGGCTTCTCATCGGGCTCCGTCAGGTCTTCCTCGTCCTCGCCGCGACCCAGCAGCTTTTTCAGCGCGTCCGGAATCTCGACGCCCTTCATGCCTTCAAGCAGCTTCTGGAGCAACTCGCCGTCCTGAAGTTTCCCCATCTGGTCCTGGAGCTGTTCCTTGAGCTTTTCGATCTCGTCCGAGTGAAGATCTTTGAACTGTTCCATCATCTTCTTGAGTTCTTCGTCGAGGCTGAAGGGCGCCGGGTCTTCCTCGGTCTCCTCGCCGTTGTCCTCGGCTTCCATGCGTTCGAGCATGTCGCGCAGGTACTGTTTGAACTTCTCGCGCATCTGCTTCGCGGAGGGAATGGCGGGCTCTTCGTCGCCCTCCTCGTCGCCTTCGTCTCCGATATTGAAGTTGCCGCCCGGGATCAGGATTTTCTTCGTGCCGGGCTTCTCCGTCTTGTTCGCCTTTTCGGCTTTCAGCGTCTCGTCGAGGAACTTTCGGATCTCGTCGCGCAGCTGTTCCGCCGTCTTGTCGCTGAACTTCGGCGCCTCGGCGCGCGGTTCGAAGACGACCTTCGGCTTCTTGACGGGCTTCTCGTCTTCCTTCGGCTCGTCACCCTCTTCGTCAGGGTCAACCGGCGGATCCTGGACTTCGATGTCGGCGCGCGACACCAGCTTCACTTTGATTTCAAGCTTCTGCTTCTTGCGAAGCACCGAAAGCACGACCGACTCGCCGACGTGGTGCGACTGGACCTGCTCGCGAAGCTCCTCGGCCGAGCCCACCCCCTGGCCATCCACGGCGAGCACGATGTCGTTCGGCCTGAGTCCGGCCTTCGCCGCCGGACCCGTCTCCGCGAGCCCGGAAATCAGCACGCCCTCGCCCTCTTTCAATTTCAACAGCGTCCGCATCGAGTCCGTGATGTCGTCGGGACTCACCCCGAGGTACCCGGGCTCGTCCGTTTCCTTCGGCTCCGGCTTCGGATCCTTTTTCGGCTCCTTCTTCGGTTCTTTCTTCGGCTCCGCCTTCGGTTCCTTCTTCGGTTCCTTCTTCACCGGCGGCGCATCCGCCTCGTCCAGCTTGCCAAGCTCCTCGTCGAGGATCTTCTTCACCTCGTCGAGCACCCGCTTGTTCTCTTCCTTCAGGCGCTCTTCTACCTTCTTCAGAATCTTCGCGCGCAGTTCGTCCTTTTCCGTGTCGCCGGCCAGCACGGCCGACGGGACCACAAAGGCTGCCAGAACCGCGCACACCACGACGAGTTTCCAGCGGAGCATCGGGCTTCTCCTGTTAAGGGTTAAGGTACGGGAGATGTACGGTAAGACCCCGGGAGTGTTTGGGGCGGAAGTGGCCCGGAAATCGCGGGCTATTCGCTCAGATTGACACCGATTTTCTGAAGCGCCTGCACGAACTCGATCGGGGGCATGAAACGCACGGTTTCGCCCTGGACTTCGATCGGCAGAAGCGCAAAACGCCCGCGCCGCCACCAGTAGAGGAGAGGAAGGACCGGGGAAGGTCCCTGTTGAAAGAGCTGGTGCCCTATGACAAGCACAGTCTGGAGCGCGTCCACGGCTTTGCGGTCATGAACTTCGTGGAAGAGGACCGCCCGCTGCGTCGGGACCACAACGATCGTGCCGGCGGGCGGCTCGACTTTCACGTAGTGTTCGAGGAACAGGATTTCGGAAGCGGTGTCCGGGTCCTCTCCCATGAGCACGCCGACCTCGAACCCCTGGCCTGATTCCTTCTTCGCCTTCCGCCGCTTGTGGTTGTCCTTCGCAACGGCAAACAGCGCGGAGGTCGACATCCCCCATCCGTCCGCCATCTCCGCCGTCACCGGCTCCCCGGCCTGCGCCCCATCCAGCACCAGCGCCGCAACCAGCCCCGGCGCCACCGGTCGAGCCACCGCCGCGGCTATGGCCTCTCCCTGGATCGACCGCTCGGGAACAATCCGGATCCGAAGCCGTTCGCGCACTTCCTTGAGGTCCGCGCGCTGACGGAACTTCTCCGCCCCCTCCTCCACTTCGGCCTGCCTCCCAAAATGCCCTTCCATCGCGCGCGCCCACTGCTTTTCCGGCATGTGACGGCAGAATTCCGCCAGTTCGCGCAACTCCCTCACGCGCCCGCCCGCCTTCACACCGTCCAGCGTCTCCGCGGCTTTCCCCCACCGCTTCTCGCACGCCCGCAGCGCCTCCGCGATGAATCGCTGGTAGAGCGGGCCGTCGTACGACGGGGCCCATTCGGGGACTTTCGATGCGGCACCCACGGCGCTCACGCCTCCATTACGGCCGCGACAACACAGGCATCGCGCCCGTCAGCTTGTGCATGGCGCCAGTCTCGTCGGAATACTCGCGATAAATCTGGGTGATCTTGGGAAGCGCCTTCTCGAACGCGGTGACGCACGCCGGGTCGAAGTGCTTTCCGGCTCCTTCCTTGATCATCGCGACGGCCTTGTCGAACGGCATCGCGGGCTTGTAACACCGCACGCTTGAGAGCGCATCGAAGACGTCGGCGACCGCCACGATCCTCGCGGTGATCGGGATGTCCTCGGCCTTCTTCCCGTACGGGTACCCGCTTCCATCCCACTTTTCATGGTGTGCCAGCGCAATCTCGTGCGACAGCTTCAGGACCGGCGCTTCCGCCCCCTCCAGAATCGCCGCGCCGATCGTGGTGTGCTTCTTCATCTCCGCGAATTCTTCGTCGGTCAGCTTCCCCGGCTTCAGGAGAATCCGGTCGCTCACGCCGATCTTCCCGATGTCGTGCATGGGCGCGGCGTACAGGATCTGCTCGACCCCGTCCGGCGAGTACCCCATCGCCTCGGCGATCGCCGCCGAGTACATGCTCATCCGCCGGATGTGCACCGCCGTGTCCGTGTCGCGGAATTCCGCCGCGATCGCCAGCCGCATGATGGTGTCGAGATACGCCTGCTTGAGGTCGAGGGTAAGGAGCGCGTTCGACAGCGCGACCGCCGCCTGCGACGCCATCGAAAGCACCAGCCGCTCGAAGTCGCCGTGGAACGCGACGATCTGCCCCTTCCCGTCCCGGGCGTTGATGAGCTGGAGCACGCCGATGACTTCGCCATTCGGCTTCTTCATCGGCACCACCAGCAGGGACCGCGTGCGGTAGTTGTTCTTGCGATCGTACTCGTCGTTGAAGTGGTACTCCGACGAAGAGGGGATCGAGTAGGCGTCGGGGATGTTGAGGACCTCCCCGGTCGAAGCCGTGAATCCCGAGAGCGACGTCTTCGTGATCGGCACGGTCTTGTCGCGAAGGAAACGCCCGGTGTTGCCGCTTCCCAACCTCTCCGAAAGCACGTCGTTCTGCGTCACCTGGAACCGCAAGTTGTCGCCTTCCCGGGTGAACAGCGTCCCGGCCTCGGCGGAGGTGAAATTGCGTGCGTGCGCCAGGATCAGGTCGAGCAGGTTGTTGACGTTCCGTTCGCTCGACAGGGCGATGCCGATTTCGGTGAGTTTGAGGAGTTGTTCCCGGAGGTCCATGAGGGTGGAATCGTAAGGGAACGCGATGGGCGGGGCAAGGGGGGAAGGCGGGCGGGCCCTTCGACTCGCTTCGCCCGCTCAGCGCAGGCGGGCGGGCCCTTCGACTCGCTTCGCCCGCTCAGCGCAGGTGGGCGGGCCCTTCGA
>WSZJ01000106.1 GCA_009773755.1 Planctomycetota bacterium | reverse complement strand
GAGCCGGCGGCGAGGCAGCGGGGCGCGCTTGCCGTGACGCGGCAGCCGGGCCTGGACGGAGTCGCCGTCGAGCACGCGGCGGAGATCTGCGGCTAGCGCGGCGCCGTCGGAGTAGCGGTCGGCGGGATCCTTCTCGAGGCAGCGGAGGCAGACGGCCTTGAGCGCAGCGGAAACACGGCCGCCCTGCCGCGACGGCGGCGCGGGATTCTCGTACAGGGTGCGGTAGAGAGACTCGAGCCCTTCGCCGCCGAAAGGGAGCCGTCCGCAGGAAGCGCGATAGAGGACGACTCCCAGGCTGAAAACGTCGGAAGCCGCGGTGATCTCGCGCGATTCGCCGGAGGCCTGCTCGGGCGACATGTAGCTCGGCGTCCCCAGCACCATGCCGGTCAGGGTCAGCGAACCTTTCCCCAACTGCGTCACTTCTTTTGCGAGCCCGAAGTCGGTGAGCTTGGGAATTTCGTCGGGACCGAAAAGGATATTCGAAGGTTTGACGTCGCGGTGCACGATGCCTCGCGAGTGGGCGAAACCGAGAGCGTCCGCCACGAGGGCCAGGGTTTCGAGGCGACTTCGGAGTGGGAAGCGGGCCCACGCGTTATCGCGAGAGAGGCGGTCTTCGAGACTGCCGCCGGGGACGAGTTCCATCGTGAAGAAGTGGCGCCCATCGACGCGGCCGACGTCGTGGATGGCGACGATTCCCGGGTGACGGAGTTTCGCGGCCGCACGAGCTTCGCGCATGAGCCGCTCGACGGCCGCCGCTTCGAGCTCCTGTCCCGCGGCGGAGAGCATCTTGAGGGCCACGGGGCGGCCGAGCCTTCCGTCCCACGCCTCGTGGACGACGCCCATGCCGCCCTGTCCCAGCGTTCGCTGAAGCACATAGCGCCCGAATTTCTGCCCGGGGGGCGTGCCGGCCGGATAGGCGGCGGGAAGGAGGCGTCCGCCGAGCTGGACGATCAGGGTGGGGCCGCCGCAAGAGGGGCAGGCGGGGGGGCTGGCGGGGTCGATGCCCGGCGCCGGAAAGACCTTGCCACAGGGTGCGCAAGAAACGAGAAGCGGTGCTTCAGAGCCCGCGGGCCCCGTCGCAGGCGTATTGTCGAGCGTCTCCTCGACGCGTTTGCCGGCGCTTGCGCGCACGACGGCCGCTTCGGCCTGCTCGGGGGAGAGCAGTCCGCGATCGAGCATGCGGCGGATCCAGTCGTCCCCGGCGGCCATGGTGAATGGCCACGATATCAAAGAGGCCGATGGAGCCTCAATGCAGGTTGGTTATCGCACAGCGCCGCGACGCTGCGGATCCGTGGGGGTGAGAAGGGCGATTATCGCGGTCGCGGAATTCCCAGGGCGTCGGGCGTGGGATCGATTCCGGGAGAAGGGAAGGGGGCGGGCGGTTTTGTTCCGCCCTGGTAGAGGTATCGGGAGAGGAATACGACGTCGCTGATGTCGAGGGCGCCGTCGTCGTTGGCGTCGAAGGCGTCCTCGCGTCCATCCATGGGCGCGCCTCCGTAGAGGACGTCGGTCATGCGCGTCAGGTCCGCGGAGTTCACGGATCCGTCTCCGGCTGCGTCGCCGCGGACGAAGACCGGTCCGACGCCTGTGGGGCTGAAGAAGCGGACCCCGTGGGCGTCGGCGAGGACGGCCCAGCCGTCGCGTGCGAGCGGGGAGAGGCCGAAGGATCGCTCGATGGTCCAGGGGAAGCGGGAACGCGAAACAAATGAGCCCGAGCGGGTCAGGGCGCCGGACGAAGTGGAGAGAACCGTCCAGACGTTCGTCTCGCCCTGCGCGAGCAGCCAGGGCCCGACGGCGGCGAGGGCGCGGTACGGCAGACCGTCGCGGTACTGGGCGACGACGGCGCCCGTGGAGATCCTGATTCTGCGGATGCCCTGGTAGAGGAGGGACATGTCGAGCAGGTCGCCATTGACGGCGATGTCCCAGGGCGTCGGAGGCCACCGGCTCGTAAGGCCCGTGACGGGATCCGTCTCGAATTCGCCGGTCGGCAGCGTGCGGCTCAGGAGCGGGTGGAGAGGGTCGGCCGCGTCGAATTCCATGACGGAGCTCATGCCCGCGACAAACAGTCGCGTGCCCGACACCAGGAGCCGGTTCGTGTTTCCGGCGTACGAGACGACGTGGTCCGCCCCGGCGCCCGCGGGGGCATTCATGCCCCGGACGACCGAGAACCCGCCGGCGAATCCCGCATAGAGCACTTCTCCGTTGAACGCCAGAGTGTTCGGATCCGACGAGAATCCGGACGTCAGGGAGATGACGCGCACGGGCTCCGAGGAAGCGGTCAAGGGGAGGCGGAAGAGAAGCAGCTCGGAGCCAGCGCCCGCACCGTCTCGCCAGCGGCCGACCGCGAGCAGGCCTTCGCGCGCGACGAGCGACAGGATGGAGCCCTCCACGGGAATCATGGCGAGCGACGAGAGGCGCATGGGATCCGCGGCGGAGATCGCTTCAAGTGAATGCGCCCCGTCGATTCCCTCTCGAGCGACGAACAGCACGGTCCCATCCATCGCAGGACCCGCCACGATCTTCCCGGAGGACGGCGCTTCCGTCGACGCCGAAGGCGTCCATGAGACCGCGACCTCGCGTGCGTTGTGAATTTCGTCGGCCTCCTGCACCTGCTTGAGCGGGTCGACGGAGATCAGGACTGTGAAGGAACCGAGGTATCGCTGGCTGCCGAAAAGTGCGGTCTCCGACGGTACCGTGAAGGCGAGCGGGATCACCCGCTCCTCGTGAGCGGCCAATCCCTCCACGACCGCCGATGCGCGCAGCCACAGGCTCGCGGGCCTGGTTCGGACGTGGATCGCAAACGGTCCGGCCGCCGAGCGCCCCTGGTTTTGGACCTGCACCTGGATCGTCACGCGTTCGCCCGGGCCCGCCGCCTCGGGGGCCTGAACTTCCGCGACCGCGAGGTCCGGCAACTCCGGCGCCAGCGTCGACGTCATGGTCCCGCGCACGCTTCCGTCCGGCCCTCTGGTCAGGCGCCGGAACTCCGACATCGAGTCGCGCCGCACCTGGTCCAGCCGCTCCAGCGCTTCCAGGTTTATCGACACCCCGACGGATGTCAGGGCGACGAAGCGGATGTGGAAATTTCGAGGCTGATTCCCCCAGGCGGGGACGTCGTCGGGCCAGGGAGGGCCCGGAAGGCCCGCCAGGAACTGACCGCGGGTGAATGTGCGGCGGACGCCCCGCCAGACTTGAGGGCGGACCTGGACGGGCGAGGACAGGGGATGGTCGGCGTTCCGGAGCACCCAGAATTCCTCCGGCAGTTCGGCGGCGTCCAGCAGGCCCATGAGATACAGGTCGATCGGGCCGAATCGATAGCCCGATCGCGGGCTGAACAGGCCGTTGCCGAGGTCCTCCCAATCCGCGCCGCCCTCGAAGGAGCCGCCGGTTTGCGCGAAACTGTTCCAGTGGGGTCCGTCCATGAAATCGCGGCTCTCGATCCGCCACCGGTCTCCTTCATACACAAGGTGGTTCGGACTGGCCGGCGCGTTCTCCGGCGCGAAAACGAGCGACCGCCCGTCCTCTGCGATCGACTGCACGATCTGGTGCGGCGAGCGGGGGAGTTCGTTGAAGACCACTTCGTCACCGGGCCAGACCGACGTGCGGAAGTCTGCCGTATCGTCGCGAAGCAGGCCAAGCGCCGCGCCGCGCTCACGGGACGTTCCGGAAGCCATCAGCGGGTAAGGATTCGCGCGTCGGTTCTGGGTGACGTAGTGGTGCAGAAACTCGTGCCATGAGACCGCCGATTCGCGCGAGAAGCCCCGCGTCGGCGCCTGAAAGGCCGCCCCGAAGAGGGTCGGCACCGCGATGGAGGCATGGGTCGCGGGATCAGAGATTTCAAACGCTCTGTTTCCAATCCCCAGGATCCGCGTGTCGGCCTGGTAGACATGCATCGAGAGCGGAATCTCCCGGTCGGGATGCGCCGCGCGCCAGAGATCCCAGGTGCGATAGACCGCCTGGTAGCCGCGCAGGGGAGTCGCCAGCGTCACCACCGAGATTTCGCCGACGTCCACGCAGCCTTCCTCCACGCCTCCGTATTCGGGGGATTGAGCGGAAGCGGCGCAGGCCAGCAAGGCAAAGCTCCACAGCGAAGGCTTCATCGAGTTCGGCATGTCGCCTTTTCTCCTGGGGGACTGGTCCGACTCGGGCAAAGTGGAAACGACCTGACACTCAAGGCAACGGCGTTCCGTAGGTGAGGTGGGAGTTCAGGAGGAAGAAATCGGAGACGTCGTAACCGCCGTCGCCGTTGACGTCCGCGCTTTCCTTCACGAGGGGCGTATATCCGGGACCGAACAGGAAGGACGACAGGTTAAGGAGATCGCTGTAATCAATCCGTCCATCGGAGTTCAGGTCGCCGCGGCGGAAGCCGTAGTAAAAGTAAGCGCGGCCGGCCCGTGTCGTTATCGGACTCCCCGGCGAGCCGAGGAGTACCGTCGTAGTGACTCCCGGCGCGCCGACGATCACGTCGGACCGTCCGTCGCGGTTCACATCGCCAGCGCCCGCGACGCTGTAGCCGAAGAGGTCGTTGGATCCGCTTCCTGTCGCGGACCAGATTGAAACTGTCGAGAGGCCCGAGGGCCCTCCGGGCAGGATCCACGCGCGTCCCTGAAAATAGCCAGGCGCCTGCGAGTAGAACCTGTCTCCGAAGATCACATCCCTGTACCCGTCTCCGTTGACATCTCCAGCGGCGCCCACGGCCTGGACCTTGCCCGTCTCGACGCGCACGCCTGCCGGCGGAAACCCTGCGAGGGATCCCTGGAACACATAGGCCGCAGGGTCTTTTCGGTCAGCGCACAGGACGACATCGTCGTAGCCGTCGCCGTTCAGGTCGCCGGCGCCGGCCATGGCGCCCCCGAGGTTGGCATCCAAGCCGCCCATAACCTGCCAGGACGGGGCAGGCGATGGACCTGAAGCGGAGCCGGTGAAGAGATAAACGCGCCCGTTGTTGGTGATAGCGGTTTCCGTCACCTCGAGCGGAGCGGCGATCAGAACGTCGTCGAAACCGTCGCGGTTGATGTCGCCCGCCGCGGCTACCACGTTACCCAGGCGGTTCTGATCGCCCGTCCAGGTTCGAAGCGGAGAGGTGGTCAGGCCGACCGCGGATCCCGCGAAGACGTAGGCCCGACCGTGAGTCCGCGAGAGTGAATCCGGGCGCCACCCCGGGGAGCCGATGATGACATCGTCATATCCGTCCCGATTCACGTCACCGGCCCCGGCAACGGACGCTCCCAGATTGGCATTCCCCCAGTTTCCTTCGACGCTCCAGCTCGGGGTGGCGGGCAATCCCGACGCCGATCCGTACCAGACGAACGCGGCGCCCTCCTTCGTTTCCGTCTCCGCAGGTCCAGGCCCACCGGGCACATATCCCACCACGCCGCCGGTCGACGACGAGCCCGCGTTCGAATACCCGGGAGCGCCTGCGATGATGTCGGCATAACCGTCACCATTGACGTCGCCCGCACACGCCGCGGAGTAGCCCAGTTGCGCCAGGTTCACGGGTCCCGAGGCCTCCCAGCCCGGCGAAGAGGACAAACCATGGCGCGAGCCGAAGAAGACGAACACGCGGCCCGGGTGCTGCTGATACCAGTCCTGCGGACCGGTGACGAGCACGTCGCCATAGCCGTCGCCGTTGACGTCGCCCGCCGACGCAACCTGAGCGCCCATCCAGGTGGCGCGCACAAGACCGTCGAACTGCCACCCCGGCGACCGTGCGAGAGGATCCACCAGAATCGGGTATAGACCGGGTTCGAGCACGTCGATGGCGATCATCCCTTCCCGCCACGACATCCGCGCCTCTAATGGCCGACCCGTCGCGTCCGTCACCAGCAGCCCCGCGTACTCGAGGACGGACCCGCCTCCGGCGGCCGCAAACGTAATCCGGTTTTCACCGTCCTCGCAAATACCGTCGATTCCCTGCGTCTCCACAGCCAGTCGCAGCGAGGGATCGCCCCGCCGGACCAGAAACGAATGCTCGAGCCCATCCCTCCGGTTCTCGATCCGCTCTTCAATCGTCCCGCGTTCCATCTTCGCGGTAGGCCCGTCCGCCTGGACGCCGGTCACGGCGGGCGCCTCGAGGACCATACGGACCATCCAGCCGTCCTCCCGGCCGCAGAATTCCACGCCCCCCGCGTCGGCGGAGGCCCGGAGCCCCGCGCCCCGATTCGCCAGCTTCACACGACGAAGCGCCGGTGTCCCCGTCGGCCCCTGCAACACGGCGTTCCGGTCGATCCGCTCGACCTCCTCGGCGACCTGTTCAAGCCACACGGAGGCGACGGGAAGCGCCTCCGTTGCCGCTGGCGATTCACGGACCGTCGCGGCGTGCCGGTAATAAAGTCCGCAAGCGATCACCAGCGCTGCAATGGCAACTATCGAAAGGTCTCGGATCGCCGTTTTCATTCCCGCACTCCGGAAAGGGTTCCACTACCTGAAGTGCGGTTCGACGAGCTATTTCTAGACCGGCCGGGAAATTCTCTTCACACCTGCCCAAGCCTGACGTTGCCCCGCGCGGTCCGCTCCCGCCTGCTTCACCTCACACGGCAGCCCCGGCGCCTCATCGGCTGCCGGAAGCTCCCTCGACGATCCGGATGGCCAGCTCCAACCCTTCACGATCCGCCACGGAAATGCCCGGCGAATCGCAGGCCTGCCTCATCCTTGCGAGGCAGGCCGCCGTGTCGCCTCCGCCGGGCTGCGCCATTTCCGGAAGCGCAGGCCGTGCCCGCGGCAGGTCGGGCGTCTCTTCCGCAACGCAACGGGGTCGCTCTTCGAAGCACGGCATCCGAGGGACCTTCGCCGACTCTCCCCGGCCGATCGCGGTGCAGAGGGCGAGCGCGCTTCCGGCGGCTAAAGGGAGGAAGATGAGGAAGAAGCGAAGCGGGTTCATGAGGGTTCCTTTCGAGTCAGCGCGGTTTCACGTATCTCAGGGCATCCGGCGTCGGATCCGTGCCGGCGCCGGGGAACGGCGAGCGCGGGGGCGATCCGCCCTGGTAAATCCACGACGACAGGAAGACGACGTCGGAGATATCCACGGCGCCGTCGTCGTTGACGTCGAAGGCGTCGTGGCGTCCGGCGAAAGTTCCGCCGAGGAAAAGGACGTTCGTGATTTCGGTAATGTCGGCGGCCGTGACGGAGCCGTCGCCGTTGGCATCGCCCCGCACGAAACGGTCGGTGACGCCGGTGGGGCTGAACGCCCGGGCGCCGTGATCGTCCGAGAAGAGGAGCCACCCGCGGAATTCGGCGGAGCGGCGGACGGGAGCGAAGACATCTTCGGCGACTTTCGCAGTTCCAAAGTACTCGCCTGCGGACGTCACCGAACCGCCGGAGGCCGAGAGGACAAGCGAGGACGCGTCGGTGGACTGGACGAGGAGAAAGTTGCCTGCGCGGGCGAGCGACCGCGCCCAGCCCATCCGCAGATTCAGGCGGGTGGTGGAGAGAACCTGTTTCGAAGCGAGGTCGACTGCGACGAGGCGGCCATTCGCGAACAGACCATACAGGGTCCCGCCGATGACGCAGGCGTCCTTCGCAACGATCGAGTACCCGTTTGCAGGGATCGTCGCCAGGTCCGGGCGCCGCACCGGCGTTCGCGGGTCTGCGATGTCGTATTCGATCAAGCCCTCGCTTGATGCGCACAGGAGCCGGCCCTCGTGAACGATCAGCCGGTTGATCCAGCCGATGAAGGGGACCATAGTCGCCACGCGCGCGCTCTCCGGCGAGGCCAGGCCCTCCACCACCGCCGGCCCGCCGGTCGAGGGCGACATGTAGAGGAAGTCTCCGTTGAAAACCAGGTCGCGAGGAACGGTCCAGCCGCCCGATTCGGGGATCGTGAGGACCCGGGCCGGAGAAGCGCCCGTGCTCAGGGGCAGGCGGTAAAGCCGGACTTCAGGCTTGGAGGCCCACAGGTTCCAGGCGCCGACGGCCAGCAATCCGGGCCGCGCCGCAAGGCACGAAGCGCGCGTGCCCAGCTCGATCGACCGGACGACCTTCAAGTCGCGCGGATCGTTCAGCGACAGCTCTTCGATCCAGAAGCGACTGCCTTCCTCGTTGCGCCGGAGCACGTAGGCCTTCACGCCGTCGGTGACCGGTCCGTCCACGATCCGTCCCTCGCCTTCAAGGTCGAGTCCGACGGACGGGACCCAGGTCACTTCGATCCGGCGGCTGTTTCGCAGCTCCTCCGCTTCTACAACGCGCTGATACGGGTCGACCGTCACCTCGACGGAGAACGACCCCTGGTAGGTGCGGTACCCGAACACTGAGAATGCCGACGGCACCGTGAACGGCAGCACTACTTCCCGCATCTCGTGCGGCCCGAGCCCCGACAGCGAGACTCGCGACAGGATCGTCCACGAGCCGGGGCGGAGGCGCAGCGTCACGTCGAACGCTCCCGCCGCAGTCTCGGTCTGGTTGTGGATCAGGGCGCGCGCCTCGACTGTGTCGCCCGAGGAAAGCCGCGTCGCGCAACTCAGCTCCGAAATGACCAAATCCGGTTTTTCCGTGTCCGTCACCGTGATCAGCCGTCCCCGAGTCTCGCCTCCGGGGCCTGCGGTCTCGCGCTGGAACTCCGTACCCCAGTCGCGCCGGAACTGGTCGATGCGCTCCACCATCTCCGCGGGAACGGGGTTGCCCAGAGTGGTCCAGAGAATGAAGCGAGTCCGGATTGCCCGCGGCTGGAAATCGAGCGATTGCAGTCCGCTGCCTTCCTGGGGTGCCGTCGCTTCGAGGATCTGCTCCACACTGTAGGTCCGCTTCACGCCTCGCACCGTGTTCGCGTTGATCCAGGGCGGCGGTGACGCCGGGTCGTCCGCATTCTTGATCGTCCACATCGGCCGCAGTTCCTCACGCGGCTTGAGCCCCATCATGTAGAGGTCCCAGTCGTTGAGCCGGTACTCCGCGCCGACAACGGTGAAGGTGCCGTCGCCGTTGTCGCGCCACTCGTTGCCGTCGAACCAGGAGCCGTCCGCCTGGGCGAATCGGTTCCAGTGGGCCCACTGGCGTCCGGTCAGATCCACCGACCGCGCCTCGTATCGCGTGCCGGCGGGCGGCGCGTAAGGGAAGAGCGACCCGTCCCACTCGACGAACTCTGCGAACGTGAGCGACTTTCCGTCGGAGCCAACCGTCGTCACTTCAAAGTTCCTTCCTATCGGGAAGACGTCGGGAAAAAAGAGGTGATCACCCGGCAGAACGGAGCTGAAGTCCGCGGAGTCGTCGCGGAGCACTCCCGTTTCGGACGCTCCCTCCGCGATTCCCGACTCGAGCAGCGGACGGGGAATGTTGTTGGCCACCCAGTGGTGGATGAATTCCTGCGGAAGCACGTACCACGAGCGTGTGCAACCGCGGCCCGCCAGGATCCAGTCGGGATTGCCCATCCATGTCTGGTCCAGCGTTTCCGTCCAGGGCCATCCGGGCCCGCAAGGGCCGCAGTTGAAGACGCGGATGTGATACACGCCGGTGCCCGTTGGCGTCATCCAGATCGTGCACTCCGGGTCGTACCCCGGATGATGGTTCCTGAAGATTGCTTCCGCGTCGCCCGAGCCGGTCTGCGCGTCGGTCGTGATCACCGAGACGCCCCCCACGTCGATGCATCCACTCTCTGTGCCGCCGTACGTCGGGGACTGCGCCGCGACGGGAAGCGCGAAGCACAGAAGGGCCAGGGCACAAGCGTGGTTGCGCATGGCGACGATCTCCTCGAATTCCCCCCTTCCGCGTCCTTAAGTGCGCAATTCCCCGGTTCTTCTCGCCTCCGCCCCAATATTTTCCACGTCATCACGGGCCCTGCAGGTCAGGGTTCTTGCCGCCCAGGTACCCGATCCGGCCGAGAGGTGTCCGGTCCCCCGGGGCGTCCGAGAATCGCTTTCTCCCCTCGAACTTCAGCGTTCCCCACGCCCAGTCCGCTCGATAGACCCAGCGGTCCTCGTCGGCCCCGCGGATCGTCCGCTCCCAGATCTCGAGCGCGTCCTCCTGCTTCCCGGCGTGAAAGACCGCCAGCCCTTCCAGGTACCGGGCCTCCGTGTACCTCGGGCTGCTCTTCGGGAATTCCTTGAGGTGCTCGCGGAGTTTCTCGAATTCCTTCCCGTGCCAGAGGCGCCAGGCCCGCTCGACGCGCACGTCGTTCTCCATCTCGCCGGACTTCAATGCGGACAGGTGCTTCTCCATCGCTTCCCAGCGCCCGTCGAACCGCGCGGCCTTTGCCTTGAGGCAGATCGCCTCGGGAGTCTTATCCGTCCGAAGCGTCATCTCAACCGCGGCGTAGTCTCCGAGGTCGAACTGGATCTCCGCCCGCTGCATCGGCGTCTTCGCGTCCTTCTCGATCGCTGGCGCCAGGTCGAATTCCGGGTTCTCGCGAAGGACGCGCCGCATCTCCCGCAGCACCTCGTCCGCAGTGACGAAATTCCCCGCTTCGCCGAGGATTTTGCCCTCGGGAGTCATGAACATCACCGGCGGAGGGGCGATGCCGCTTCCCCCAAGCTCCGCGCGCGCCCCAATGACGAACTCCCGCGCGTCAGCGTCGCCCGCCGCGCCGCGCGTCGAGAGGTCGAAATAGAACGGGACGAATCGCCGGTTCGCGAGGCGGAGAATGCGCTCGTCGCTGAAGGGACCCGCCCTCAGCACCTCTCCGGCCGGTCACCAACCGCCGTCGGCTGAGGTGCCGAACGCGATCGGCTTGATCATGAGCAGACGGTTTTCTGCGGCCGCTTTCTTGCGGGCCTCGGTGAACGGGAGGACCCAGTTGAGGCCGGTGCGGTCGCGGCGGCAGCCTTCAGCGCTCGCTGAGAGGGCGGACGCCAGGAACATGGAGACTACGGCGAGGCTCTTCATCAGGAGATCCTCCTTGCCCGGGAGATTCCGCGGCTGAATAGAGGAGTGCCATTGCGGGCGGAGTTTCTTGCCAGATTCCGGAATTTCACTCCTCGCCGCGCCCAGAGCCAGGCTGGCGGCGACCGTATTGCCGCTTCTCACAAATCGCCACCCATAGTTCACCGCTCATCTTGGCCGCACGTATCCCAGCCCATCGGGCGTCGGGTCGATTCCCTCGGAGGGGAACGGCGCCGGCGGCGGCGCCCCTCCCTGATACAGGTAGCCTGCGAGGGTGACCACGTCGCTGACGTCGGTGAAGCCATCGTCATTGACATCGAACGCGTCGTGAAGACCCGCGAATGTCCCGCCGGAGTAGAGCACGTCCAGGATGCGGACGAGGTCCGACGTGTCGACGCGGCCGTCAGCATTCGCGTCGCCGCGGACGAATCGATACGTGACTCCGGACGGGCTGAAGAACTTCAGTCCCTGATCCGCGACTACCGTCCATCCCTGGAATTCGCCGACTCGCAGCAGACTCTCGGTGAAAGGTGGCTTCCCAAGGAATGTCAGGGTCGATCCGTCGAACCCCAGAACGGCTCCTGAATCCGCCACGAGGAATTCGCCGATTGCACGGATTCTCCGGACGTCGTTCGCACGCAAACGGGAGAGTCTCTCACCCGAAGCAAGCCGGACCGCGACTACGCCGTCCCCGGGGATCACGGTGAACAGCGTGTCCCCCTTCACAGCGGCCGATATCGTGAGCCGGCCTGCTTCGAGCGTGCGGACGAGGAGTGGGCTGGACGGCGCACGGACGTCGTATTCCAGGACGCCCTGCGGCGTGGGGACGTAGAGCCGGGAGTTGACCACGCGCATCGGACCGAGAGCATCGCCTTCCAGCGTCGTCGCGACGGTTGCTCTTCCGGCCTGGCCGACGCCCGTGAAGACATCGATGCCGCGCTGGGTGGAGACGTAGAGGACGTCCCCCAGGAAACACACGTGGAAGGCAGGCCCGGTGGCGAGAAACTGGACGGGCGTCGCGGAGGGCCCCAGCGGAGTCGGGTAGATCCGGACGCCATCGACGTCTGCAGCGGCGAGGACCGCGGGCCCCGACGCAATCGAGGCGATCCAGATGCCGGCGGGCGTGGCCGTACGCAGCCGGAGCCGGAGCGGATCGGCGGGGTCGATGGTCTCGATCCACGATCCACGCTCCCGGGATCGGCGAGCGACGTACACGCACGATCCATCGGAGACGGGTTCCGCCGTTGTGGGGGTTGTCGAAGTGAGATCGGAGCCGACCGCGGGAGACCAGATGACTGCGACCTCCCGCTGGTTGTGAACTTCCTCCGCCTCCGGAATCAACCGGGAATCGTCCACCGTCACCTGCAACTGGAATGACCCCTGGTAGGCGCGCGATGCGAAAAGGCCTGAAGCGGATGGAAGCGTGATCGTGACGGCGCGGGACAGAATCTCGTGAGGGCCGAGGCCCGGGACCCAGAGTCGCGCCAGGGGCCACGAGGGACCCGGGAGGGTGCGCACGGCGACGAAAAACCCCGTTGCCGCCGTGCTGCTCTGGTTGTGCAGATCCAGCGTGAACGAGAATCGTTCCCCCGGTCCGCCTCGGAGAGGCGCATCGATCCGCGCCACGACGGGATCGGGACGCTCCTCGCTGCGGATCGTGGTGAGGGAGCCCCGTCGTTCGCCCGACGGCCCGAGCGTGAGTCCCTGGAATCTCGTGGTCCAGTCTCGCCTGAGCTGATCGATCCGCTCGACGGACTCCAGGTCCACCGGGCTTCCGAGCGTGGTCACAATGATCCAGCGCACCCGGAAATTCCGCGGCTGGAACGAAACGTCGCGGGTACCGGCAAGTATCTGTCCGGGGCTGAAATCGCGCCGCGTACCGGCCGCAACCAGGCCTTGCAAGATCCACTGCGGGTCGCGGATGACGAACATCGAGGGAAGCTCGTTCACCGGCTTGAGCCCCATGAAGTACAGGTCCCAGGGGCCGTAACGGTCCGTGGACGCGGTCGCGACAAACGTGCCATCGCCCTGGTCCTGCCAGGCGTACCCGTCGATGTAGGAACCGTCCGTGTCCGCCCACGGGCTCCAGTGCGCCTGCTGGCGTCCGACGAGCTCGTGACTCCTGACGCGATACTGGGCTCCCGACGGAAGTGAGGGTTCCGGGGCGATCCCGGGGACCTCGGCGGCGAATCTCAGCGTGTGGGCGGAAACGGTGCTCACCAGGAACTCCCGGAAGTCTCCGGAGCCGGGCAACAGGACGATGTCCCCGGGCAGGACCGTCTCGCTGAAGTCGCGGACCGTGTCGATTAAAACTCCAGCCGGGCCTGCCTCCGTCGTGCGACCGTCTGCCACCACGGGCCTGGGGATGTTGTAGGAAATCCAGCGGTGGCCGAATTCCTGGCCCAGGATCGAATCGTCGCTCGAAAATCCGCGAGCATCGGCATGCTTCGATGTCGACGCGAGATCCGCGAGCACGGCCACGCCGGAGAAGTAATACGCCGGTCCATGGAGAGTGACCGGCACGCACACGTACACGTCCGCGAACGGTTCCGAGACGTGATGGTCCCTGTAGACGAGGGCGCCCCGATCGGCGGAGTAGGAGCTGCTCAGGGCGTCGGCGCGCATCGTCACGACGGACACCTCGCCCACGTCCATGCAGCCGAGCTCCAGCCCGCCGACGGTCGTCTCGGCCAGCGACTCGCCGCACAGAACCAGCACCAGCAGAACCGGGAACCTCATGCTTCCTCCGTTCGATGCCCGTTCGCCCCCCGCCCTTTCATGAGTGCGGAATGCCGCGACGATTCTTGAGAATTCTCGGCGGAAACCGAGGCGCCTCAGGAACGCTGGACGTTGACCCGCGAGGGACCTCCAGCGTAAAAGGAGCGATCAATGAGCGCTTCCCTTCCGGAGGAGCACGAACTGGATGCCGCGCTGAAGGCGCTGGTGGCCCAGTATTTCCCCGACTGCCGGCTGGCTTACCGGGTCCAGTGGAGCCGGCGGATGTGGAGGAGCGCGGGGCTCTGCTACTACAAGCGCGGCGTGATCCGGCTGAGCTGGCGGTATCACGCAGTGTTTCCGCAGGAAATCCTCAACACCCTCAAGCACGAGTTGATCCACGCCGCCGGCGTGCTGGGGCACGGGAGGAAATTCCGGGCCGAGGCGAAGCGGCTCGGGTGCGACGTCAAGGCCCGGCCCATGCCGGGGCGACCCTACAAGTGGCTCTATGCTTGCCCGGCCTGCGGCACTGAAGTGAAGACCCGCCGTCGCGTGACGCTCTCGTGCGGGAGGTGCGCGCACGGCTGGGACCCGAGGTTCAAGCTCGTGATCCGGCGCGCCCTTGAGCGCCCGCAGACCCCGGCTGTGCTCCGCGTCGTGCTTCCGCGGTAAGATCCCCAGCGGCGCATGGCCACCGGATCGCTCTCGCACGGGCCCTTTCCCCCCACCAGCCTCGGGCTCGTCCGGCGGCTCGCGGTCCCGGGGCCGGAAGTCTGGGATGAGTTCTACCGGCGCTACGCGCGGCCCATGCTCGTCTTCGCCCTCCTTGAACGGCGCCTCAAGCAGAACGACGCCGAGGACATGGTGCATGGATTTCTCGCCTACCTCATGGAAGGGCCTCGCATGAAGGCGTTCGACCCGGCGCAGGGGCGGTTCCGTTCGTGGCTGCTCCTCCTCTTCAAGCGCTTCCATAAGGATCGGACGGTCGAGGAAAGGGCGGCGAAGCGCGGGGGCGGCTGGATGCGGGTCGGCGACGTCGAGAGCCGGGTGGCGGAGTACCGTGCGGGCGGCGTCGACCCGCAGCGGGCGTTCGAGCGCGAGTGGGCGCTGGCCTCGGTGCGGGACGCGGTCGCGGCTTGCGAGCGCGCGCT
>WSZJ01000105.1 GCA_009773755.1 Planctomycetota bacterium | reverse complement strand
CGCTCGCCCGCTCGCCCATCCTGAGCGAGCGAAGCGAGTCGAAGGGCCCGCTCCCTCCGAGCTCGCGACAGCTATACTCCGGCGATGCGACTCCTCCATCTGCTCCTCGCGCTATCCGCGCTGTCCGCCTTCGCTGACGAAGTCCACCTCAAGAACGGTGGCACCGTGGTCGGCACGGTCATCGACGAAGGTGATCCCGTCGTCCTCAAGACCCTCGGCGGGGGCACGATCAAGATCGCCCGCGACAAGATCGACACCATCGAGAAAAAGGCGCTCCCCGCCGTCGCGAATCCCGACGCTCCGCCGCGCGAACGCAAGGTCGTCGCTTCGCCGAAATACGTGGACATCCTCAACGGCTTCGCCGTCCGGCCGCCACCGGGATGGAAGAAGATCGCCTCTTCCAAGAACTCAAAGGCTACGTTCGCGTTCCCGAACGCGGAGACGCCGTTCAAGATGGACGTGTGGATCATCAAGAGCGATGCGAGCCTGGGGACGCTCCACGAGACGTTCGCGAAGACGTACCGCGGCGCGTTCAAGGAATACGTGTCGAAGTTCGAGAAGGGCGCGCAGCTGGGAAAACTTCCGGCGAAGGTTTTCGCGGGGACGTTTACGGGCGAGAAGGGCGACGCGATGGGGCACTTTCATGCCCTGGGCGGCCCGGACAAAGGGATGTTCTACCTTGTGTTCTTCACGGGGGCCGCCGCGAAGCTCGAAGGATTTGTTCCGGATTTCGAGGAGGCGCTTGCGTCGTTCGACCTGGTCCCGAAACCGGACCTGACGGAAGCGGAGATGAAGAAGTTCATGGACGCGTACACGAAGGGCGTGGAGATGGTGCACGAGGGGAAGGAGGCGGAGGCAGTCGGGCAATTCGACATCTGCGCGGAACTGCTGCCGAAGCACGCGGACACGCACCAGAACCTGGCGATCCTGACGGCGAGGCTGGGGGACAACAAGCGCGCGATTGAAGAGTACACGACGCTGGCGAAGTTGCGGCCGGACGACGCGCAGCCGCTCTACGACCTGGGTACCGTGCTGTTCAAGATGAACCGCTACCCCGACGCGCTGGCGGCTTTCGAGAAGGCGCTCGACCTCGCCCCGGACTATGTCGAGGCGTGGATCAATATCGGCGCCGTGCGATCGCAGACCGCCGAGTACGAGAAGGCGGTGGCGGCGTTCAAGACCGCGATCGAGATCGATCCGAAATGCGTCCCGGCCTGGTTCAACCTCGGGAACGTCGAGTACATCCGGAACAGGTACAAGGAAGCGAAGGACGCGTTTGAGACGGTGCTGAAGATCCAGCCGGACCATTCGGGCGCGAAGGATGGGCTTAAGAAGATGAAGCAGGAGGGGCATTAGAGCTTCGAACAACGATGCCATCCTGCTTCCCTGTCGACCTGACCTCTGCCCGGCCTGGAAAGTACATTCTGCTGCGCCGCACTCTGACTCCGGCTCTTTGCGTTCTGCTTTCGGCTTGCAGCGATACGCCTGACGATCGCCCCGTCGAATCGAAAGCCGAGTCACGGCCTCCCCGACGCCAGCCATCCCGGGAAATGCAGGATCTGGTCTCCGCGCTTGGATCTCCAGATCACAGCAAGAGAACCGCTGCGCATGAGGCTCTGCTGGTGCGGGGAGCCGACTGGATGCCGGAGGACATGGAGTACCTCAAGGAGGCCAGGCATTCGGAGGACGCGGAAGTTGTCGCGCTCTCGTCGACGGCTTCTACGACCATCGGATCTCGTAGACGAGTCTCGGATGCTCTTGCATCTCTCGGATCGGAGTTCGTGGCGGCCATTCACGATTCGTCGCGAAGGGATCCCAGAGATCTTCTTCAAGTGGCGTGCAGGGCCTGGAACGAAAGCAAGATCGAGGCCGCGTCGTTGGAGGGCCTTGCCAATCTCATGCTCGATGAGAAATGGTTGTCCGAACTGGCGCTCCTTGAGTTTCTGAGGGGATTCCATGGAGCTCTTGCCTGCCGATCTCAATTCGTGCGCATCTGCGACTCAGAGGATGCCAGGGCGGCGGAATGGGCGGCTCTCAATTGCTGGCGGCTTCGATTTCGTGAGGCCGCCCCCGCGGTGTGTCGTGCGCTCCAGAGGTTCGAACCAAATGATCTGCCATTCGGAGACGATCTCCTTCAGGCCGCCGCAATCCTGGGAGTTGGCGAAGACGCCGCACTCCTGGAATCCCTTGCGAAGTCCAGCGCTGCGGGAGGTCGTGTGGCCTGCTGTACTCTCATCAGGCAGCAATTTCGAACCGAAAGCTCCGATCTCCTGGTTCCCCTTGTTGAAGATGCCGACCGGGACGTGCGCGAAGCCGCCGTCGAGACGCTTTGTACGGTTGGAAGTGAACGTCACCTTGATTGCCTCCTCAAAGCCGTCATGCGGGAGGAAATTCGGACTCGAGTGGATTTGAAGCGATTCCGAGAGGACTTCCCCGCATCAACACTTTCGTCCGCGCTCGACTCGCCCGACGAATCGATTCGGCGGCGCGCTTCCTGGCTGCTCAGCTGGGCCGACGACCCCGAGGAATCGCTCAGGAAACTCATGACGGACCCGTCGTCAGACGTCCGACGCAACGCCGCCTATGCGGCTGGAAGATCCGGAAGTCAGGTCCTCGGCCCTTTTCTCGTGAACCTTCTTGCAGACCCTTCCGAAGACGTTAAAAAGGCCTCCGCTATTGCAATCGGGTACCTGCGGTACTCTGAAGGCAGCGGCGCGATCATCAAATCGCTGAAATCCGCTTCGAAGGAAGGCCAATCGTCTCTGATCTCTGCCCTGGCGATGCTTGGCGATTCTTCAACGCTCGACGAAGTCCTCGACAACGCGGAGGTCTCTTCCAACGAACCCAGCCACAAACAGCTATACGACGCCTGCTGGGCACTCGCCCTTGCGGGGGGCGAAGACGCCTTTGGTCGACTGCGATCCCTGGACGGAACGATGTCTCTTCAGTGCGGCGCCGCTGTGCTCGCGATGACCGGAGAGCCAAGCGACGTCACTCTGCTGCAAAAGGCAGCGTCAGTGCCTTCCGGCGAACGAGATTGGTACGCGTTCTGGAGATTCGACGAACTCGGGGCGGTTCCAGGGAACGCTCTTGGAATCATCCGGGACGGTGACCGACACGAGGGCGAGCAGGTTGCGATGTGCCTTCGTCATGCACGTCCGAAGCAGGTCGACGCGCAGACCGTGGATGCGCTCCGCAAACCATTCGAAGGGTTCCATTCGGAAAACGGATACGAACCGTTGAGTCGAAGTGCCGCCGCTGGTATCTCCCTGCTCGCTCTGGGCCACCTCGATGCGGCGCAAGAATTGGAGCTCATCGAATGGGTGCGGACGCTGGACCGATTCGAATTCGCAGTCGCCCTCTGTGAATCTCTCGCAAGAGTCCACGAAGCGGAGTCCTGGACCAATTTGGTCCGCGAAGTCCCTGTCGGAGACGAGATCCGTTCCAGTCGCGACGTCGTCGAATTTTTCGCGGCTCAAGGGTTGAAGGCCGACGCAAGCGTTGCGTCCGGATTTTTTGGTCGCATTGCGAAGGGCCACATTATGTCCGCGCGCAGGCTTTTCAACAGATCGAATGAGACGGATTGCCTTCTCTTGGATGGCGATCGTGTTCGACCCAGCAGGGCGGAAGAAGCGCTGAGGTGGTGGAGCGATCGGCTCAGTCGCTGAAGGCCGCTAGAGCACGATCAACCGCCCCCCCTTCGGCCACACGCCGCTCCAGCCGCAGGGGAAATGCCCCTTCACGATCCAGTCCGCCAGCGCGCCGTACCAGAGGGGTCCGGTGCCGCCGCAGAATTCTGCCTCGAGAAGCGCGTGCTGGACGGTCCAGGCGAGGCTGGAGATGAAAACGGGGGTCGGCGTCTGGGTCTGAATGATATCGATGGCCTTGCGCGGGAGAAGGTCCGCGGTGTACTGAAACATCTCGGCGACGGCCTCCTGCCACTCGCGGGCTTCCTGCGGGTCGATTTTCGCGACGTACTCGAACAGGAGATTTGCCGTGACGCGGCAGATCTGCTCCCAGGATTCGGCGCGGCAGGCGGTGAACGCGTCAGGCCAGTTGGAGAGGAAGAGGGTTCGGTTGTCGGACTTGGCGGCCATTGTGCCGGCGTTGCGGAACCATCTGGCGGATTCGAGGGAGTCTCGTAGATCGGAGGCGGGGGGGTTCATCAGGAGTGGTGACGATCGTCGCTCGCGGGAAAGGGAAAGGGAAAGGGAAAGGAAACTGCGCTGCTTGCAAGGATTGCGGGGGCTCACTACCCTTCCCGACTCTTCGAACTTCCTGCGGGTTCACGCGATCAAGAGGACCTATGCCGATCGAGATGGACAAGATCGTCAACCTGTGCAAACGGCGCGGGTTCATCTTCCAGAGCTCCGAGATTTACGGGGGCCAGGAGTCGTGCTGGGACTACGGGCCGCTCGGGGCGGAACTGAAGCGCAACGTCAAGGCGGCGTGGTGGCGCGACATGGTGCAGAGACGCCCGGACATGGTCGGGCTCGACGCTTCGATCCTCATGAACCCGCGCGTGTGGAAGGCGTCGGGGCACGTCGACAACTTCTCGGACCCGATGGTGGACTGCAAGGGGTGCAAGAAGCGGTTCCGCGCGGACCACCTCCCTTCGGCGCGGCCCGACGCCGTGACGCATGCGAAGTCGGACAAGAAGGCGGACAAGTGTCCGTCTTGCGGCGGGGAACTGACGGAGCCGCGGAACTTCAATCTCATGTTCAAAACCTTCATGGGGCCCGTGGAGGACACGACCGCGGTCGTGTACCTGCGCCCCGAGACGGCGCAGGGGATCTTCGTGAACTTCGAGAACGTGCAGCAGACGATGCGCAAGAAGCTGCCGTTCGGGATCGGGCAGATCGGGAAGGCGTTCCGCAACGAGATCACGCCGGGGAATTTCACGTTCCGGACGCGCGAGTTCGAGCAGATGGAAATCGAGTACTTCGTGAAGCCGGGGACGGACGAAGCGGCGCACAAGGAGTGGCTCGACACGCGGCTCGGGTGGTACCCGAAGTACGGGATGAAAAAGGAAAACCTGAAATTGCGCGAGCACGCGAAGGACGAGCTCGCGCATTACGCCAAGGGGTGCTTCGACATCGAGTACGCCTTCCCGATGGGGTGGAGCGAGCTCGAAGGGATCGCGAATCGGACGGACTTCGACCTGAAGGCGCACGCGACGGCGAGCGGAAAGACTCTTTCCTACTTTGAAGAGGAGACGAAGACGCACATCGTCCCCTACGTCATCGAGCCGTCCGCCGGCGCGGACCGCGGAACGCTCGCGTTCCTGATCGACGCTTACGAGGAACAGCCGGTAAAGGACGAGTCCCGCATCGTGCTTCATTTCCATCCCGCGCTTGCGCCCGTCAAGGTCGCCGTGCTCCCGCTCAAGAAGAACGAGCCGCGCATCGTCGACATCGCAAAGGGCCTCGCCGAGACGCTTCGCCGCGACCACACCGTCTGGTACGACGACACCGGAAACATCGGGAAGCTCTACCGCCGACAGGACGAGATCGGGACGCCCTTCTGCGTCACGATCGATTTCGATACGATCGAAAACGGGACGGCAACCGT
The DNA here is from genome assembly GCA_009773755.1 of Planctomycetota bacterium. Taxonomy (GTDB): domain Bacteria; phylum Planctomycetota; class MHYJ01; order WSZJ01; family WSZJ01; genus WSZJ01. The sequence goes on along the minus strand of WSZJ01000105.1, from coordinate 25,254 downwards.
GCGCGAGCGGGACGCAATGACGCAGGAACGGATCGCCGTGAAGGAAATGCCTGCGTACTTTGCGGAGAAGCTGCGTTGGTAGCCCCCCCTCACAGGAGTCGCTTCATGAATCGAGTCGCGCTTCTCATCGCCCTCGCGGTCTGCGTCCTTCCCTGCCAGGCGGGAGGCCTGCTCGACCCCAGCGACAAGACCATCGACGACTACACGCTCGAAGTGGAGGGACGGTACTGGTTCGCGACCCTCTCGGGAGAAATCCAGGCCGACACCAGTCTGCTGTCGGGCTCCAAGATCGACTTTCCCGACGAACTGGACTTCGAAGAGCCCGCGGATCCGCTCATCGAGGGCGTCGCGTACCTCCGGCTCAAGAAGATTCAGGTCCGCGCCGCCTATTTTCAGGTGACATTCGACGAATCCAAACGGCTCGAAAAGACCATCCGCTTCAAGGATCTCGTTTTTACCGCGGGAACCACGGTCGACGCGCAAGCCACCGTCCGATTCGGCGCGCTGGACGCCGGCTTCCTCATCGTCGACGCCGGAAGCTCGAAGGAAATCGGACTCGAGGTCGCGATCGGCATCGGCGGCCGCTACCTCGGCCTCGAGGCGGCGATCCAGAACGCGCTGACCGGCATCGACGAAGACGTCTCGAAAACCGGCCTCATCCCGGTTGTCTCCGCTTCCGCAAGCGTTGCGTTCCTCAACTGCTTCAAGATCAACGTGGAGGCGGCGGGAATGCACATCGGTGGGTTCTTCCCCAAGATCCAGGGGACGTTTATCGACGCTGCGATCGAAGCCCGCGTGTACCTGGCCAGCTTCATCTACGTCGCCGGCGGATACCGCTTCATCCTGCTTGATGCCAGGTGGGATTCGAGCGCGGAGCTGAAACTCGAAGCGAAGCTGCAGGGATGGTTCGTGGGCGTGGGGTTGACGTTCTAGTGGTGAGTCAGCATTGATTCCGTGGGTCGCGTCCGAAGGGCGCGACCTGCGGAATCAAGCGTGCCGAACCATTAGGCCGGCTGCCCCGCGCGATCAGTCGATTCCGCCTTTGTTTCGTCTCACGGATCGCCCATTCTGAAGCGCCCGCCTGCTCTCCTCCAGGTCCTTCAGCCTTTCCGCGTTCATCACCGGGAACTTCAGGTCCATTTCCTTCAGCCTCGCGACGATCGCGTCCGCGACCACCGCCCGCGTGAACCACTTGTGGTCCGCGGGAACCACGTACCACGGCGCTTCCTTCGTGCTCGTCGCCCGGATCGCCGACTCGTACGCCTCCATGTATTCGTCCCAGTGCTCCCGCTCCTTCACGTCCGCCGCGTTGAACTTCCAGTTCTTGTCCGACTCGTCGAGGCGGGCGAGGAAACGCTTCCGCTGCTCCCTTTTCGAGACGTGCAGGTAGAACTTGAGGATGGCGACTCCGTTTCGCGTGAGGTATTTCTCCCAGTCCGCGATGTCCTCGAGGCGCTCGTCCCAGATCTTCTTCGTCAGGAGCTTCTCGGGGAGCCCCTGGCGCAGAAGGAAATCGTCGTGGACGCGCACGACAAGAACCTCTTCGTAGTACGACCGGTTGAAGACGCCGATCCGCCCGCGCTCCGGAAGGCACTTCGCGCACCGCCACAGGAAGTCGTGGTCGAGTTCCTCCGCGTTCGGTGCCTTGAAGGAGTGCACCTGGCATCCCGCGGGATTCACGCCGCTCATGACATGTTTGATCGTGGAGTCCTTCCCCGCCGCGTCCATCGCCTGGAACACGAGAAGCAGCGCCCAGGAATTGTCCGCGTAGAGCTTTTCCTGTTCTTCCGCGAGGCGATCGACGCCGCGCTGGAGAATTTCGAGCGCTTGTTTCTCACCCTCGATGCCGTGCGTGTCGTCCGGATCGATATTGCGCAGCCGGAACTTGCCCGGGTTGTCGACGAGATAGGGTCGGGAGAGGCGGCCGTTCTTGCCCATCGCGGGAGTCTCCGGAAAGTTGAGGCGTGATGGTCGCAGGGATCGGCGAGGCTGTGAAGTGATGCGGGAATCCTGACGAGCGGCGCTGTGCTATACTTCGCCCCCATGAAGCCGTCGCCGAGACATCCCACTGCGCAGCGAATCGTCGAGAGGCGCGCGCAGAAAGCCGTCGGGCTCCTGAAGAGGCTTCACCGGCGCCTGGTCGAGCAGATGATCGACGAATTGATCGAGGCGGAAGAAGCGCTGTCGGCGATGGAAGAGGGCGGCTGGTCGCCGTACGACGTGCAGAAGATCGAGGAGCGGTTTCTCCCGAGGCTCCCCAATCTGCAGGGGATGATGCAGCAGATCGCGAGCGTGCACAGCGAGCCCGTGTACGCGCCGGCTCCGGCTTACCGCCACAAGACGCTCAAGGCGAAGGAAGCGGAATTCGACGGGGTGCTCGCGGAGTTCCTGAAGTCGCTGGGGCCCTCGGAAATTCATGGGTTCCAGGTGGCGAGGGCCGGGGAGGACGTGACGGCGGTGGTCCTGTACTCGACCGCGCAGTAGCCCGGAAAAAGCAACTTCAAAACCGCGAACTTTCAAGCAAACGAAAAACTACAAGACGGCGACTTCAACAACGACCCGGGCTAACGGCCGTCCTTGAAGTTGGCGTCTTGTAGTTTTTCGTTTGCTTGAAAGTTGAAACTTGAAAGTTGAAGTTCTCGCGATGCCCTCAGCGTTCCCGACTCAATTCGACGTTCTCGTCATCGGCGCCGGCCACGCCGGCTGCGAAGCGGCTCTCGCCGCGGCCCGGATGGGCGCGCGCGTCCTCCTGACGACCATTCAGCTCGACACCGTCGCGCAGATGAGCTGCAACCCGGCGATCGGCGGAGTCGCGAAAGGCCACCTCGTGCGCGAGATCGACGCGATGGGTGGCGCCATGGCGGAGGCGATCGACGCCACGGGAATCCAGTTCCGCGAGCTGAACACGAGCAAAGGTCCGGCGGTGCGAAGCCCGCGGGCGCAGGCCGACAAGAAGGCGTACCAGCTGTGGATGAAAAACCGGGTGGAAGAGACGCCCGGGATCACTCTTCGGCAGGACATCGTCGACGAGATCGTCGTGGAAGGAGGCCGCGCGAAAGGCGCGATCGCGAAGTCCGGGTGGTTGTATCGCGCGGACGCCGTGGTCGTGACGACCGGCACCTTCATGAAGGGGCTCATCCACATCGGCGAGCAGCGGCAGACCGGCGGCCGCGCGAGCGAACCGACCGCCGAGAACATCAGCGACTCGCTGCGCGCGCTCGGCTTCCGGGTCGAGCGCTTCAAGACCGGCACGCCGCCGCGACTGAACGGGCGCACGATGGATGTCGCGAAGCTGAAGCTCCAGCACGGCGACGAGGCGCCGCGTCCGTTTTCGTTCCTGCGCGACCGCATCGAAGTCGAACAGGTCCCCTGCTGGATCACGTACACCAATGAGCGCACGCACGAAATCCTCCGCGCCAATCTCCACCGCGCGCCTCTCCTCACCGGACAGATCGAAGCCGTCGGCCCCCGATACTGCCCTTCCATCGAAACCAAGATCCAGCGCTTCGCCGGCAAGGAACGCCACCAGCTCTTCCTCGAACCCGAGGGCCGTCACACCCGCGAGGTCTACGTGAACGGCGTATCGACCTCGTTCCCGCCGGACGTGCAGGAGCTGATGATCCGATCCATCGCGGGGCTCGAAAACGCGGAGATCATGCGTTACGGGTATGCGGTGGAGTACGACTACGTCCCGCCGACGCAGATCTGGCCGACGCTGGAGACGAAGAAAGTCGAGGGGCTGTACTTCGCGGGGCAGATCAACGGCACCAGCGGCTACGAAGAGGCTGCGATGCAGGGCCTCCTCGCCGGCGCGAACGCCGCCGGCAAGCTCGCCGGAAAGCCCCCGCTCGTGCTGTCGCGCGACGAGGCTTACGGCGGCGTCCTCGTCGACGACATCGTCACGCAGGGCGTCCGCGAACCCTATCGCGTCTTCACCTCGCGCGCCGAACACCGCCTCTTCCTCCGCGCCGACAACGCCGACCGGCGCCTGACGCCGAAAGCAAGGGCCCACGGACTCGTTCCCGACGCGCGATGGAAGCGGTTCGAGGCGAAAGAGGCGGAGATTGCGAACGCGACCGCGCTTCTCCCGGGCCGATTCCTGGAAGGTCATTCCGCGCTTCAGTGGATTCGACGGCCGGAAATGAGCTGGAGCGCGCTGGAGAATTCGTTCCCGGAAGTTCGGGCGCTCGGAATCGGCGCGCAGGCCGCTGAGCAGGTCGAACTCGAGGCCAAGTTCGCGGGGTACATCGCGCGTCAGCAGGCCGCGATCGACCGTTTCCGCAGGATGGAATCGCGCCGGATTCCCGCCCGGTTCGACTACGCGACGGTTCACCAGCTTCGGGCGGAAGCGCGCGAGCGTCTGGAGGAAGTCCAGCCATTGACGCTGGGCCAGGCGGCCAGGGTCGGCGGCGTGCGACCGGCGGATATCGCGCTTCTGGTCCTGGCGCTGTCGCGCCCGAGGAAAGAAAAGGCGGGGCAGCGCGAGTAACCGCCGTCACCCCTGAGTGACACTTTCGGGTGTGGTTTCAACCCCGCTCCACTCGCGGCCGCTTCCGGTTTCGACATCGTCCGGAATTTGCACGGAAATGCGGTTCCGCACTTCCGCGTTGTAAGATAGCCGGAGTACGCAACCCCAGGGGCCCACGGAGACCGCCGACATGATGCCGAACGCAGTCCTGACCGCACTGATGACCGCAGCCGCGCTGGCCCTCCCGGCCGACGCCCAGGTGGCCGAACCCTCGAAGAATCCTCTGAAGATGACGATCAGCGTGGTGATCAAGGAGGAAGAGATCAAGGGCAAGCCCGGGAAAGTCGCGCACAAGCTGATCGGTTCCGGGGAGGCCGCGTACCCGGATGGGGCGGCGCTTCAGTTCGGAATCCGCCTGAAGGAAGACCAGAACTTCGTGATTCGAGGCCAGGGCTACGTCACGGCGGGGCGCTGGGAAATCGAGCTGCCTCCGATGGGCGACAACATCTATCACGGGATGTATGTCTGCCAGGTCGATTTCGACCCCGAGCTGCAGGTCTCCGGGCTCGTGGGGAAAATTGCGGCGGACAAGCGCGGGCGGAACAACACGAAGTGCGAACAGAAGATCGGCTCGGACGAAGCGATCGCCAAAGAAACGAGCGAAATGAATGCCTGGTACAAGGAACGGCTGAAAACCTACCGGACGATCTTTGAAAAAGTGAAGGCCGAGTACGCCGCGCAGACGGCGGCGAAGAACAAGGCTAACTGGCAGAACGCGGTACTGGCCGCAAGGGAACAGTTGCTGGCGCTGGACGAGGAGATCGCGGCAGGGCGGAAGAGGCGGCTGAACATCCTCAGGCAGGACGTGTACGACACGCTTGCCGGCGCGGTCATGAGGCTCAGCGACTACGGAATCGCCGCCTACACCGCACAGCTTGCCTTCGATGGAACTCCCCCGACCGAATCGAAGATCGGGCACAACGAGGAAGTTGCGCGGAAAGCGATTGAACTCATCGAGCAGGCGCTGTCCGGCGTGAAACCGCCCGAGGAGCCGAAGAAGTGAGCCGCCCGTTCCATGCCGCCTGCTGCCTCGCCGTCGCGCTGTCGCTTCAGCTTCCGACCTCCGCCAGGGAAGCCGACTTCCCGGCCCTGACGATTTCGGCGACGGTCGAAGAAAAGAAGGACGCCCCGACCGGTGACATGGTGCGGACGATTCTCGGAAGCGGGACTGCGGCGTATCCCGAGGGAACGTCGCTCGTGTTCAAGGCGAGGTTGAAGGGCGCTTCCGGATACCTGGACAAGCAGCACTCGGTCCGTGTGGACGCGCAGGGGCGTTGGGAAGCGGCGATCGACGAGCTGGGGCGCAATGTGTACAAGGGGTTGTACGAGGCGTGTGTGACCTTCGACTCGCAGAACCAGCAGGATTCGATCCTCAAGGCGATCCGGGCAAAGAAGCAGAACACGGGGATCCAGTCGCAATCGACGGAGATCCAGCTCGGCACGGCGGAGGAAGAATTGCGCGAGAAGGCGGATATCGAGCAGGTCTATGCGCGCGCGTTCGATTCAGCGCGAGGCATCTGCGAAAGGACTTTCGCGCAATTCGAGGCGCAGAAGAAGGAGCCGAACAAGCTTGCCTGGGGCGACTTCGTGGACGACATCAGCGAGGAGCTCGTCAGGCTGGACAGCGGGCTGAGCGAGTTCCGCCGTTCGCGCGACAACATGCGGGACCCCGCGACGTACGACGTCATCTCGAACATCATCGTCAGCGTCGGGGGAGGATGGTTCTACCCCGCACTGAGCGCCTCGCTGGGGTTCTCAGGCAAGGGCACGACTGCGGAGAAGGAAAACGCGCAGAAAATCCTGCAAGGGCTGAAAGACAAGCTCGCGGCGCTCGACAAGACGATCGGGCAGGTGAAGATCGACCCGAACTGGAAACCCGCGGAGCCGGTTCCGATCAGGAAACACATTTTACCGCGCCCCGTGCCTCCCCTCGATCCCATCGGCGCGACGGCGCCGCCGCCGGTCGCAGGGCCTCGCCCGCCCGGCACCAGCCTGGTCCCGAAATCCCGCTTCGGCATCGCGGAGCTCGGCATCGGGCTTGCGGCGTTGTGCGGCCTGGCTCGGCCATGCGAGGTGATTCCCCCCGTTTGGCAGCCTGCCTGGCCGACTCCGCACGACCCGCCGAATCACACTCTCCCTCTATTTCTTCCTCAACAGCACGACAAGCAGGAAAGCAATTCAACGCTCCACGCGGAGGGCGGCGTAACCGACGCACCTTTCGGTGTCGCCGCCTGCGTCCGCGCTGGTCCGGTAGTCCAGCAACTCCGCCTTCTTTGCGCCGCGGAGCTTCGCGGCCACCAGCATCGCCACCGCGGGCGCGCGGCCGCACATCGTGATGTTCTCGCGGCGGCAGACCTCGTCGAGCCCGCGCTCGTCCATCGCGACGAGCCGGTCGAGCGCGCGGCGGTCCTTGGCCCGGGTGGTGGCGTCATCTTCGAAGTGGTTCATGTCCGAAGAAGCGACGATGAGCGCGCCGTCGATCCGGGCGAGCGCCGCGCCCAGCCGCTCCATCATTCCGAAGTCCTGCGTCGCCACAACGATGGCGACCAGGCGCGCTTCCGGGTTGCGCCTGAGAATGAAGGGGATTTCAACCTCGACGCCGTGCTCGTCCTGGTGGGCGAGTGTTTCCGGCGTGAGATCGGGGTCGAGCCGGACGAGGCGCGCCGTGGCGTCATCGTCGATCACGACCTCCCCCGCCGGCGTCTTCCAGATCCCGCCCGGGTAGATCGAGAGCGGCGGCCCGAGCCCCGTGTGATTGGGCGAGATTACAATCACGACGCGAGGAACCTCAACGGCCGCGAAAGCGATCCCGGCGGTGGCGCCGCTGTAGGTGTATCCGGCGTGCGGCGCGACGATGCCGACGGCGGGTCGCGAGGGACCGGCAGGCACGCAGCGGTCCATCTCACGGCCGAGGGCGACAGGGTCGCGCGGGTAGAAGAGTCCTGCGACGGCGGGTGGGCGTACAAGCACGAATCCCATTGTATTCCGGCAGCCTCCGCCAGCCGGCCCCTTGCGAGCGAGCGAAGCGAACGAGTCAAGGGGCCGACCCTGAGCGAGCGACCGAAGGGAGCGAGCCGAAGGGCCTCCCCTAGCTTCCCATCGTCCGGTACCCCATCATCCGGTAAGCCAGCTTCGCCGCGACAAACTGGCTGACGCTCGAGCCCTCCATCGGCGCAACCTCGACGATGTCAAATCCCACCACGTTCTTCTGAGCGAATATCGGCCGCAGGAAATCGAGCGTCTCGTACCACGACAATCCGCCCGGCTCCGGCGTCCCCGTCCCTGGCACAAGCGATGGGTCGAGCCCGTCGATGTCCACCGTGATGTAGACGTCGTCCGTCAGGTGCTCCAGGAACCGCTCGACCGCCTTCCGCTGGTCAGCTGCCGTGCGCGTCAGGTGCGCGGGCGCCGTCGCCACCAGCCCCCGGTCTACGTACGGCACTTCGCTCTTCGAAAAATTCCGGATCCCCGCCTGCGCCAGCTTGCACCCGAGATCAATCACCCGCTTCATCGCCGACGCATGCGACCACTTCTTCCCCTCGTACTCCTCTCTCAGGTCCGCGTGCGCGTCGATCTGGAAAACCGACAGCTTCGGATGCTTCGTCCGCGCCGCTTCCACCAGCGCCGGTGTGATCGAGTGCTCGCCGCCGAGCGAGACGAGGACCTTGCCCTCCTTCATCAGCTCCGCCGCGTGCTCCGCGAGCGCCTTCAGGTACCGCTCGCCGCGCATCCGCGGGGGCTTGAATTCCGGAAGCGTGTGAATTCCCGCTTCGCAGGTCTCGCGGAGGAGTTCCTCGTCCCAGAGCTCCACTTGACGCGATGCGTCAATGACCGCCGCGGGGCCGTTCGCCGTCCCGCCGCCGTAGGACACGCTTTCCTCGAACGGCACCGGCAGCACGAGGAATTTCGACTTCGCCCGGTCCGTCTGCCCCGGCGGAAGTCCCCCGAAGTTCATCGGCGCTTCGCTCACGGAAGAAGGATCGCCGAAGCGACGACCGTGGTCCAGAGCCCGCGCTGGCCGACGCCGCCCTGGGAAGCGCTGGTCGTGCGGACGATTCTCCCGCTGATCTTCCACAGTTCTTTTTTCTTGTCCCAGCTCGCGTCCGGATCGAACTCGACGCCGAGGATCGTCGACAGCATCGACGCCGCCAGGTCCTCCGCGTGGTCCCCCGCCTCGTCCTCGTTCTCGCCGAACGAATGATGTTCGCTCAGGTACCCGTACTGGTTCGCGTCCGTCGGAATCGACAGCCCCACCGACGTCGCAATCAGCCGGTGATGCTCGTCCGTCTCGTTCCGCGCCATCACGCAGTACACGATCTGCCCGCTCGACAGCTTCTCCAGCCCCTTCTGCTTCGGAATCACCCGGCAGTGCGGCGGGAAAATCGACGACACGTGCACGAGGTTGAAGCGGGCGATCTCGGCGTCCCGGAGCGCTTCCTCAAACGAGGTCAGGCGCTCCTTGTGCCGGCCGATTCCCTTGGTGAGAAAGATTTCGCGCGGGACAAAGCTCACGGTGTCGGGCCTCGAATGAAGCCGGGGTTAGGGGCTGAAGAGGCGGGGATTCTAGCGGAAGGGGGGCGAGTGTCCATGATTGAGCCAGTTCCTTTCCCTCATCAACCGCTCCCGTTACGATCCCTTCCATGACCACTCCCGACGAACCTCGCGGCCGCGAATTCCTGACGAAAGTCCGGCCGGAAGCGATGACGCATCTGCTGGCCTTCTTCAAGGAGTCCGGCAAACACCTCGAGCCGAAGACGCGGATGCTCATCTCGGTCGTGACCAAGACGATCAACTATTCGCCGCGCGGGCTGAAGCAGTACATCAAGCGCGCGATGGAGGAAGGGGCGTCGAAGGACGAGGTGCTGGACGCGATTCTCTGTGCGTATCCCTGCGCGGGGTTGACGAAGGTCTGCGACGCGGCGACGGTGTTTCTCGACATGGGGCTGGGCGAAGGAGCAGGCGCCGTCGCGCCCGCGGCGGCCTCGAAGGACTGGAACGAACTCGATGGGGCCTCGAAGATCGCCGACGGCGACATGCGGCGCTTCACCATCGACGGAGTCCCCTTGTGCGTCTCGCGGCACGGCGGAAAACTATCCGCCATTTCGGACGTCTGCCCGCACCGCGGGGGATCGCTTTCCGATGGCGAGTGCGAGGCCGGCGTCGTCACCTGCCCACTTCACGGCTGGCAGTTCAACGCGAAGGACGGCACCTCCGCGGGGATCGGGGGCGGCGGCGCGAAGCCGTATGAGGTGCGCGAAGCCGGCGGCAAGGCCGAAGTCCGGATTCCGGCGAAGTGAGCAAGCCGCCCACCATCCCTCCCCTGCCGGCGGCGCTTCGCGACTCGCGCTTCATGCGCGCCTGCCGACGCGAGCCTGTGGACATGACGCCGGTGTGGCTGATGCGGCAGGCGGGGCGGTACATGAAGGAGTACCGGGACGTGCGGGAGAAGGTCGCGTTCAAGGACCTTTGCAGGCGGCCGGAGCTGGCGGCGGAGGTCGCGGTGACGGCGCAGAAGAAGCTCGGCGTGGACGCTGGCATCGTGTTCAGCGACATCCTGCTGATCCTGGAGGCGATGGGAGCGGGGCTGGAATATGTCGAAGGGGAAGGGCCCGTGGTCTCGCAGGGGGTGACGGCGCCCGCGGACGCGGAGCGGCTCAAGGTTGCGGACCCGGAAGCGCTTCGGTACGTCTATGACGCGGTGCGTCAAACTCGGGCCGCGCTTCCGCCCAACGTCCCGCTCATCGGGTTTTCCGGCGCGCCGTTCACGCTCGCGGCGTACCTGATCGACGGACACGGCGCGCGCGAAGCCGAGAAGACGCGCTTGTTCATGCGCCAGCACCCCGACGCATGGGGCGCGCTTCTCGAGAAACTGGTGAAGGGTCTGACCGGATACCTCTGGCGGCAGGCCGCCTCCGGGGCGCAGGCGCTTCAGATTTTCGACACGTGGGTCGGCGTTCTGGGGCCGCGAGACTACCGGCAGTACGTGCTGCCGCACATGCGGACGCTTGTCGCGGAATTGCCGACCGGGGTGCCGGCGATCTACTTCGGGACGGGGACTGCGGGGATTCTGGACGCGATGGTCGAGTGCGAACCCGAGGTGATCGGCGTCGATTCGCGCACCGACCTCGGGGCCGCCTGGGCGCGCTGCGGCGCGGTCGCGATCCAGGGAAATCTCGACTCGACGGTGCTCTTTGCGGACCCGGCGACAATCCGCCGCGCGGCGCAAAACGTGCTCGATTCCGCTGCGGGCCGCCCCGGGCATGTTTTCAACCTCGGCCACGGCGTCCTCCCCGGGACGCCCGTGGACAACGTCCGGCTCCTCGTCGACACTGTCCACGAAGCCTCTTCAAGGATGTGACCATGCCCCATGACGGCGTTCTTCTCATCGCGTTCGGCGGCCCGACTCCGGGGGGCTGCAACCGGATCCAGGCGAATGGCGATCCATGCGCAGGACCGGAACACGGGAGGGCCTGCCCCGAGGGGTGCGCGACGGAAGCGCATTGCTTCGTGCAGGGGATTCTCGGGAAATCGCCCGCGCGCGCCGGGCGGGTGGACGAGGTCGCGAAGCATTACCACGCGATCGGAGGGTACTCCCCCTTCAACGAGCTCACTTTCCGCCAGGGGCGCAACCTGATGCTGGCGCTGAGGAAACTTGGGAAGCCTCTTCCGGTGCTGAGCGGCATGCGGCACTGGGGTCCGTCGCTCAAGGACGTGATCCGGATGCTGTCGGAGAAGGGGCACCGGAAGATGATCGGGATCATCATGGCGCCGCACCAGTCGAAGGTGAGCTGGGACTGGTACCTGTCGACGGTGGACGAGGCGGTGAAGGGGCTTCCGGAGAATGCGCGGATCCAGTTCGACTACCTGGAGCCGTGGTGGAAGGACGCGGGGTTCGTGAAGGCGGTTGCGGAGGTGATCCGCGGGGACCTGGCGAAGTGGCCGGAGGCGAGGGCGCGGGAGGCGAAGATCATTTTCAGCGCGCACTCGATTCCGTCGGCGATTGCGAAAGCGGGGCCGTACTCGGCGCAGTTCGAGGAGACGGCGACGCTGGTGGCGAAGGAACTGAACTGGAAGAACTGGTCGGTCGCGTACCAGTCGAGCGCGAGCGACGCGAGCCAGCCGTGGACGAGTCCCGACATCAACGACGCGATCCGGGAAGCGAAGAAGGCGGGAGTTGCTGACGTGCTGGTGTCGCCGATCGGGTTTCTGGTGGACCATGTCGAGGTTCTGTACGACCTCGACGTTGAGGCGAAGAAGACGGCGGCGGAGTGCGGGGTGGGGTATGTGCGGAGCGGGACGGTGGGGTCGCATGAGAGGTTTATCGGGATGCTGGCGGAGAGGGTCGTGGCGCGGTGTTGAGGCAAGGAAAAATGCCGACAGCAAATCCCAACTCCAACCCCAACTCCAACTCCAAGACCAAAACCCAGAATTGAGGACAGATGGCGGTGTCGCGGCGCGTCGTCGTGATCGGAGGAGGGATCGCGGGACTTGCTGCCGGGTTCCGGCTCATGCGGACGCCAGGAGTTGAAGTCGAGGTCCTGGAAGCGGATTCTCGCGCGGGCGGAGCGATCGCCACTTCGCGCGAAGAAGGATTCCTGCTCGAGCACGGGCCGGACTGCTTCCTGACGGTGAAGCCTGCGGCGATTGATCTCTGCAAAGCGCTGGGGCTCGAGAACCGCCTGATCGGCACGATCGCGGAGAATCGCAGGAGCTTCGTCGCGCGCAAGTCGAAGCTGCTTCCGGTGCCCGAGGGGTTCTACCTGATGGCGCCCTCGTCGATCGCGAGCCTCGCGACGTCGCGGATTTTTTCCGCGAAAGGCAAGGCGCGCATGGCCATGGAGCCTCTCATCTCGCGCAGGACCGATCCCGCGGACGAATCGCTCGCGTCGTTCGTTCGGCGCCGCCTCGGGCAGGAGTGCCTTGACCGCCTGGCGCAGCCGATGATCGCCGGGATCACGACGGCGGACCCCGAGAAGCTCTCGATGCGGGCGGCGATGCCTCAATTCCCTGAAATGGAAGAGGCGCATGGATCGATCGTGGGCGCGCTGGCGGCCCGCGCGCTGTCCCGCGGAACCAGCGGCCCGCGGTACGGGATGTTCGCGACGCTCGACGGCGGGATGCAGGTGCTGGTGGACGCGCTCGCGGCGGCGCTGGGACCTCGACTCCGGACCGGCGTCAGGGTGAACGCGCTCGGCCGTGACGGCGCGAAGTGGACCCTCGAATCCTCCGGAGGCGCGCTCAGGACTGACGCCATCGTGCTCGCCCTCCCGGCCGCTGCCGCCGCTTCCCTGCTCCGTCCGCGCGACGGACAACTCGCGAATCTGCTCGCCGCCATCGAGTCCGCTTCCGTCGCCACCGTCCACGTGGCATGGAAGGAGGAAGACCTCCCCCTCCCCGCGGCCATGGGATTCGTGGTCCCCGCGATCGAAAACCGGTTCACACTCGCCTGCTCGTTCACTTCGCGCAAGTTCCCCGGTCGCGCTCCCGCCGGGACCTCGCTCCTGCGGATTTTCGCGGGCGGCGCGACGAGGCCGGCGGACGCCTCTCTCCCGGAAGCGGATTTGACGCAGCGCGTCATCGCAGAACTGCGCGATCTCCTTGGCGCGAAGCGTGAGCCGCTCTTCTGCCGGGTTGACCGCCATGCGGACGCCATGCCGCAATACCACGTCGGCCACCTCGACCGCGTCGCGGAAATCGAGAGCCGCGCCGCGGCGCTCCCCGGCCTCTCCCTCTGCGGCGCGAGCTACCGGGGCGTCGGAGTTCCCGATTGCATCCTGAGCGGCGAACGGGCGGCGGAAATCGCGGCCGGGTAAGTAGAATCCCGGCACTCCCCCCGCCCCGGTGGATCCCGTGAAAGCCCTTCTCGTCGCGACGCTTCTGGCCGCCGCTTGCTGCGCCGACACCGTCATCATGAAGGACGGGCGAAAGCTCGAGGGAACCGTCACCGACCTCGGGGACGATTACGCGATCAAGGGGAAGTTCGGCACCGTTAAGGTGAAGAAGGCCGACGTAGAGCGTGTCGAAACCGCCGCGGCCGTGGATCCGGTGGCAAAAACGAAGCCGCTCTCCGGACCCGAACGAGCGCTGCTCGAATCCGCGGAAGCGCTTCTTGAATCAAACCAGGCTGCCGACGGGTTGAAGTCGCTGGCGCCGCTTCATGAAGCCGTTGCGGCCTACGACTGGGACGGCCAGCGGCGGATCCGGCTGCTCGTGAGCCGCCTCGAGTTGCGCGCAGGCAATCGCGACCGGGCGGCGAAGGAGATCGCGGCCTGGGCGACGCTGGCGCCGGCCCAGTCTCGGGTCTCGGACTCGACGCGGGCGCGGCTCGTGACGGATTCCGCCGACGGCACCTGGACGGTGAAGGAAGACGACCTGAAGGCCTACGGCGGCCCGCCTCCCGCGATCGGACCGCAGCCGCTCTGGGATGAGCGCGTCGTCGCGTTCGCCCTGCGAGTCGCGGCGGCGAAAGACGAGGCGCTGGGCGCGAAGGCGCTGGAGGACGCCCGCGGTTTCGAGAAGCAGGACAAGGTCGAGGCCCTGCGGTTCTTCCGCTCCTCGGAGCAGGCTTACGCCCGCGCCAACGACATTTCTCCCGGCTGCTGCCGGACGAGCCAGATCGCCGCCGTCCGCGGCATGTTCGCCATGGTGCTCGACCTCGCGGTCGAGGCCGACGACCAGCAGATGGCCAACAGCCCCCTCAACGTCGCCTTCGAGATGAAGGCCAATGCGGATGGCAAACTCCGCTTCACACCCGCAGGCCGCGCGAAATTCGACCAGACGCGCTCCGCCTGGAACTCGCACGTCGAACGCCTCCAGGCGCACGTCAAGGAGATCGACGAGCTCCAGAAGCGCTTCCCCGAAGAAGTCGCCAGGCAGCAGGGGCTCGTCGACCGCGTCCACACCGCGCTCAAGGACATGGTCCCGAAAATCCGCGCGGCTTTCGCGAAGCAGGCGCAGGAGCACAATTGAGAACGCGAATCGCTACAATCGCCGGGCAACCTTTCCCGGAGGCACCGTGAGAATCCTGGCCATCGCCGCACTGCTCGCTTCGGCGTGCTTCGCCGACACCGTCTACATGAAGGACGGCCGGAAATTCGAAGGGACCGTCACCGAGCAGGGCGAGGAATACGCGATCAAGGGGAAATTCGGCACGATCAAGGTCAAGAAGACCGACGTGGAGCGCGTCGATATGCCGCCGACCGGCGAGTACGCCTCGCGGTCGAAAGCCCTCGCCGACAAGGACGTCGACGGCCACTTCGACCTCGGTCTGTGGTGCAAGGAAAAGGGGATGAAGGCCGAAGCGAAGGCCGAGTTCGAAAAAGTTCTCCGGACCGACCCGCACCACGCAGGCGCGCACAAGGAGCTGGGCCACTCGCGCGTCGGGGAGCGCTGGGGAACGCCGCTCGAGCTGATGGACTCGGTGGAAGCGCTTCTCCGCCTCAACAAGGCCGACAAGGCGCGCGACATGATGGCGCCGCTGATTGCGAATGCGCTGGATGGCCTCGAAAAACCGCAGCAGGCCCGCGCGTGGAAGATCATGATCTCGATCGAGCTGCGCGAGGGAAAAGCGGACTCGGCCGCGGACGCGGCGGACAAGGCTTCGGAGGTCGTCACCGCGACCGAGAAAGTCGCCGCGCGGACGAAGGCCGAAATCATCCGCACTTCCCGCGACGGGAAATACGACGTGAAGCAGGAGGACCTCGTCACCGTGATGCCCGGGCAGACTGACCCCGGCCTGGGCCCGCTCGACCCCGGACGAAGGCCCCTCTGGGACGACCGGGTCATGCTGATCGCGCTTCGCGGCGTCGCCCAGCGGGACATCGACAAGGGGAAGAAACTCGCGAACGACGCGTGGAACATCGTCGGGTCGGACAAGGAGAAGGCGTTCCGGCTCTACGCCTCCGCCGAGGATTTCTACGACCACGCCAACGAAATCGTGCCGGACTTCGGCCGGCAGTACCAGGTGGAAGCGGTCGGAAAGCAGGTCCCCATTCTGTTCGACATCGCCGTCGAAAACGTCGACAAGGCCGACGCCGCCAATCCCCTGGTGAAGAGCTACGGCCTGGTGTGGCACGCCGGAGGAGCGCTCACTTTCACGGGCGACGGCCTCGCCCGGTACCAGGACGACAAGCGCACCTGGAACGCCTACGCCGGCAAGATCGAGGAGTGCATGAAGGACATCTCGCGCCTCAACAACCGCTTCCCCGCGGAGTTCTCGAAACACAAGATCGCCTACGACAAGGTGGACAATTACTTCAAGAAGCGCATTCCGGAAATCCGCGCGTGGCTCGACAAGATTGAGAAGGCGTTGAAATGAAGCGCCTTGCGGCGGCGCTCCTGGGCGCGGCGCTGGTCGCAAGCCTGGCGGCGGCGGACGACGCCGCGGCGCGCGGGAAGAAGCTGTTCGACGAGGGAAAATTTGAGGAAGCGGTCGCCACGCTTCGCAGGGATATCGACCAGTACCCCGAGCACGTCGAGAGCTACCGCTGGCTCGCGCTGTCGCTGGAGAAGCTGGGGAAGCCGGACGAGGCGAAGGCGGCCTGGAAGGACTTTCGCGCGCTGGCGACCTCGGAGGAAGACCGGAAACTCGCGGACGCGAGGCTCGGCGTGGGCCCGGCGGCGGCGGATCCGGACATCGTGCTCGACGAAAAAACGGTCGACGCCATCCGCATTCCGGGCCAGGGGTGGTTCGAGAAAAAAACGGCACACTTCAACGTCAAGACCCACAACCAGCGCCTGACGGAAGTCCTCGGGATCCAGGCGGAGAAATACCTCGCGGCGCTTTCGCAGAAGTTTCTGAACGGCGCCGCGTACCCGCACACCGTCCCGCTGACGGTCTACGCCGACCAGACGGAATACGTCGCCGCGGGGAATCCGGACTGGAGCCAGGGCGGAACGAGCTTCAGCTACGAGTCGCTCGACGGGTACCTGCGCAATCAGATGAATCGCAAGATCGACCTGCTGCACACGATCGACGGGAAGCTGAACCCGGATCTCGCCAGGCCGAAGCTCCTCCCCCACGAGCTCACGCACCTCGTCCTGGTCGAGCACTTCGGCGACCGCCCCATTCCGCTCTGGCTGAATGAGGGAATCGCTCAATACATGGAGGTCGGCCGCCACGCGGAAGCCAACAAGATCCTCTACGAGTTCTTCACCGATCGCCGCGGCGCCGCCATTCCCCTCCGCACCTTCGCAACCCTCCCGGGCTACCCCGAGAACCGCGGCGCGATCGCCCTCTTCTACGCGCAGAGCGCCTCCTTCACCGCCTGGCTGGCCGACATGCTGGGCCCCGAGAAATTCCATGCCTTCCTCGAGGACCTGAAACGCGGGACCGGAGCCGAGCCGGCGCTTCAGAGCGCGCTCAAAGCAGGCAAGGACTGGGAAGCGCCGGTGCAGGCGCAATGGCTCCGATCCGTTGAGGCGTCGGCGAAGAAGTAACGACCAGTTGCGGGTTGCGAGTTGCGGGTTGCGAGTATCGCTTCCTGCAGGCCCCCCCAAAAAAACCAGCGGCCCGAAGAGGGCCGCCGGCATGGATCAGGTCGATGTCGTCACTCGCAACTCGCAACCCGGAACTCGCAACTGCTGTTAGTAGTCCTCGTCTCCACCCATCCCGCCCATCCCACCCATATCCCCCATCCCTTCAGGCATCCCTCCTCCACCCTTCTTGCCCTTGATCTCGGAGACAAGCGCTTCAGTCGTCAGGAGAAGTCCGGCGACGGAGGCCGCGTGCTGCAGCGCGCTCCGGACGACCTTGGTGGGGTCGATGATCCCGGCCTTGATGAGGTCGCAGTACTCGTCCTTCGCGGCGTCGTAGCCGTAGGGACCCTTGCCTTCGGCGATCTTGTTTTCCACGATGGAGCCGTTTTTCCCGGCGTTGACGGCGATCTGGCGCATCGGCGACGACAGCGCGCGGCGCAGGATGTCCACGCCCGTCGCTTCGTCCCCCTTCAGCTTTACTTTGTCCAGCGCGTCGATCGAGCGGTAGAGCGCGATGCCTCCGCCCGGAAGAATCCCCTCTTCCATCGCGGCCTTGGTGGCGTGGAGCGCGTCCTCGATGCGGGCCTTCTTTTCCTTCATTTCGACTTCCGTCGCCGCGCCGACCAGCACCTTGGCGACGCCGCCCGAGAGCTTCGCGAGCCGCTCCTGGAGCTTCTCCTTGTCATAATCCGACTTGGTGTCTTCGATTTCGTTCTTGATCATCGCGATCCGGCCCTGGATCGCCTTCGTGTCGCCGGCGCCTTCGATGATCGTCGTGTTTTCCTTGTCGATGACGACCTTCTTCGCGCGGCCGAGCGTCGTGAGGTCGGCCTTCTCGAGGTCGACGCCCAGGTCCTCCGTGATCGCCTTCCCGCCCGTCAGCACCGCAATGTCCTCGAGCATCGCCTTGCGCCGGTCGCCATACCCCGGCGCCTTGACCGCGGCGCACTTGAACACGCCGCGAAGCTTGTTCACCACCAGCGTCGCCAGCGCGTCGCCTTCGACCTCTTCGGCGATCAGCAGAAGCGGCTTCCCGGTCTGCGACACTTTTTCGACAAGCCCGATCAGGTCCTTGATCGCGCTGATCTTCTTCTCGTAGAGCAGGATGTACGGCTCGTCGAGCGTGACCTTCTGGCCCTGGAGGTCCGTGATGAAGTGCGGCGACAGGAAGCCCTTGTCGAACTGCATTCCCTCGACCCACTCGACCTCGGTCTTCAGCGACTTCCCTTCCTCGCACGTGATGACGCCGTCCTTGCCGACCTTTTTCATCGCCTCGGCGATCATCGTGCCGATTTCCTTGTCGTTGTTCGCGGCGACAGTGCCGACCTGCTCGACTTCCTTGTCGCCCTTGACCTTCGTCGACATCGACTTGAGATTCTCAACCACGGCCGCGACACCCTGCTCGATCCCGCGTAGCAGCGACATCGGATTCGCCCCCGCCGCGACGTTCTTCAGCCCCTCGACGAAAATCGCTTCCGCCAGCACGGTCGCCGTCGTCGTCCCGTCGCCCGCCACATCCGAGGTCTTCGACGCGACTTCCTTCACCATCTGCGCGCCCATGTTCTCGTAAGGGTCCTTCAGCTCGATCTCCTTCGCAACCGTGACGCCGTCTTTCGTCACGAGCGGCGCCCCGAATTTCTTCTCGATGATCACGTTCCGCCCGCGCGGCCCCAGCGTCGTCTTCACCGCCCGCGCCAGCACCATCACGCCGTCGCGGATTTTTTCGCGCGCCTCTGCTTCGTAGATGATCTTCTTTGCAGCCATCGTCGGTTTCTCCGGTTTCTATTTCGAAATGATCGCGAGGATGTCTTCCTCGGCCATGATCACGTAATCGCGCCCTTCAACCTTGCACTCGGTCCCGGCGTAGCTCGCGAACAGAACGCGATCGCCTTCCTGCACCTGGAACGGCACGCGCTTGCCGTTGTCCAGCATCCGCCCGTCCCCCACGGCCACGATCTTCCCCTCCTTGGGCTTCTCCTTCGCCGTGTCGGGAATCACGATCCCGCCCTTCGTCTTCGATTCCGCTTCAAGGCGTTCGACAAGAATCTTGTCGCCGATCGGCTTGACCTTCATGAGAAGCACTCCTGTCAAAAAGGGCGAGGTCGGGAAGTGGCTACAGTTTCGGACACGGGATGA
Source organism: Planctomycetota bacterium (assembly GCA_009773755.1). Lineage (GTDB taxonomy): Bacteria > Planctomycetota > MHYJ01 > WSZJ01 > WSZJ01 > WSZJ01. The sequence goes on along the minus strand of WSZJ01000105.1, from coordinate 6,113 downwards.
CCTAGCAACGCGTATGCCGACGCTCTGGAAGTTAGAAGTGCTTAATTGCTAATGACTTGCAACATTCGGATTCTTCGGAAGAGCGGCCCAACTGGCAGGCGCTGCCACTCTGACAACTTCTGCCGGCTCTCGAATCGATAGAAATCCCCGCTGAGTCAGGTGCCGGTGAAGGCAGAATGTGCCCATGCGCCGCTTCCGGGTTGATCGAGCATCGGAAGCCGTCTGCGAACTGGTTCCTCGGACTGCGCGCGCCGAAGCCAAAGCGCGCCTCGACCGAACAGGAATGCCGAAAGAGCGGACTTGTCCCGGATGAGCCGATCCTCGACCACGATTGATCTCTTGTCACAATCCTTACGATTCTTCTGCTAACATCTCCGCTTCATTGATCCCATTTTTCGCCACCCGGGAGGGAAAGCCATGAGGAGTTTCCACATCGCCGCGCTTTTGTGCGCGCTGGCCGCCGTCTGCTTCGCCGACAAGGTCGATCTCAAGGACGGGCGCTCTTACGAGGGCGTCGTGCTCGAGGAAACCGACACGTTCGTCAAGATCAAGACCGCGAAAGCCACGCTCACGTTCCAGAAGGACCAGGTCCTCGCGGTTGTGAAAGTCGCGGGGGGCGCTCTCGCCGAGCGCGAAACGAAACTCGCGGCGCTCGACCCCGCGAAACCCGCCGGCTACCTCGAACTCGCCAACTGGATCACCGGCAAGGGCAAGGAAGCCTACGACCTCCCCCTGCTCCGCCGCCTCTGCGCCGCCGCTTCCAAGCTCGACCCCAAGCAGGCGTACGAAGCGCAGATGGTGCTGGGGAAGAAGCTCGAAGAGGCGGCGATCAAGCGTGAAGCGGCGCTGGCGTATGCGCGGGCGCAGTTTTCGAAGCCGGGGGATCCCGAGGCTCGCGTGCGGCTCGACAACCTGAGGCAGGGGCTGCGCGACGAGGCGAAGAAGGAGATGCAGGAGCTTGCCGCCGCCCTTGACCTGGTCATCGCGGGCGAATATGCCGCGGCTCTTCCGAAACTCCAGAAAGCCGAAGGGCTGGCGATGGCGGAGGAGGCGAACACGCAGATCGGAATGTCGATCGAGCTGCTGACGAAGGACGTGGCGCGGCGGGTGCAGTGCAAGCCGTGCGACGGTGGAGCGGAAGTGAACTGCCCGGCCTGCGCCGGAGACGGGCTGATCACGTGCAATGTGTGCGACGGGGGCGGAGCCAAGAAGGGCTTCAAGGCGGGAAAGGATGAGACCGGGTTTGCAGACGGCGTGTGCCGCTCCTGCTACGGGGTGGGCTCGATCCTGTGCGCGAAGTGCAAGGCGGAGCGGGACATCACGATCACGTTTTACAACGATCCCGCAATCATGAAGGTGGTCCCACCGATCACGGTGCATGCAAAGGCGCAGCACGAGCTGGACGCGTTCAGGACGGGAGTCGACATGGTGAAGTACCAGCACAAGATTGAAAAGCGTGCGGTGATATCCATCGTGGGAGGACCTGCGACGAAGGGCGGCCGGACGCCTTGCGGGACGTGCCAGGGGGTGAAATACGATCCGCCGATCAACCCGCCGCCGGTCGACCGGATCCGCGCCTACCTGGCCGATGTGAACGACCGCGCGAACGGGCAGAAGCCGTACGAGGTTGTTCCGAGGGTCACCGAGGTGTTCGACAAGTCTGCGCTGGCCGACGACTGCCTGCGGTACCGCAACGGGGCATGGGTGAAGTAGGCGGCGCGAGTGCCCAAAACACTCACATCGCTGGCCTGCACCCTCATCGCCCTGGCGGCCGCCGCTTCCGCCTTCGCGGACAAGGTCGTGCTCAAGAACGGCCGCATCTACGAGGGCACGATCACGGAGCAGACGGAGACCCTCGTGAAGATCAAGACCGCGAAAGCGGCCCTTTCCTTCCCGATGGACCAGGTCGCCTCCGTGGAAAAGGGAGAGTGGGCGCTTGGAGACCTCGAGAATCGGCTCTCGGCGCTCGATCCATCAAAGCCGGCGACTTATCTCGAGGCCGCGCGCACGATGGTCGGTCCCGGCCGCGAGGGGCTCGACATTCCGACGCTTCGCCGCCTCTGCGAAATCGCTTCGCGCCTCGACGCGGAAGAAGGATGCCGAAGCGATTCGCGAGCTCGAGCCGCTCGACCGCGAGCTCCTCAAGCTGGCGCAGTTCCAGATCAAGCAGTTGAGCGCGGCGCTGGACCAGGTCCTTTGCGACGCGCTCGACCAGGCGGCGCCGAAACTGCGGACGATCGACGCGACGCTGATGCCGGAAGAGGTCCTCCGGGAACTCAAGGTTCCGCTCGACAAGTTCACGGCCGACATCCGGAGTCGCGTGCGCTGCAAGCGGTGCGACGCCCGGAGAATCCTGAAATGCGAACCCTGCCAAGGCTCCGGGGAGCAGACCTGCGCGGCCTGCAAAGGCAAGGGCCGCACGCCCGCCGCCGTCGAGAAGAACGACCCGAACGAAAAATTCGGCGACGCCGTGTGCATCCCGTGCCGGGGCATCGGCACCATACTCTGCCCGGACTGCAAGGCCACCCGCGAGGTCACGATCCACTACAAGCCCGAAAAGAACCGGAAGAGGGATCCGGATTACGTCAACACGGAGTCGGGAAAGGAAACGGAAGCGATCGACAAAGTGCTCAGCCCGAAGACGTGGCGATCCCGCCATGACAATGCCTGGGCCGCTTCTCTCACCGCCAGCAAGGCCAAAGGCGGCGGGGAAATCACGTGCCCCGACTGCCAGGGCGCGGTCTTTTCTCCGCCCATGACGCCGATCGACAATACTTCCGTCAGCGCCTGCCGCGAACTGGCCGAGAAGTACGCGCAGGGAATCAAGACCTGGGATCCGCTGGGCTTCGAACCCGTGGCCTACGATCAGGACGTCGTGCGCGACGAGTGTTTCAGGCTCCAGAAGGGGAAATGGGTCAAGTGAGAGCGCAAGCAACAATCGTCCTGCGGCTCGCGTCACCGGCCCAACCGGCGCGCGAGCGATGTAGAGAAGATTACTTGGCTGTCAACGCGCGCCGGGCGGGCCGGCGCCGCGAGCCTCCGGACGACCGTTGCTCGCGCTCTCACGGTTCCAGATCGACGGCTGCCGACGATTCGATTTCCTAAACCACGGGCAACACTGGGCCGACGCAGCCTGACGGGCGGGTTTTTCGCTCGCGTGCTGAGGAATTGAAAGATTCCGCTGGAAGCGCGGCGAGCGGGAGGCGTAAATACAGGTCAGGGACGGGAGCGCTTAAGAACCAGTCCCGGAATTCCCCCGCGCCATCACTCAACGGAGGCACTTCCGTGAAGAACTTTCTGCGCCTTTCGGTGCTCATTGCGTGCGCCGCCGTCGTCTACGCCGACAAAGTCACCCTGAAGGACGGCCGGGTGTTCGAAGGCGAGATCATCGAGGAAGACGCCGATCACGTGAAAATCAAGACGGCGAAGACCGCGCTGGCCTTCAAGATGGCGGAAGTTGCGAGCGTCGAGAAAGGCATGTCGCCGCTTCAGGAACGCGCCAAGCGCCTCGAGGCGCTGGACGGCGAGACCGGGGCTGCCTACCTGGAAACGGCCCAGTGGATCGTGGATTCGCCGAAGGAGATTCACGACGAGAAGATGCTGCGGCGGCTGTGCAACGCGGCGGCGTTTCTCGACCCGGAGTCCGCGGCGGCCGCGCAGAATGTTCTGGGTAACTGGCTGCTGGCCGGTGGAAAGCGCGCGGACGCCGCGGAGGCTTTCGCGCGGGTGCTGAAGGCGGACCCGAACAACGCAAACGCAAGGAAGCAGCTGGAGACGCTGAACACCGAAATTGTCGCGAAGGCGCGCAAGGATCTCGAAGTTCTCCGGAAGGCGCTGATTCCGCTTCGCGAGCTCAAATGGGCCGAGGCCATTCCGCTCATGCGCAAGGCGAACAAGCTGTATTTCGCGGACAAATGCCAGGAATACGTGAAGAGCACGATCGACGAGCTTGCGGACGACCTGCAGCGGCGGGTGCCGTGCCCGAGCTGCAAAGGAGCGGCGACGCGGCCGTGCACGGTCTGCAAGGGCAAGGGCCTGACGGAGTGCGTTCAGTGTCTGGGGAAGGGGCTCCGGAGGTCGGCGCCGCCGAAGCCGACCTTTGCGCAGGAGATCTGCACGCACTGCTACCACACGGGAAACCTGCTGTGCACGGGGTGCGACGCGGAGCGGTGGCTGACGATTCACTTCGCGGCAGAGGTGAAGGGGAAGAAGTCCGTCGACATCAAGATCGCGTCCGGCGTTGAGAAGGTGGAGATTTCGAAATTTGTGTCCATGAGCAAGTGGACGAGCCGGGACGGGAACGTGAAGGTCACGGCGATTTCGCCGGGGGCCGTGGTGAAGGGCGGGACGTTCACGTGCCGGGAGTGCAAGGGGATCAAGTTCGACCCGCCGGCGACGGAGGTGAACACCTTCGGGATCACGGACTACCTGAACGCGATTGACGCGCGTCTGGAGGGGAAAGAGAAGATCGAGGGAGTGGTGATTCCGGAGACGCCGTACGACGCGGAAGAAATTGCGGACAAGAAATTCATGTGGAAGGCGGGAAAGTGGGAGTAAGGGGAAGAACGATTTGACAAGAAAAGTCGCTCCGGGATTGGCCTGGGTCGCGTGCCCCGGATCTTCAGGACCATTCTCTATAGGTCGAAGCTCTCCCCCAGCGCGGGCGCCTCAACCTTCCCAAACCCCGCCGCCTTCATTCCATCCTTCATCGCCGTGACCTGTTCTTCTTCCCCGTGCACGCAGAACGCAGCGGCCGCTTTCTTCTGGGTTACCGCGTACTCCATCAGCTCTCCGCGCCCGGCGTGCTGGCTCATCCCGTCCAGCCGTACGACCTCCGCTTTCACCGGGTACTCCACCCCGTAGATTCTCGCCACCGGCGCGCCGTCGGCCAGCCGTCTCCCCAGCGTGTGCTTCGCGCAGAACCCCACGATGAGCACCGTGTTCCGCGGGTCCATCACCCCGTGCTTCAGGTGGTGCAGCACCCGCCCTCCTTCGCACATCCCGCTCGCCGCGATCACCAGGAACGGCCCCTGCCTCGCGTTCAGCGTCTTTGATTCTTCGGTCGAGCGCAGATACGTCAGCGCCTGGAACCCGAACGGGTCGCCGGGAACTCCGTCGCTCAGGTACTTGAGCGTCGGCTCGTCGAAACACTCCGGATGCAGCTTGTAGATCCCCGTCACGTCGATCGACAACGGCGAGTCGACGAACAACGGCATCCGCGGCAGCTTCGCCTCCGCCCACAACTCGTGCAGCAGATACGCCAGGCTCTGCGCCCGCCCGAGCGCAAACGCAGGCACGATCACATGCCCCCCTCGCGACGCGGTCCGCTTCATCACCTCCAGCAACCGCGCCTTCGCCTCCGCCACGTCGCCACCGTGATCCCGGTTCCCGTACGTGCTCTCCGTGATGTACACGTCCCCCTGCTCCACCGTCTGCGGATCGCGAAGGATCGGGAAGCGCTTCCGCCCCAGGTCGCCCGTGAAAACGACCGACTTCGAAGCGCCGTTCTTGCGCTCGCGCAGGACGGTCACCGCGGAACCGAGGATGTGACCTGCGTCCGCGAACCGGGCCGTCACCCCCGGAAGAACATCGACCGTCCGCCCGTACGGAATCGCGATCATCCGCTGAATCGCGGCGCGCGCTTCGTCGGGCGTGTAGAGCGGCAGCACCTCCGGCTCGCTCGGACGCTTCTGGCGATTCATGAACGCCGCGTCCGACATCTGGATGTTCGCGCTGTCGAGGAGCATGGCGGAAGCGATGTCGCGCGTCCCGTGGGTGCACCAGATGTTTCCGTCGAAACCCTGTTTGACGAGCAGCGGCAGATTCCCGGCATGGTCGATGTGCGCGTGCGACAGCACGCAGGCAGCGACCGACTTCGCTTCAAACCCGAACTCGCGATTGCGCTTCTCCGCCTCCCTCCGCGGCCCCTGCACCAGTCCGCAGTCGAGAAGGACATTGCCCGAGGCGGTTTCGACGAAGTGACGGGAGCCGGTGACGCTGCGGGCGGCGCCGTGGAATGTGATTTTCATGCGAGGAGGGTCCGCGGGCGAATGCAGAGTGTCAACTAAAGAGGCTGGCGGAGGCGGAGGAGGCTGGCGGAGGTTGGCGAACGC
>WSZJ01000104.1 GCA_009773755.1 Planctomycetota bacterium | reverse complement strand
GCCCGCCTTACCCGCCCGGCAGCTGCGCCTTCACCTGGTGCGCGAATATCTTGTTCCTGTCCGCCGGCTGGATGTCCTTGAACGTCACTCCGACCTGGCACTTTCCTGTCGCCTCGTCGATCTTCTCGATCCACCCGACTTCCCCCAGCGCCTTGATCGGGTCGGGGTCGTTCGGGAGAAGCAGGTTGATCCCCAGCATCATTTTCTGCGTCAGGAGATCCGGCAGCCAGTCGAGCCTGGGTATCCGCCCCGACACCACGCACCCCTGCGCCGATATTGCAGGCGCAACTCCATCGTAAATCTGCTCCTGTTCCACGTCCTGCCGGGTTTTTGAAAGGAACTTGAAGCGCACTTCAATAGGCGTCCGCAGCTTGACAAGGGTGCGCTCGCGGGGCGATTCAGCCATGGCGGCGAGCGTAGCGGGTGAAGTTTCATTTCGCAAGGTCGCCGCCCATTTCATCCTGATTGACGTGGCTTTCAGCGTTCCACAGAGCGCGAGAAGACTCCGCTGGGCCGGGCGGAGTCGGCCCGCTGAAGGAAAGCCATTCAAATCAGGATCACCGGGCCGACGCAGCCTGGCCCGGCGGAGTCTTCTCGCGCTCTGTCGAAGGCTTGACTCCCATTGACGCACCGCGTTAGGGTGCCTTCCTCAAACCCCCGGAGAGGCCGCATGAACGCCGACCAAGTGAAGGACGACCTGCGCCGACTGATGCTGGCCGCTGCAGGGGCCGTCGGCCTGGCCGCCGACGAAGCGAAGTCGCTCCTCGACCGGATGGTGAAGCGCGGCGAAGTGGCGGAGAAGGACGCGGCGGCCGTGCTGAAGAAGATCGCCGCGTCGCACCCGGTGGTCGCGACGAGGGAGGCTGTTTCGGGTGCGGCGAAGAAGGCGGGAGATGTGGCGGGGCGCGGCTGGGACGCGGTACTGTCGAAGCTGAACATGCCGAGCCGCTCGGACGTCGACGCCCTTGAGAAAAAGATCGAGCGGCTGAATACGAAATTGCGCCGCATGGAAAAGGAAAAGGGCTAACGCATGCGCGAGATCACGCGGTACGCCAATCGCAAGATGTACGACTCCCGCACGCGCGGCTACATCACCCTGGCCGGGGTGGCGCGGCTGGTGGCGAAGGGAGAGCCTGTGAAAGTGACGGACCGGGACTCGGGGACCGACATGACTTCTTCGGTTTTCCTGCAGGCGATGATGGAGCAGGAGCGCGGAAAGCCGGGAACGTTTGGATCCGGATCGCTGGCCGGGCTGTTGAGAGGTGCGGGAAAAAAGCGTGGGAAGCCGTAGAAGGGCGGCGGGCAAGCGGGCAGGCAGGCGAGCGGGCGGGCAGGCGGGTAAGAGAAACAAATCGACGGCCTCCAATCGCGGGAGGCCGCTTCTGTTTTGGAACTTCTGGCCTGCCCACTTGCCCGCTCGCCCGCCCGCCCGCCCGCTCTCACGCCTCAAGTCCGGCGGGTTCTCCCGCGGCGAGCGCCCCTTCCGCGTCGAGCTTCGCCTGCAGCTCGTGGATCATCGACGAATTCGCGCGGAGCTGAAGCCACTCAACTACGAACGCGAGCAGATTGATGCCCAGGCAGGCGACCGCGACCGCGCGGTGCACCTGGGTGCTCCACACGCCCGTGTGCGAACCCGCGCCGCTCCAGGCCGCCAGAATCCCGCTCGCCATCGAGGCGAGGGCCCACGGGAATGACTTCAGTCGAAAGACGTTGATCCGCGAAAGGTAGGGCTTCGACCAGGGTCGTTCGCTGATCGCCTGCCGGATGGCATGGCCCGAACCGATGAGAAAGAAGATGACGAGGGAATGGACGAAGAGAATCGCCACCACGAGGAAGAAGGCCGTCGCAATATGAACTTTGGCATGAGTCAGGTCGGCCCGGAATCCGAGCACGACCACGAACGCGAAGAGCGCGGCGACGAACACGGCCATGATGGTGAAGTAGCGATGCATCAGAGCCGTTCGCAGACGCTTTTCATCTGGAGAAAGAGCCCGAGGTAGTCGCGCCCGCCGGCCTTGGAATCGGTTCCCGACATGTTGAAGCCGCCGAACGGATGGACGTCGACGAGGGCGCCCGTGCACTTGCGGTTGAAGTAGAGGTTGCCGCAGTGGAACTCCTGGCGCGCGCGCTCGAGGCGGGCACGGTCGCGTGAAAAGAGGGCGCCGGTGAGGCCGTATTCGGTCGAATTCACGATCTCGAGTCCGTGCTCGAAGTCGCGCGCCTCGAGGACAGCGAGGACCGGGCCGAAAATCTCCTCGCAGTGAATCCGCGCCGAGGGCTTCACGTCCGCGACGATCGCGGGCGGAATAAAGTAACCGGTGCCGCCCCATTTCTCGCCGCCGAGCACGAGCCGTCCCTCGGTTTTCCCCACCTCGATGTACTCGCCGATTTTCCTGAACGCCGCCTCGTCGATCACCGGGCCCATCGAGTTCATCGGATCGCGCGGCGGACCGACCGGGATCTTCTTCGCGCGCTCGACGACGCGGTCGAGAACCTCTTTGTAGACGCTCCTGACGACAATCGCCCGGGAGCACGCGCTGCACTTCTGCCCCTGGAACCCGAACGCGCTGGCAACGATCCCCTCGGCCGCAGCGTCCAGGTCGGCGGTTTCGTCGACCAGGATCGCGTCCTTGCCGCCCATCTCCGCGATGACCCGCTTCAGCCACATCTGTCCGGGGGACCGTTTGGAAGCGAGCTCCCAGATGCGGAGGCCGACTTCCTTGGAGCCGGTGAAGGAGATGAAACGGGTGCGGGGGTGCTGGGTGAGGTGATCTCCAATGGCGCCGCCTGAGCCGGGGAGGAAATTGACGACGCCGGCGGGCATGCCGGATTCTTCGAGGAGCTCGACGAATTTCGCGGCGATGACAGGGGTGACACTCGCGGGTTTGAGGACGACGGTGTTTCCCGCGACGGCCGCGGCGGTCGTCATGCCCGCCATGATGGCCAGCGGGAAGTTCCAGGGGGGAATGGCGATGCCGACGCCGAGGGGAATGTAGAAGACGTGGTTGTCCTCGCCGGGATAACGCGTCGCGCCCTGGTCGGCGCCCCAGCGGATGGCCTCGCGTCCGTAGAATTCGAGGAAGTCGATCGCCTCGGCGGTGTCGGCGTCGGCCTCGGCCCAGCTTTTCCCGGCCTCGAACACGAGCCAGGCGCTGAACTCGAATTTCCGCCGGCGCATCGCGGCCGCGGCTCGCCAGAGGATCCGCGCCCTCGCGGCGGGCTCCCACTTCTTCCACCATCCGAACGCTTTCTCCGCCTCCGAGATCGCCTGGTCTGCGAGCGTGGTATCGGCCTTCGCGACGGTGCCGACCAGCTCGTCGGGCTGCGCGGGATTGACCGATTTGAACCGGTCCTTGGTGTCGATACGCTTCCCGCCGATCACGAGCGGGTAGTGTCTGCCGAGCTGCGACTGAACCAGCTCGATCGCCTTGGCCATCGCGGCGCGGTTCGGAGCTTGCGAGAAATCGACCAGCGCTTCGTTGCGGAATTCGGTGGGCATGTCAAGCCTCTCCCGGGGAATTGGGGCGGGAATCGTAAGGCAGGGGGTTGACCCGGGCAATCGGGGAGTGCCCGTGAATGGGACTATTCTAGTCCTCTTTCCGGAGTTGCACTCCACACCGCGGATTGCTACCGTGATTGACGCTTCGAGTTAAACCCTTCTTCCGGAGGTCCCATGACGCCCAACACGCCCAACCCCGCTCCCCAGGCCGCAACCCCGGCCGCCGCCGCCGGCTCCTGCAGCTCCCACGATTGCGGTTGCACCAGCGGTGAAAAGAAATTCACCAAGGAACTCACCATCGGCACCGCCATGCGCATGCACCCCCGCGCCGCGGAAGTCTTCATGGGCTTCCACCTCGGCGGCTGCTCGCATTGCTCGATCAGCGAGGAAGAGACGATCGAGCAGGTTTCCCTCGGCTACGGCATCCCGATCGACATGATCATCAACGCGCTGAACAGCCTGTACGAGTACGACAAGAAGCGCGCCGAAGCGGCGAAGGCCGCGCAGGCCAAGGCGGCGGCGCAGTCACCGGCCGGATCGCCCGCGCCGGCGACGCCCAAGGCTTAAGCCGACCGAATTCTCCGCGGAGCGGACGCGCGAAAGCGCGCCCGCTCCGTTTTTTTTCGATCTCGACGCCCCTTTCGGCGCCTTCTACAATCGCCCCTCCCCAAAGGGGGTTGCATGAAGGTCCGGGTTCTTTTTTTCGCCTCAGTCGCCGACGCGGCGGGCACACGCTCGCTGGACGCGGAGCTGGGAAATCGCGCGACGGTCGCGGACCTGAGGCGGAAGCTGGAAAAAGATCGGCCGCGGCTGGCGGGGCGGCTGGGGAAATGCGCGGCGGCGGTGAACACCGTGGTCGTCTCTCCGGCGCGCGCGCTGGCGGACGGTGACGAAGTGGCGTTCCTGCCCCCGGTGAGCGGAGGAGCGGAGTGACTAAGGTCGGGCCGGGGCGGATCAGCCTGGAGAGCGCCGTGCGCCGCGTGGGCGACAACGGAAGCGGCGGAATTGCCGTCTTCCTGGGAGTCGTGCGCGACAACGACCGCGGGCGCCGGGTCAGCGCGATCGAGTACCACGCGTACCCGGAAATGGCCCGCGCCGTGCTGGACCGGATTGAGAAAGACCTGCGGAAGCGCTTCCCGCTCGGGGGCGTCGTGCTCGAACACCGCACGGGCCGCTTGAAAATCGGCGAGGCGAGCGTGATCGTGGCGGTGAGCGCGCCGCACCGCGCGGAAGCGTTCGAGGCGTGTCGTGAGGGGATCGAACGGATCAAGGCCGAGCTTCCGGTCTGGAAAAAGGAGTTCGGGCCGGGAGGCGTCCTGTGGAAAGAAGAGCAGGATCTCCGGCGTGCGAAGCGCCGGACCGTAGGGGCGAGCCGCTAGATGCAGCACATCCTCTGCCGCGCAAAACTGAGCCGGGCAACGATCACGGCGCAGAACCCGAATTACGAGGGTTCCATCGCGATCGATGAGGACCTCCTCGACGCCGCGGGAATCCTGCCTTTCGAGAAAATCCTCGTCGGCAATATCACGAGCGGAAAGCGCTTCGAAACGTACGTGATCACCGCGCCGCGAGGATCGAAAACGGTGAGTCTTCAGGGAGGGACGGCGCATCACGGGCTCGTCGGCGACCGCATCATCGCGATGGTCTTCGGCGTGTTCACGCCGCAGGAAGCGAAGGGATTCCGGCCGAAGGTCGTGAAGCTGGATGAGAAGAACAATATTGTTGGCACGTCTCCTGTGTAGAAGAACGGCCAGTTGCGAGTTGCGGGTTACGAGTGACCGGTGACGAATGCGGCGCCGCCGAATTGCGGTGGTACTTTTCACTCGGAACTCGCAACCCGGAACTCGCAACTCAGTCTTTCCAGGCCTCTCCATAGAACTTCTCCGCCCAGTCCAACCCATCTTTCAGCCCCTTCAGAAAGGACGGGTCGGTGACCGGGTTCCCCGGCACCTTCAGCACCCACGAGTCGTACATCTTCGCGAGGTCGCGCGCGACTTTCGCGGCGTTGCGATGCATCTCTTTGAGAGTGATCGACGGAGTCCCCATCGCTTTTTCGACCGAGTCGAGCGCGCCCGCGGCGAACAGGTACCACGCGGCGATGCGGCCGAAGTAATAGTTGATGACTTTGCGCTGCATCTTGAACGGCTTCTGAACGTTGCTGATGTTCCAGCCTGCGCCCGACGACGCTCCGTAGAGGCCGTCCTGCATCCGCCCGTAAATCTCGCCCGTGGCCGGGTCGAGCTCCATCCATGCGTCCACGGCCCCCGCGTCGCCGGCGACTGCAAACCGCGGGACGATCGCGACAAGCTGGGGGCGCTCCCCGATCGCCGAGCGGATGAGCGACTTCGAATGCTCCTCCAGCGCCAGCCCCGCGAGCGTAGCCAGCGATTCTTTCGTCACGAACGCGAACGGATCGCCCTGCTGAACAGGCTTGAGCGCGAGGCGCAGCGGGAACACGCTCGAGTCGCGGAAGTCGATCCGCTTCACCAGAGGCTCGTACCCATCGGCCTCCGCGCGAACCTCGAACTCCGCGAAGGGGGTCCGGAACGTGGGCAAAGTGAACGTGCCCCCGGGCCACGAAACCCCCGTGACGTCGGGGCCCTTCAGGAAAACCTGCGCCCCGTCCAGCCCGTGCCCGGTCGCCTCGTCGACCACCGTCCCCTGCACCGACGACTGGATGAATCCCGACCACGGCACGAAAATCGGGTAGTCCGGATCGTCGAGAACGAACTGGTTGCTGACGAAAAGCCCTTTCGCGTCCTTGATTCCTGGAAAACGCTTTCCCTTCTCCGGCTTCTTCGGGTTCTTGGACTCGTACTCTCCTTCAATCCGGAGAACGTCGAACGTCTGCGCCACGCTGTTCACGGGTATCGCCCGCTTCTGCCTCTCCATGAGGAAGAACCGGATCGGCTCGAGCCTCTCCTCGTTCGCGCCGATGACCTTCAGGACGACGCTTCCCTTCTCCTTCAGCTCACGGAAAGCGCTTCGGCTCAGCATGTCGATCGTGTACCCGACCGCCTGCGGCGAGTCGTTCATATGCCACGTCGTAAACGTGTCCGCCTTCTCGAGGTCTTCCTTCGCGACGTACGACGTCGAGCGCCACGGCTCGTCGAGCCACTTCTGGCTCAGCTCGTCGTAGTAGTCGATCGAGACGATTTCGAGCGCGGGCTCAAACGCGGTGAATTGCTTTTCGAACTCCAGCCGGCTTTCCGCGCCCCACATGTAGAAGAGGCGAGCGTTCTTGTACCAGCGGTCGACCTCGCGCTCGGAATAGTCCAGGCGAAGCGGGCCTGCCGTGCGGCGGCCTGCGGCGAGCTCCGAGGAGATTGCCGCTGCTCCTTCCTCGGCGTCTGCAATCGCTGTTTCTGGAGAGCCGGCAGCCTCCCGCGACGCGGTGAGGGCTGATCCCCGTTTGCGGACAGCAATGGTGCTCTCGCCCGAAGAGACCCGGAGCACGCTTCCATCAGGCGATTCCGCCAGCATCCGCCGAAGCGCCCCCTCGAGCTTTTCCTGCCGCTCGGCCAGCGTCGCGCCTGCGCCCGTGAACGCATTCGCGAGCAGGTCGTTCGCCGACGTCGCGGCCGCGCCGGTCGCTTCTTCGATCACCTGCGACTCGAGCGAGCCGTCGTGGAGGCTCCGCAGCGAGTTGAACGCGACCTTCGCGTCGTCGGGGCCTTCGCAGCGGACGTCGTTCTTGCGGAGGTCGATCGACACGACGACGCGGTCCTCGTCGCGCTCGCTTGAGACGATCGTGACGCGCGGCGAAACGAACGCAGCTGTGACGTTAAGACTCTCGGCGAGCTGTCGGGCGAAGAGGTCCGAGCGGGTCAGGAAGGCGAAGGCAGCTCGGCGATGAAGCGCGGCGACGCGGTCCTTGTACTTTTTCGTGCGCGAGATTTCGCGTTCGCGGACGTAGTCGGGGATCCAGCCCGCGGTCACGAAAATGGAGTGAACATTTTCCGCGTGGGCGCGCACCGGCGTGCCTTCGAATTCGCGCGTAAAGATCTCGCGCGCCCTCGTTGTCAGGGCTCCGGTCGACGAGCGGCACTCGATCACCAGGTCGAGGCGCTTCAGGCCAGCCACTGGCAGAAGGGCCCCCATCGGCGCGCGGCGCTCGCCGTCAGCGCCCACGAATGTGAAACCCGCCGACTCCCCCTTGGCGTCGAACACCACCATCATCTGACCCGTCGCCAGATCCGCGACGCGCTGCTCGTGCTCGATCCACGTCGAGCCGCTTCCCAGCCGGAATTTGATGACATGAGAATCCGATGGCCCGGGGACCTTTGCGGGACCGGGCTCTCCCCCTTGCGCCCCGAGCGCGATGGCGGTTTTCTTCCCGTTCACCTTCGCCCTGACGCCCCATGCGGGTCCACCCGCCAGCTCCGCTTCGGCCCCGCATCGGTCCAGGAGCGCCTTGAGAAGCGCCGCCCTGTCCGCGTCGCTTCCCGCGTGGGCCCAGAGAGTCCCCGTCGGTCCTCGAAGGAATCCCTGGTACGTCTCGAGCTTGACTTCGTCTCTCACGAACGCGACGCACTTCTCCGGGTCGAACTGCAGTTCCCTGGCTTTGAGGGTGACGTCGTCATCGCCGTCGCGCCGCGGGACGGGGGAATTGCAGCGCAACGCGAGGAGCGGCAGGAGGAGCGCCATGAGGAGGCCGGCGGCGACGGCCACCGCGCGGATGGGGCTGGGTTTGGCCATGGTGTGGAATCTCGTGAGTGGGATGGAAGGGGCACCATCTTAGCCGGGAAGCAACCACCCGGGCCAAGCGGGATACAATGACGCTCGTGACCGACGTACCGGTGAAGAAGCCGCGACTCTGGACGCGCATCGTGAGAACCGCCGCTATCACGCTGGCGGTGTCGGTGTTTACCATCCTCCTTCTGTTCTATTTCCTCCAGAACAAGCTGCTCTATTACCCCGACCGCGGCCTTCCGCCGCTGCCGACGGTGCAGGTTCCGTCCGTTGAGCGCGTGGAGTTCAGCGCGACCGACGGGGTAAAGCTCGTCAGCTGGTGGCTTCCGCCGAAGCCGGGCCGCCCGACGGTGCTGTTCTTTCAGGGCAACGCGGGCAACATCTCAGATCGCAGCGACCGCCTGATGGACTGCATGGAGCACGGCTGGGGCCTCCTCCTGCTCGGCTACCGCGGCTACGGCGACAGCGCCGGCTCTCCCGACGAGCCGGGGATCGGCCTCGACGCGCGCGCGGCGCTCGAGTGGCTGCGAACGCGCCCGGACGTCGAAGGAAAGAAACTCGTCTACTACGGCGAGTCCCTCGGCTGCGGATTCGCGAGCGAGCTCGCCGTCGCCGAGCCGCCCGCGTGCCTCGTGCTCGAGGCGCCCTTCAAGAATCTCAAGGCCATCGCCGCGGTGCACTACCCGTGGCTTCCGACGTCAATCCTCGTGAAAGGGAAGCTGGACAATCTGGCGAATGTGGCGAGGCTGAAGTGTCCGCTTCTGGTCGCGCACGGCACGCGCGACGAGATTGTCCCGTTTGAGCACGGCAAGGCGGTTTTCGACAAGGCGCCGGAGCCGAAGCAGTTCTGCGAGCTGAAGAGCCGGCACAACGACATGTCGGAGTCGGGCGGCAAGGAGTACCGCGCGAAGGTGGCGGTGTTCGTGGAAGCGGCGGTGAAGGGCAAGTAGGGGGGCGGGTCGGAATCCGCATTGTCTGTTTCACATCAGGAGGCATCCATGGCAGTCCGGCCGATTCCGAAGGGGTATCACACGGTCACGCCGTACCTTGCCGTAAAGGGCTCGCGCAAGCTGCTGGCCTGGGTGCAGAAGGCCTTCGGCGCCAGGCCGATCGACGTGGTCGACGGCCCGCGCGGTACGGTGATGCACGCGGAGGTGCGGATCGGCGATTCCATGGTGATGCTGGGGGAAGCGGCGCCCGGCAAGCCGTCGCCGGCGACGCTCTGCCTCTACGTTCGCGACTGTGACGCGGTCTGGCGTCGCGCCGTAAAGGCGGGCGGGAAAGTCCTGCGCAAGCCGGAGAACCAGTTCTACGGCGACCGCAGCGGCGCCGTGAAAGATCCATGCGGGAACCAGTGGTACATCCACACGCACATCGAGAATCTGACGAAGCTGCAGATCGCAACGCGCGCGGCGGCGCTCGAGAAGTGACCCGCGACCAAAAGGCGATCCGCGACGGGAATTTCGTCGCGCCTTTGCAGCAGGGACCTGACTTTCCGATTGCCATGTCCGAAAACGGCGAGACGCGCGGCACCGGCTCCGCTACAACAGGCGCGTGGACCTCAATCCCGACCTCTGCTACCGGGCCCTGCTGACGCACGACGCGCGTTTCGACGGCGTCTTTTTCGTCGGCGTCAGGTCGACCGGCATCTACTGCCGCACGGTCTGCCCCGCGCGAACCGCGCTGAAGCGCAACTGCGAGTTCTTCACGGCGGCCGCCGCGGCCGAGCGCGAGGGGTACCGTCCCTGCCTGCGATGCCGGCCCGAACTGGCGCCGGGAAATGCGCGCGTCGACGCGCCCGGCCGGGTCGCCGCTGCGGCGGCCTTGAGGATCGAGGAAGGCGCGCTGTCGGCCGACAGCGTTGAAGGGCTCGCGCGCGAATTCGGGATCACGGGCCGGCACCTCCGCCGAGTGGTCGAGGCGGAATTCGGAGTGTCTCCCGTCGAGCTGGCGCAGACGCAGCGGCTGCTGTTCGCAAAGCGGCTGCTCACGGACTCGTCGCTCCCGATGACCCGGGTCGCGTTCGCAAGCGGATTCCGAAGCCTGCGCCGCTTCAATGCGCTGTTCCGTTCGCGCTACCGCCTGAAACCGCGCGACATTCGTCGTCGCCATGGCACGCCTTCCACGACGCTGACCTGTGAGCTCGCCTATCGCCCGCCGCTGGACTGGCACGGGCTGCTCCGGTTCCTCGGACGCCGCGCGGCGGCAGGAGCGGAGGCCGTGATCGAGGGACGATTCCTCCGCACCGTCGCACGCGGCTGGATCGCCGTCGGCCACGATCCGCGACGCCGCACCCTGCGCGTCGAGGTTTCATCCTCGCTGGCGCCGGCGCTGGTGACCGTTCTCGGCGGCGTGAAGCGGCTCTTCGATCTCGGCGCGGAGCCGCGGCGGATTGCGGCGCAACTCGGGAAACTCGGTCGACCCGGCCTGCGGGTCCCGGGGGCGTTCGAGGGATTCGAGGTTGCGGTGCGCGCCGTGCTGGGGCAGCAGGTCACGGTCCGCGCGGCTGCGACGCTTGCGGGGAGATTCGTGCGCGCCTTCGGCGAACCCGTCGAGACTCCGCACGCGGCGCTGACGCACGCGTGGCCCACCGCAACCCGCGTCGCCGCGCTCCCGGCGTCGCGCGTCGCCGCGCTGGGGATCGTGTCGAAGCGCGCGCGCTGCATCGTGGCGCTGGCCCGCGCTGTGAGGGACGGGCAGATCCGGCTTGCGCCGGGAATCGACGTCGAGGGAACGAAGGCGCGGCTCCGGGAAATCCCCGGGATCGGCGCCTGGACCGCCGAATACGTCGCGATGCGCGCCCTCGCCTGGCCCGACGCGTTCCCGCACTCCGACCTGGGCATTCGGCGCGCGTTGCGCACCGACGACCCTGACAAGATCCTCGCGATCGCTCAAAAATGGCGCCCCTGGCGCGCCTACGCGGCGATCGCGCTCTGGCATTCCCTGGAGAAACCATGACCCGCTTTACGCGACTCGACTCTCCGATCGGCACCCTGACCCTCGCTTCCGACGGCGCCTCGCTGACCGGCCTGCAGATGTCCCCGGCCACCATCGGGCCGGACTGGAAGCGGGACGACCGCGCTCCGATCCTCCTCGAAGCCAGAAAGCAACTCCGTGAGTACTTCTCCGGCGCCCGCACGCGCTTCGACCTCCCGCTCGCCCCGAAGGGGACGCCGTTCCAGCTCAAAGTCTGGGAAGCTCTTCGCGAAATCCCCTACAGCGAAACGCGGTCGTACGCGGACATCGCGCGCTATGTGGGATGCCCGAAGGGATACCGCGCGGTGGGGCTCGCCAACGGCGCGAACCCGATCGCGATTGTCGTGCCGTGCCACCGGGTCATCGGCGCCGACGGGTCGCTGACGGGATTCGGAGGCGGGCTCCCGCGCAAGCGGGCCTTACTGAAGCTGGAGAGGGGCGCGCCGCTTGCCTCATCCCCGCTCCACTGCTAGCCTGCCTTTCCCATGAGCCACGCGCCCGCGCACGAGCCCGTCACCGCCCCGGGGGAATCCTTCTGGGAAAAACTGTACCTGCCGGAGATCGCGCGCGGGCTGGGGCACACCCTGAAGCACATGGTGAATTCGCTCTTCGGGAAATCGTTCACGATCCAGTACCCGGAGCAGAAGCCGGGGCTGAAGCCCGGTTACCGCGGGATCATCCGGCTGACGAAAGATTCGCAGAATCGCGAAAAGTGCGTCGCGTGCTTCCTCTGCGCTACAGCCTGTCCCGCCGAGTGCATTCGCATCGTCGCCGAGCCGGCGCCCGGCGAATGGAAGGACCGCGACAAGCGCCCCGCGACGTTCGAGCTGAATTTCCTGCGCTGCATCAATTGCGGTTTCTGCGAAGAAGCCTGCCCGTGCGAGGCGATCGAACTCGTCGAGGAGTACTTCCCCGTCGGCACGACGCGCCAGGAATTCATCTGGGACAAAGCGAAGCTCTTGTCCATCGACGGGAAGCGCAGCAAGCCGATGGAGCCCGCGAAAAGATAGCGGGAGGAAGCGGGCGGAGGCTGCGGAGGCTGGCGAAGGCTAACGACTTCTTTCGAACGCCCAGTCGACCTTGTCTCCGACGCTCGCCGCTCAATTCATTCAGCCTCCGCCAGCCTCCGCCAGCCTCCGCAGCCTCCGCAGCCTCCGCAAGCCCGCCTTCTTACTTCCGCCCCGGAAAATCGAGCGGCATCCAGCGCGGCAGCTTCTTCAGCGACTCACGCGATTCCGCAGACGTCGGTACTCCCCACACATCGAAGAACGGGCCGAGGTCTTTCTTTGCCGCTCGGCTGATCCTGACAAGCCACTGGTCGCGCTGCTGCTGGTCGGTCAGCGGCCGCTCGGCGGCGGGGAGCGCGCGGTAGGCGGCGAACGCCTCCTTGAAAGGCTGCCAGCCGAATTGCTCCTTGAGCTGCAGGTACATCATCAGCGCGAGGAATGGATCCTTCTTCCACTTCGCGTAGTCGGCTCCGTTGCGGCAATGCTCGCGCGAGCGCTTCTCGCGGTCCTTGAGCGCTTCGTGCGCCTGCTCCGGCTTCAGGTTGCAGAGCGTTTCCGAGATGTAGAGCGACCAGAGGTTGCACGTAACTTCGCCGGTCCCCTCGAACGTCCAGTCCGGCTGCTGGTGGTTGTGTCCCAGTTCGTGAAAGAGTCCCCAATCTCCCTTTTCCATCGTCGCAAGGCTGACCATCCGCGGAGCGGCGTCGAGGTGCGTCATGATCGGGTAACCGGAGTGCATGTACCCCGCGCTGATCTCGACGTCCGCGACGTAACGCTCGGGGCGCTTGCGCTCCTTTGGTATCGTCGCGAGATCCGCCGCGGCGTCGAGCACGCGGTCCCAGAATTCCATGAGCGACTTCGGGTCGTCGAGGTCGCGGATGCAGGAAGACGGCACCGTGAGGATCACCTTCGACGACCCCAGCTCCGCCCACGGCCCCGGCGCCCCGCGCAGCCGCTTCCACGAATCCAGAGTCGTCTTTCCGAGGACGTAGTACGGCGCTTCCACAGCCCCGGAAACGTGGATCGAAAACGTCCCGAGCGCGCACTTCTCCGGGATGACGAGGTAGAGAAGTCCGCCGAAGGGGGAAGCGGCGACCGTTTTCGCGGCGGTCACGGGAATTTCGGAGCTGACGTCCGGCGCCCGAGGCCAGACGTCGAGGTGGAAGATCGTGTCGGTGTGCGCGCCGATGCGAAGCGAGAGCTTCGCGCCCGCGGCGGCCTCGGGGACCGTCACGGTCACGGGCTGCCCGGCGGGGACGTAAAGGCCGGTCGACTGCCAGCCGGGGATCCCCGCATCGATCGCGAAGTCGCGCTCGACGCCGCGTGCGTCCTTCGGCACGGCGCCGGGGAATGCGGTCGCGCCCGGAAGTGCCGGAACCTTGTCGGGCGGCTGAAGGCGCGCTTCTTCCAGCTGCGCTGTGAGCAAGAATCGGTCGAGCGCGTCCGCGGCGCGAAGCGGCGCCTTCTCCGTCGGCACGAGGCGGTCGGCGCGGTCGCGCGCCAGCATGGCGAGATGGGCGCGCATGTCCGAAGCGCCGGCGGGGAGGACGAGCACGGCGGCGATGGCGGAAACGGACGCGCGCGCCAGGTCGGCCGGCGAGAATCCGGACTCGCCCTCGGCGCTGGCTTCGAGCGCCTCGATCGCGCGGCCCGCGTGAGTCATCGCCCCCGGGATTTCGCCAGCCGCGAACCCGTCGCCGCTGGTCTTCTTTGCGAAGTCCGCGGTCCACCCCAGTCCTGCCGGGGCAACGAGCCGGTTGAGCGCGTTCCCGCGCACGTCGGCCCCGCCGTGCACTTGCGACCATCCCCAGCCGGTGACGCCCGCCACGACGCCGTTGCCGTCAGCGATGAACCTGTCGAGAGCGTCGATCGCCGCGGGGCCGAGTTCGCAATCGAAGACGCACACGGCGTCAAGACCGCCGAGCGAGAGCGCGACTTTGGACCCCTCGATCTTCGCCGCGTCGAGCCCCTTCGCGCCGAGAAACGTCGCAAGATCGCTCCCCACCACACCGATCTTCGGCGCCCGCGCCGTTCCGGCCGCCCAGCGGACGGCGTTCACCATCAGCGTCCCCGTGTCCCCTTTCTCCTGCGCCGCCGCCGACCCGTATCCGTCGTGCGCGAACGCGACGATTCTGCCGCGCCCGAGGCGAGCCGCCGCGACGACAGGAACGTGCGCGTCGCCGCCGGCGCCGGCCAGCACAACCGGGAATGCCTTCGCCCCCCACGCGGCAATCGTCCCCGGCACGCCGGGGCCCGCGATCTCCTTGACGCCCTCCAGAAGAACCTTCGCGTCCGCTTCCCATGGCGGTGGATCTGCGGAAGCGGCCGTGGCCGCGAACAACATCGCCAGTACGAACGCGGATCTCATGTTGAGGATGATACCTGCGCAAGGGACCTCAGCCGCTGCGCCGCCGTCAACATCCCGCGTTCCGCCGCCAGGACCCGGGTGGCCTCCGCGGCAGCTCGGGCTTCTTCGGTCCTGTCCAGCTTGAAGAGCGCCCCGGCCACGTCTTCTTCGACCTGGATCCCGAGCGCGAAGTCGCGCGCCCTGGCTCCCAGGGCACGCGCCGCGGCGATGTCGGCGTCCGCTTCCGCTCCGCGGCCGAGTCCCGCGAGAACGACCGCGCGTGCGGCGAGCGCGGCGGCCTCCCACTGGGCGAGCCGCCCGGGGCGCGCGATC
>WSZJ01000103.1 GCA_009773755.1 Planctomycetota bacterium | reverse complement strand
TCACCAAGCAGAGTGGCGACCATCGCCGTGAACGTTAACACCAGCAAAGCCGCAGCCTCCGCAGCCTCCGCAGCCTCCGCCCGCCTCCGCCCGCCTCCGCCAGCCTCCGCCAGCCTCCGCAGCCTCCGCCCGCCTCCGCCCGCCTCCGCCCGCCACTACTTGTCGGCTTCAACCAGCCGATTCTTCCCTCCATATTTCGCGCGATACTGCGCCGCGTCGGCGCGCGCGATCAGGCTCTCCGGCGTGTCGCCGCTTCGCAGTTCCGCCAGCCCGATCGACGCCGAGATTCGGATCTTCCCGCCCGCCCCGCCGTCGACCTCCGCGGATCTCACGGCTTCCAGCACGGAGAGACACACCGCGCGCGCTTCCGCCAGCGTCGCTCCCGGAAATATCACGGCGAATTCCTCCCCGCCGTAGCGTGCGGGGAAATCGGCGGGGCGGACTGATTTCTTGACGGCGTCGCCGACGGCGCGGAGGACGGCGTCGCCGGCGGGGTGGCCGTGGGTGTCGTTGACCTTCTTGAAATCGTCGAGATCGGCGATGGCGAGGGAAAGCGGGCGGCGGGTTTTCAGGGCGGCGGCGAGGAGGACTTCGAGCTTGTAGAAGAAGTGCTGGCGTACGAACAGGCGGGTGAGGGAGTCGACGGTCGCGCGTTCATAGAGGCGGGCGTTGTGGAGTGCGACGCCGACGGCGCGGGCGAGGACGGCGAGGAGCTCGAGGTCGCGCTCATTGAACGGGCGGCCGCCGATCTTGTCGGCGACGTTGATGGCGCCGAGGAGGTCGGCGCCTTCGGAGGCGGAGGCAAAAATCGGGACGATGGCGAAGGAATCGGTCTTGAAGCGTTTGGAGCGGTCGTAGCCGCCGGGAGGCTGGCCAGTGACGGGGTCAGGGGAAAGAAGAGGTTTCCCGGTGGCGAGCACGCGGCCGCACATCCCTTCGCCCACCGTGATGTGGTACTGGGTCGGGTCGGTTTTGC
The DNA here is from genome assembly GCA_009773755.1 of Planctomycetota bacterium. Lineage (GTDB taxonomy): Bacteria > Planctomycetota > MHYJ01 > WSZJ01 > WSZJ01 > WSZJ01. The sequence goes on along the minus strand of WSZJ01000103.1, from coordinate 13,911 downwards.
GGGGGTTCACGGCGCGGACGATGCGGGCGGACTTGCCGCCGGGCTCGATCTCGGCGATGGAAACGTGGGAGGCCTTGAAAATCGACCGGGCGAAACCGACGGCCTCGCCGAGGATCGGGTCGCGCTCGAGGTAGCCCGAAAGCCACATGGTGGCCTTTTCGATCGACATGAGAAGGCGGCCGTACTCCTCCATCTGGCGCGCGTTGCGGCTGTTCTCGGCGGCGACGGCCGCGATGAGCGACATGGCGGTCAGGAGTTCGACGTCGCGTTCGGGAAGACCGTCGGGCTCCGGGCCTTCGAGTACAAGCGCGCCAAGCGCGTGGGTCCGGACGGCGAGAGGCAGAACAAGAAGCGGGCCGGACGAGGATCCGCGGGCAACGACGGCGAGTTGAAGCGCCGGCAGCGTCGGATAGGAAGCATCGAGAAGCGCGGGAGCGTCGCTGCTGCGCGCGCAGGCGGCCGCGCGTTCCAGCTTTCCTCCGTCGTCGCTCGAGAGCCAGGCCGCGGCACGCCGTGCGGCGGTTTCTTCGAGCAGGACCGAAAGCGCGGTCCCGAGCGCCGCGGGAAAATCCTGTCCGCCCGTCAAAACGGCGGCGACGCGGTACAGCGCGCCGAGGTGAGGTGCGCGGCGTTCGACTGTCGAGGTGTCTTCGTTTCGAAACAGGAAGCGCTTGCCGGCCAGGGCGATGACGTCCCCGGTACGGAGCGCGTGTTCCTTCGTCTCGGAGTCATTGACCCGGAACGACTCGGTGGCGGTCGCAACGTAACGCCGTCCGGCGTGCCGGATCTCAACCGAAACTTCCGCACCCGGGACGGGGATGGCGCCCGCTGCAGGCCCGCCAAGGAGAACGACGGCGCCGAGGGGGAAGCGCTGACCGGTGGAGGGACCGTCGAGTGAGAGGAGGAATGACATCGCAGGGATTGTAACGGGGTGTGGTGGACTGCGGAAAAACGACGTACATCAAATAGACATAATTATAAATTTATAATTAGAAATTTAGAATTCTAAATTGATCTTCGCCTTTCAAGGCCAGTTTCTCCGCCTCCTTCACCATCTCCCCCGCAATATCCTTGTCCGTCGCTTCTTCAAGCCCCTGGAAACCCGGCGACGAATTCACTTCCAGCACTACCAGACCATTCCTCGACTCCAGCAGGTCGACTCCTGCAACGCGCAGCCCCACAACCTCCACCGCCTTCACCGCAAGCTCCCGCAGCTCCCTGGTCAGCTCGACTCTCTCCCCCACTCCACCCCTGTGAATATTCGAACGGAAATCCCCTTCCTTCGCCTTCCGCCGCATCGCCGCCACCGCTTCCCCGCCGATCACAAGCACCCGCACGTCGCGGCCGCGGCACTCGGCGATGAACTTCTGCGCGAGGATGTCCTCCCCGAGGGACCAGACCGTGTCCATGATCGACTCGGCCGCTTCGGTGGACTCGGCCAGGAGCACGCCCGCGCCCTGCATGCCGCGGAGCAGCTTGAGAATCACCGGCGACCCGCCCAACTCCTCGATCGTGTCGGCGAGGTGGGTCGGGAAGCGCATGAGCGTGGTCGGGGGGACGGGGATGCCGCGCGCAGCGAGGGCCTGCAAGCTGGCCCATTTCTGCTTCGCGAGGGCGATTCCCGCGGCGGAATTGAGGACGGGCACGCCCATCATCTCGAATTGCCGCACGACCGCGAGCGCGTACTCGACCGCGTACGACCCGACGCGCGGGATCACGGCATCGATCCCCGTCAGGTCTTCCCCGGCGACGCGGACTTTCGCGACGCCGCCCTCGAGGTGCAGCACGCACCGAAGCGGGTCCACCACCAGGCACCCGTGCCCCTCGATCCGCGCCGCCTCGCGCAGGCGCCGCGTCGAGTAGATCGCCGGCTTCCGCGACAGCACCAGGAACTTCACCGCTTCTCCTCCGGCGCAAACGCGCGCCAGTCGATTTCCGGGAACGCATTGTGCCGCGATTCGAGCTGCGAAACGAGCGTCTCGTCGATGCTCCCGGCGCGGAGCTGGGAATGCAAGCGATGGAAGGACTCGACGTGGATCTTGAAGCGTTTGTGGGCGTAAGGGACGGCGGTGGCGGCGTTCATGATGAAGGCCCAGTCGGAGGACTGTGCGAGGAGGGTTTCGCGCGCGGCCTGGTTGAGGGCGCGTTTCGCGAGTCCGTTCGCGTCGCGGAAGTCGCGGGCAAGCGACACCATGCGCCCCTCGACGACGTGCTGGTGCCGGTAGATCCAGTCGTTCGAAGGGTTCAGCCAGACCTCGCAGTACCCCTTGTCGCCCCAGGTGGATAGCGTCGGCGTCGCGCGCTGCACTCGAGCCCCGGAGGACAGCACTTCTCCCGGCGTCGAAAACAGAACATCGGTCTGCGCCCCCGCCTGCCGCAGAAGCTCCGCAAGGAACTGCGGCCCTTCGTACCACCAGTGCCCGAACAGCTCCGCGTCGTACGGCGACAGCACCGTCGGCGCCCGGCCGAGCATCCCCGCCAGATGCCTCGCCTGCTGCGACCTGTTGAAGAGGAAATTTCCTGCGTGCAGCCGGGCGCGACCTGCAGCCGCTTCCGGATCGTACGGCTGCTTCTCATTCAGCGGCACCTTCCCCGTGATCCGGAAATACTTGATGCCGAGATTGCGCCGCACCCCGTCCGCGTGCAGGTACGGCTTCACGTACGCCTCTTCCCCGTCGTATCCGAGGTCGCGATAAAACTCACGGTACGCCGCGTCGCCGGGATACCCCTCGCTCGCGCTCCACACCTGGCGGCTCGATTCGATATCGCGGCCGAAAGCGCAGACTCCCGAAGGCGTGCGCACCGGCGCATAAATCGTGTACCGCGGGCGCGGCGCCGCGTAGGCGACCGCGTGGGTCTCCACGCAGAAATACCGGATCCCCTCCGCCGCGAGAATCGCGTCCTGCCCCGGCCGGTAGCCGCACTCCGGCAGCCAGATTCCCGCCGGCCGCCGCCCGAAATGCCGCTCGTAATTCGCCGCCGCCACGCGCACCTGCGCGCGCACCGCTTCCGCGCTCGACATCAGCGGGAAAAACCCGTGAGTCGCGCCGCAGGTCAGGATCTCGATGCGCCCGGCGTCCTGCAGCCGGCGGAATCCGCGCAGGATGTTCCGGCCATGCTCGTCCTCGAAAACGGAGCGGGCGCGGCGGAACGAGTCGAGGTAGTGGCGCGCGGTGCGGTTCACAAGCGGCTCGTGCCGGGTGCGTTCGACTTCGCGGCCGGCGAGGTCGATGAGCCGGTGGAGCCGTCGAAGGTAGCGGCCCTGGAGAAGCGGGTCGGCGAGCATTTCGCAGAGCGGGGGCGAGAGCGCGATCGAGAAACGCGCATGGACGCCCTCCTGCTCGAGGTCCTCACCCATCTCGAGCAAGGGCAGATACGTCTCCGTGATCGCCTCGTAAAGCCAGTCTTCCTCCAGGAACTCTTCGTGCTCCGGGTGGCGCACGAAGGGCAGGTGGGCGTGGAGGAGGAGGAGGACGTTGCCGAGAGGCATGCGGCTCGCCGGAAAATGGGGGGCGGGACGGTAGCATTTGGAAGGGCGAGTTGCGAGTTGCGGGTTGCGAGTTGCGAGAACGGCCCGATGCCTGCGCGATCACTTCCACGTCTCGAGGCCTTGCCCGTCGGTTGATTTGAGGTGTGTGGTTTTTCACTCGCAACTCGCAACCCGCAACTCGCAACTTCGGGAAGCGAGAAGCTCGCTTTGAGTTAGACTCCGAGGCATGCGAATTCACCCGGTCGCCAGGGTCGTTCCGCTCGCCGTCGCGCTCATCGCACTCTTCTCCGCTTGCGGCGATCCCCCTCGACGCCGCTCCCGCGACGAGGATGACGACTGGGCGAAGGACGCGAGGGATGGATCCACGGGACAGGGGCTCAACGTGCGCGTGGACGTGCAGGTCTACGAAGTCGACGACCGCGACGCCGAGAGCTGGTCGTTTTTCTGGGGCGCATCGGTCCCGGTCGGAAGCGCACGCCTTTCCTTCAACGGCCTGCGCGTGGCCACCGGCGGCGCTTCTTTCTTTGCGCGGCTGAGCACCTGGCAGAAAAGCTCTTCCGTGAAGCGGAAAACAGAATCTTTCCTGGTCACGGCGGACGGGCATGCGGCATCGCTTGAAGTCAGCGAGCGGGTGGCGGAGCCGGTGACGATCGTGTTCCTGGACAATGGGCAGGTGATCGACACGTATCGCTGGTCGAATGCGGGTGCCTACCTGGAAGTGACACCGCAGCGGAATGGAGACGGAACGGTGACGGTGAAAGTGCACCCGGCGGTTGCGCACCGGGAGGGGGCGGGTCGCACTTCGTTCAAGGAACTGGACACGGAGGTGACGGTGAAGGAGGGGGACGCGATCGTGATCGGAGGGAATCAGACGTCGCAGGACACGATTGGATCGACGCTGTTTTCGCGTTGGGAAAGCAGCCGGAGGTACCGTCTTGTGTTCGTCCTGAGGGCGCGAAGCTGGTAGTTAGGTAACATTTGTTAGATTAAGAAACGTTACCCGCAGGTAGCCCCGTCCCGAAAAGTAACATTTCTTAATGAAACTTGATTAAGCCCGCTTAACCTATGACGCAACTGCATACGCATAAACAAGTTATGACATATATATTTTGCGGAAAGATCGCCTTGCGGCACTCGGCTTGCGACTCTTCGCCTCGACCGAGTCTCTACAAACTCAGTTCACCCGTCATCTTGTGGAGGAACAAAGCCAGAGCTGCTTGTGGAGACGAGACCTGAGACCTTCAGAAATTCACTGACTTTCGACCGTATAACAATCAGGAGGGCCATGATGATCAGGAAAGGGATGGAGAACAACCGAGGCTTCGTGCTACTCGTAGCACTGGGCGTCCTCGGCGTTCTCGGCCTCCTTGCGGCGACGTTCGCCACGCTGTCCCGCGTCGAGCGGGCCGTGTCGAACAGCTACGTCGACAAGGTTCGGGCCAAAATGCTTGCCCAGTCCGGGGTCGAGCGCGCGATCGCTTCGATTCGTGGCCGGGCGATGATCCAGTCGTGGGACGACCAGCGCAACGACTGGTACTACCGCGAAATGCTGAACGTGGAAACCGGCACGCTGGTCTACCCGGCGATCGTGAAGACCGACCTCTGGAAATTCGTTCCGACGCGCGCCTACGGGATGCCCCCTCGCTCTCTGGAGTCGGCTCTCGATGACGGCCTCGTCAACGGCGTGGCCAACGGCATCTCGTTCCCCCAGGCTCTCTCGCCCTCGGCCAACGAGCCGTTCAGCGGGCAGTTCCCCGGAACGTACGAGAACCGCGGCGACGTGTACGCCCTCAAGGTTCTTGACTGCGCTTCCATGATCAACGTGAACGACGGCGGCAAGAACACGGTGCGCATGCTCAACGCCCTCGGCTCGATCCTCAAGTGCGCCGACGGCTCGCTGGTCTCCACGGGCGGCTTCAACCTCGGCGATCAGATCTCCACCAAGGCGATCGCCCGCGGCAAGCCCTTCAACAACAAGTCCGAAGTTCTCGACGCGGTGTTCATCAACAACACCTTCTTCGCCGGCAACGCGACGGAAGCCCGCAAGCGCTTCTCCGCCGTGCAGAATTTCATCACCACGCACGGCTGGATCGACGGCATGACGATGAAGTTCGAGAACACGTGGGGTAAGGGCCCGGCCTCTAATTACCAGGGCGGCAGTTGGGCGTCGGCTATCTCGAGCACGAACGAGGCGCCGTCAGATTCCAAGTACGCCGACTCGGGTTCCGAACCGGTCGAAGTGGCAGCCGCGATCGATCCGGCCGACACCAAGCTGGCCTCGGTTCCGATGTCCGTCGAGTGCACGACCAATCCGCTGTACATGATCGCCGCCAACGTCCCGGGCGCCTACGCGTCGCTTCCTGCGACCCGTCTGCTCGCGGCTCCGGGGCCGGTCATGGTGAAGGACGTCGCCAAGGGCGGCGCCTTCAAGCAGTTCGTGACAGGCCAGGGGTTGAGCATTCCGCTCGCCGGCGAGACCAAGGCCGGAAAGTTCGGCGGGTCGTACTACCTCGGCGAGCCTCGCACGCCCATCAACGTCAACACGGCTCCGAAGGAAGTCCTCGTGGCGACGATGATGAACCTGGCAGCCGACTTCTGGGATTACGCGGTCGTGTCGGAAAGCCCCTCGCCCGCTATCCTGAACTTCAACGCCCGGCTGGAAGTGTTCCCCGTTGTGATCACCCAGGCCGACGCAGAGAAGATGGCGGACTTCATCATCAGCGCGCGTTTCACGAACGGCAGCCCCGCAGGCGCCTGGTCGTACAACGACTGGATGCACTTCGAGGACGACGTTCTGCTCGCGATGACGATGGGCGCTTCAGCGATTCCGGGGATCACGCGGTGGCAGACGGCGCTTGTGAAGGCCAACGCGAACCCGAACTCGAACATCAAGAAGTACAACCCGGACCTGATCCTCGTCACATCGCATCCGCAGGTCAATCCTGACCGGCTGGTGCGCATGGACAAGAGCGATATCAAGGTCAATTCGACGGAGTGGACGTTCAGCTCGAACGGACTCTTCGAGATCGAATCGATCGGTCGCGTGTACAACGCCGGAAAGATCATGGCCGAAGAGAAGATCGAGACCGTCGTGAAGGTCTTCGACCAGGTCGTGTACACGACGCAGGAACAGCTGGAAAAGGACCGGATCTGGACGGTTGAGGACTCGAAGGAAGGCGACCTGCTGGCTGGCGGTTATCCGCCGGTCGTCTCGATGCCTGAGTACCTCTACAACACTAAGACCAACCCGATTCACTACCGTAGCCAGACGGGCGATGTGACGTGGTGCGCGGACTATGAGGGGTACATGATCCTCAACGGTCCCGTGAACATCGTCTCGGGCATCACGCCCGGCCCGGCTGCGAATGGTGCGGGCGGTTACGGCACAGGCGATCCTAACAAGGCTTGCTGGGGTCCTGACCCGCACGGCCTCAACGCCGATGGCGGCAAGGAGATCACGGGTCTGCCGGCTCCTCCGGTAGCGCCCAATCCGACGGTTTGCGCCGTTTCTTTCGTGGCGGGCTTCAACCTGGCTTCGCTCTATCCGAACCAGAGCCACCGCAATGCCTGGCATGACGGGGCTAGCGGCGGCGCGGGCGGCCCGAGGCATCCGGAGTATTCCTACACTTCTCCGCACTGCTTCGGAGACGGCGTTTCCATGAGCGCTTCGCCGCTCAACTCGTTCACGCAGGACACGGGATACCTCAGCGCTTCCTACTCACCGAAGCAGCCTTACCAGATGTTGCCGACGGGTTCCGGAGCCGACTTCTGGGACGGCGGCTGCGACATGACGAACTTCGGCGTCTACATGAACACGACCCGTCGCAACCGGTTCCATACGTACTGGGCGGACGAGGTTCCTTCGCCGAACGTCACGATCGAAATGACGGTCAAGCCTGAGATCGACCTGTGGAATTGGGCGAAAGGCAGCCAGCCGCACGACATGGCGGGCTGGATGGGGACTTACCAGATCTTCGCCTGCAAGCGCCAGTTCCTGTTCGACTGGGGCACCGGCGGGACGCAGGGCATGAACTACACGGTCCGTGGTTACGTTCAGAACTCCAAGGTCTTCCTCGAGATGTACTGCCACACGAACCTCAGCTTCTACATCATCTGGGCTGACAACTACTGGAAGCCTCACACCTGGCACCACGTTGAGTGGACCTGGGTCAGCGGGCACGAACAGCTGATCGGTGGGGTGATGGTGCCGGTGCCGCCGAACGCGATGTTGTTCGTGGACGGTACTCCAGCGTCGGAAGCGAACACGGACGTTTGGGGTGGCAGCGGCAGCAAGTCGTTCGTCAACACTGTGACGGGCGTGGGGGTCTATCCGGCTGGCGTCGCGGCTCTCGTTCTTCCTGAGAACGTCGCTCCGACCAATCCGAATAACGACGTAGGCACAGGTCCGCGCTTCGATGTCGGCGGCATCCTGGCCAACGACGGCGCCTACGGCATGAGCTCTCCCCGCTGGCACGGCACCATCGACAACGTCGTCATGCACCACTGGCGGAGCCACGCGGCCGCTTTCACTCCCCGCAACCGCTACCACAGCATGACGTACTACGATGGCAGCACGTGGAAGAGCGGCGAGGGGTACAAGAAGGAAAAGGCCGGCGTCTACAAGAAGCGCCTGACGTATCTTGAAGGCGTGGCCGCAACGAAGGATGTCACGATCGGAACGGTGGCGTGCACGCACTACCATCCGTTCCACGTCCATCTGTACGGGCACGACGGAAGCGCTCCGACGACGTCGTTCGGGCACATCACGCCGAGCCTGCGCAGCAAGACCGGTGGATCGTATGTCGACGCGTACTACTACGATGGTTGCGTCGGCGTGCCGGTGAAGACGCAGTTGAAGGCCGGCTCCGAGGTTTACTACCTCGGGTGGTTCGAGATCGCGGCCCTGGTGCCGGTGACCATGTCGCCGATCCTGTGCGACATCAAAGTCACCTACTTCGAGGAACCGCAGACCCTGTACCGCCTGTCGAGCTCGGAAGCCAAGAAGTAAGCTCAAGCCTGGAATTGACCCAGAGGCCGCCGGCAACCCCGGCGGCCTCTTCTTTTTGGAGATGGAGGCTTGTGTGCAGGCCAGGCTACGTCGGCCCGGTAAATCGTCCGTGAGAGGCGAGCCTCGAAGCGGCCGACTCCGCCCGACCCGCACACAAACCTCCATCTCCAAAAAGTGACCGACCCTGCACCCAGGACTCTTGTTACCCGCCGGTATCCATTTGAGGACGACGTAACCAGGACGGCTCCGCGAAAGCAGTGCCCCTGCAAACCTGTACGCAACTTCTCTATTGCCAACATCTTCCGTCCGTTGAAAATGGATCCGGACTCGCGGTACGGCATCCGGCTTGCGTCGATACACCCCGGGACATCCTGTAACCTCTTTACGGAGACTTCACGTCATGCGCATCTTCGCCTCGCTTGCCATCGCGCTTCTAGCGGCCTCCACGGCCTGCGCTCACGTCGGCTACAAGATCAAGATGACCGCGAGTTACAAGGAAACGAAGAAGGGGGATGCGTCCTTCCGAAATGTGTTCGTGTCCGGCCACGCACACTACCCGAATGGAACATCGCTTCTCGTCATGATCCGGCCTGACAAGGGTCCGTATCTCCCCATGAACATCCGGGTGACGGTCGAGAAAGAAGAGTTTGCCGCCGAAATGGGTCCGTGGCGCGAAGGATTTCCCGCCGGGAAATACGTCTGCGAAGCCTGGTTTGAATTCGACCGGCAGACCGAAGGGGTCAAGAGCCTCCTGCGTGAGGAAGAGGAGTTCCAGAAGTGCCTGAAGGACGACCCCGAGTATCAGGAGAAATACAAGAAGGAGAATCCTGAGAGGTACGAAAAACTGATGCGCCAGATCGCTGGATCCGGCCGGTGCGCTTCCAGTAAGCAGTTCGGGACCTGCGAATTGACCATCGGAACTGCGGATGATGCGGCCCAATCCGGGGAAGCGGAGAAGGCGTTCTTGGGGGACCGGGCGGACTTGGTGAAGGACATGCTGACGGAGTTGGTGAAGAACTACCTGAAGCATTCCGATCCCAACAAGGGCGCGGATGCGACGGCGGAATCTTACGCGGCGTGGGCGGCGGAATTCCAGGCGCAGATCGGGCTTGTGGACGCCGAGATTTCCGGAAGGCTGCGGGAGATGGTGTTCAACGCGCGCAAAGGGGCGTACGACACGCTTGTGAATTCGATCATGGCGCTGGGCGACCTGGAGCGGATCATGCAGGCGGGGCTGTACGGCGAGCCCGCGAAGAAACTGGCCGAGCTGAAGGCGATCAACGACAAGGGCGACTCGACGCTGGACAAGGATCAGAAAAGACGCCGCGACGCGTTGAAGCGGGAATTGGCGGGGGCCGTAGAAGATCGATCTGCGTGCGAACGCCGTCTCGTGGAGAGTCTTGCGGAGACGCGCTTTGGTAACAAGGGGTTGGAACCCGCGCCAGCGCGCAAGAAGAAGTATGTCGAGGAGCTGCAGGCGGAGTACGGTTTCCAGTGGTAGTCTTCGCGAGACGGGTCGCGCAACTGGCTGCTGGGTCGTTACCCGCCGGTAACGCGGGAACGTAGCTGTAACCCGACAGGAAGACAGTGGTCGAAACTGTTCTTACTTAAACCTATATGGCATAGTTACTTATGACGAAAGCGCGCTTTTTGCCTTCAGAGGCACGGCACTTGCGAATTGGGTCTATCGAAGTTGGGATCTCACGCGTGTGAGATCGGGTGATTCAAGTCCCTTTAGAAGGAGACTCAAGATGAAGGCTCTCATCCTCGTTGTGGCGTTGGTGGCCGTGATTGCGGCGCCGGTCCTGTGCTTCGCTTGCCCTCCCCCTCCGGCCCCGGGTTATGACGGTGGCGGCGCGGGCGACGGCGCGGCTCCTGGCGGCGACGGCGGTGGTTCTTCGAGCGGCAGCGGCAGCGACAGCGGCAGCGGTGGCGGGACCTCCGGCGACGCCGGCACGGGCAACACCACTGGTTAAGACTGCTTGAAACCTCTCGGTTTCGCCGACACCGCTGGAGCACCCAGCGGTGTCGGTTCTTTTATGTGGTAGCGACTTGAGGGAGACCGGAGGTTACCTCGCGGTAACGACTTGCAGACAGGTAACTCGGCCGGAATGAGAAGAGCGCGAGACAAGTATCATAAATCGTTATTGAATATAGCTTTATATAGAAATAGCACACCGGAATATCCGCGGCACAGGGGTTGCGATACCACTCTTTCGTCCTCAACAACAGTCATCAACCCAAAAGGAGAAAGCCATGAAGATCGCCATCCTCGCACTCGTGCTCGTCGCCGTGGTTGCTGCTCCGGTCATCAGCTTTGCTTGCCCTCCCCCTCCGGCCCCGGGTTATGACGGTGGCGGCGCGGGCGACGGCGCGGCCCCGGGCGGTGACGGTGGTGGTTCTTCGAGCGGAAGCGGAAGCGACAGCGGCAGCGGCGGCGGGACCTCCGGCGACGCTGGCACGGGCAACACGACCGGGTAACGCCAGTAGGCCTCCTCAAGACTTGAAAACGCCGCCGGCCACAAACCGGCGGCGTTTCTCTTTTCCCCTTCTAGTGGTGAGCCACCTTTGACTCCGCAGGTCGCTTCCGAAGGGCGCGACCAAGGAAATCGAGCGTGTCGAACCACCAACCTTGCATGCCCCTTTCGCATCGCTATAATCCCACCCCTCGACGCATGCTCAAATCCCTGGTCGCTTCCGCCGTTGTCGCCGCCTGCACGATCGGCGGGATTGTCGCTGTTCGCCAGGCTTCTCCGGCCTACCCGGATTACGGCGCGATCAACGCACGTCTCTACGATCCAAGTCCTGCAGCCCGCAAGGAAGCCGTCACCGAAATGTTCCAGAAAGCGGATCTCCCCGCTACCCGCGCGCTCCTGTCAGTGGCGCGCGAGAATGATCCGGTCGTCCTCGGAAATCTCGATTTCGCACTTCTTTCGACCCGCGACAAATCCTCCCTCGATTGGCTCACCACCGAAGGTCTGACCTATCCTGAAAGATGGACCCGCTACTACGCCGTGCGCACCCTTTGGAAGCAGCAGGGTCGGGAAGCTCTTCCTCGCCTCCTCCCCCTCCTTGCCGAAAACTACTGGCAGGTCCAGATCGCCATCCTCGACGTACTCGCCGAGTCTGAAGATTTTTCCCAGGCCACGGATGCGCTCGGTGCCGCAGCCTCTCCCGGGAAAAACTGGGAGGTGCGCGCGCGGGCGATCCGGCTCCTCGGTCGGACAAACTCCGCTTCAGCCGCCCGAGCCCTCCTTGACAAGGCGCTTCCTTCGGCGACGGGTCCCCCGGATCCGGAGGCGGATAGGGCTGTAGAGGAAGCGCTTTCCTCGATGACGGACCCAGAGTCGCTGAAGGTGGTGGCGGAGGGGCTGGGAAGCTCGGACCTCAGCAGAAAGCTTCTCGCCGCAAAAGTGCTGGGCCGGGCGAAGAGTGCTGAGTCGATCGCGAAGCTCAAGGAGTTTGGCACAGACGCCGCCGCCCCCACGCCGCTTCGCATCGCCGCGATCCGGGCCGTGCTGCTTGCGGGTGGGGAAGACGGGGCCGCGTACGCCATCAAGGCGCTGAACGGAGGCGAGGCGGCGATCCGGCTGGAGACGGCGTATGCGCTTGCGGAAACGGCGCTGAGCCCGGCGCAGAAGGAAGAAGTGAAGGTGCTGGCGGGGAAGGAGACGGATTGGCGGGTGAAGCAGGCGTTGCAGATTGCGGCGGGGGAACGCTGATGCAATCGATGCGGATATTGGCGCTGATGGCGGCCCTTGCGGCGACGACGTGGTCTGAGCCTGCGGCGACCACGCGTCCGGTGCAGGCGCCCGAGCCGGATCTGGTGGGGGCAGGGGAATCCGCGCCTGTGGAGATGGAGAAAGACGGCTACAAGGCAAAACTGTCGTGGTTCCCTGCGAATCCGAATCCGGGCGACCTGGTGAGGTACCGGTTGGCGATCACGATTCCCGGCGGCGGCGCGCCGACGCTGCTGGTGAGAGCAACCGTGTCGAAGACGGCGCCCGGCGACGCGAAGGACCTGCGGCCGAAGACGGAGGTGCCTCCGGAAGCGACGCCTCAGGACGGGCGCTATGTTTTTTCGCAGGTGATATTCGTTCCGGGGACGTATCGGGTGACGGTCGACGCGGACGATCTGGAGGCAGGACGGTCGGTGAAATTCGAATTTGCGCCCGCAACGATCGGCACGCCGGCATCGAGCGCGCTTGCGTACGGCATCGGGATCGGCGGCCTCGCGCTGATCGTGATCCTGATTGCGTTCGGGCTGAGACGGCCCGCCGGCGAATAGTGGTTCGACACGCTTGATTTCGTGGGTTGCGTCCGAAGGGCGCAACCCACGAAATCAATGCTGACTCACCACTAGTCAGCGCCCGGCTTCTCCGACGGGCACATAGCGGCCCCACGTGTCCAGCTCCACGCCGCTTCCCGGCCTCGCAAGCGAGTAGATCACGCCGCGGGCGAGCGGGATGACGAGGCGTGCGTCGAGCAGAGCGGCTTCGAGCGCGCGAGCCCATTCGGCGCGTTCTGCGGCATCGAGGGAGGTCTCCAGGGACTCGAAGAGCGGGGCGAGTTCCGGGTGATCGACGGCGAGCGGCCGCAGGGGGTGGAAAAAGTCGACCAGGGAGGGAGTCTCGGCGGCGAGAAATGCGATGCGCAGCCGGGCGCTGTGGCCCGGCTCAGGGTCTGAAGCCTTAAGACCTGCCCGCCGGAGGAATTCACGAAGAGGCGCGAGGAGAAGCCCGGCCTCCGTGTGCGACGGGTCGGCGGCCAGGGTCAGGGTTGCGGACTTGGTGCCGGGCCTGGCGGGGCGCGGCGCAGCCGGCTCGGCCAGACACAGCGCTGCCGGGACGATCCGTCGCGCGGCACGGCTTTCGTCGAAAAGCCCGCGCTTGCACAGGGCCTCCACGTCAATCGCCTCGGCGATCGCGGCGCGCTGCCCGGCATCTTCCAGGTCCAGGATGAAAACGATCGTGGTGGCCGCCTCGAGCGCGCGGAAGGCGGGGTCGGAGCGGACCGCCGTCGCGAAACCGGGGGGGATGAAATCGAGGCGCGCGAGCTGGCCGGCGCGGAAGGCGTCTACGGATTGCCGCGGATCCGTCGAAGAGCCGAAGCGCAAAGTCGGGCGTCCCGGCGCGCGCGGCGAAAGGAGTCGCCATTCCGCGCCGAGCAGGGTCGGCGGTCCGAATTCGCCATTCGCCACCGGCGTGGCGGCGCAGAGGTGAGAAGGCAGGTCTGCGTCCGGCGTGTCGAGACGGACCGCGAGCGTCGTGGGATCCGGGGCTGAAGCGGTTCCCGGGCCGGGCCAGGCGGCGGCCCAATCGGCGGCGCGATCGACGTCAAACGTCCAGCGGCGGAAATCGGGCGAGTGGCTCCAGGAGCGCGCCGCCGCGGGGGAAGCGCCGCCGCCCGGGGC
>WSZJ01000102.1 GCA_009773755.1 Planctomycetota bacterium | reverse complement strand
CGTTCCATCCCGTCGTGGTCACGGCCACACCCGAAACGCTCTTCGAAAGCGAGTTTTACGGCCACTCCCGCGGGGCTTTCACCGGCGCCGACCAGGAAAAACTCGGCCATTTCGGGTACGCGAACGGAGGCTCGCTCTTCCTCGACGAGATTGCCGAAGCGACCGGGGAAATGCAGGTCAAACTGCTGCGGCCGCTTGAGGAGCGCTGTGTCTACCGGCTGGGCGACAGGCGGCGGCTGAACTTCGACATCCGGGTGACTTCTGCGACTCATCGCGACATGAAGGCGCTCATGGCGGAAGGAAAGATCCGAGAGGATTTCTACTACCGCATGCACGTCATCCCGATCCACCTGCCCGCGCTTCGTGATCGGCGCGACGACATTCCCATTCTGACGGACGAGTTCCTGCGCGTTCACACGGCGCGGGAGAGGGGGGCCGGTGCGCCCGTTTGCCAGGCGGACGCCGCGGCGCTCGCGATTCTGTGCAACCACTCCTGGCCCGGAAACGTCCGCGAACTGAACCATGCGATCGAACGTGCCGTCGCGATGGGAGGGAACCGGATCGGCGCTTCGGACTTCCAGGAAGTACTCGCCAGCGAGCCCGGCAGGCCGGTGGGACCGGGGACTCTCCGGCAGCAGAGGAAATCGTGCGACCGGAAGGCGGTCGAGGCGGCGCTGCAGGCTTGCGGAGGCCGCTGTAATGAGGCCGCCGCTCTACTGGACATTTCCGTGTCAGCGCTTCGAGCGCTGAGGGCCAGGCTCAACCGAATCCAGGAGCGGCCTCCGGCCGGCGACCTCCCTGCGGGACTTTGACCGCTTGAAAGCGAGCGCCTGACGCCCGCTTTCGAGCGGTGCAGCAAATCGCGGAGCCCGCGAGAATTACGCCGGAATCGCGCCGGTTCGCGAGCGGCAACCGCTCGAATGCGAGCGTCTGCCGCTGCCGTTCCCGAGGGACCGGACCCGGCCCGCCCCTTGCTGTGAGATTGCTTCAACCGCGCCGCGTCGGCGCAGGAGGAGAATCGACGGATGAGCTACCGGGACCACACCAAAGAGAATCGAGCCGCGGCCGACAGCTCCGGCGCGGCTGATTCTACCGCGGCAACTGCCGAACAGCGCCCCGCGTACCGCGATCCTCTTCCTGCCCCGCCGCGGAGCGCCGAAGTTGGCGTTCCGGCGCCGCCTCCGGGCTCGCTCGAGGCGTACCTCGCGCGCGTCGCCGAGCTCATTCCGGCCTGGTCGCGGCGCCGCCGGATCCGCGCTCTGCAGGAGATGCTGGTCGACGCCAAGAGAATCATCATTTTCGCGATCGACGAGATGGAACGCGAGCGAAGCGGCGTCCGCCTCTCAGAGAAGGCGAGGAGATGAGCATGCGCGCCCCATTCGCAACGAGCCAGTCTCGGCGATCCCGCCAGGCCTTCCTTGAAGCGTGCCAGCGCTCCGAGGTGGAAGAGACCGAGACGGACATTCTGTGCTCGCGCCGGGGACGGAGCGCCCTGGACAGCGCGGAAGACCTTCGGAACGAGACCGCGGCGCGGCTTCGGCGGGGCGAGTTGCCTGAGAGACGGGCAAAATTGGAGCGGCTGCTGAAGGACCTGAATGCGGGCCTCGGCGATCCAAGAGTCGCGCGCGCCTGGCTGGCCCAGGATAGCCGCGCCTTGAAGCGGCTGCTCGTGCGCGGCATTCTCCAGACGCCGCGCCAAGCGGCGGCGGACCGGCTTGAGTCGATGCGATTCAGCACTTCGAGCCCGCAGTCGGCCGTTGGAACGAAACCCGTCGCACGCGAAGTGAGGGCATAACCATGGCCGGCTGCTGCCACTCCTGCGACGACGGCAAGGCCTGCGAAGGCGAAGTTTCGCCCTGTGGAAGCGTTCCACCCGGCGTGATCATCCCGCGGGAGATCGAAGTCAGACCCGTCATCGAAGACCCGCAGGAATCGGGGGAGTCGCAGGAAGACATGTTCCCGTTCGCGCGGCTGCGTCCGGGGAAGTCGATTCCTGTGAACACGCACCTCATGATCGAAGAGCCATCCACGACGGCGAGCGAGCCTTTGGGCCTCGGCAATTGCCACTCGGGGAGCGTGGATGTTGTCGTGTTCGGCCTGACGTCGCAGACGACCCTCGAGATCACGCTCGAAATGGGGTTCGACGCCGAGAACTACTCGCCCGTTTCGTGCACGTACTTCGACAGCACAGGCTTTGCCCGTTTCAGGTTTTCGAAGATCGCGTGTCCGCTGTTGCGGTTCTACTACCGCGCGATCGGCAACGCAAACAGCCGCGGTCTCATCGCCACGACGATCAGCGGTTCAAACTAGATCCCATTTCTGGAGGTCCCATGTTCGCGAAGCTCGCCGAGCATCAGGTTGTCGTCAACGGAGTAGATCAGTTCAGCCCCGCGGTCTCAATGTCGGGAAACAACACAGCCAAGGCCGGCATCACGGTCCTGTCGAATACAGCGACCAGCCTCACCGTGAACATCCAGGGCTCGAACGATCTTCAGGGGTGGACGGACAGCACCTCGGACACGGGGTTCACCGTCGGGTTCGCGGCCACGGCGAATCGTGCGCTCGCGTTCGCGTACGCGCGCCTCAAGTATGTCGTCGTCGGAACAGGAACTATCATCGTCGCGGCGGATCTCTTTACCAGTCAGCAGTAATCGAAGGGAAGCCTTCGCGCGGAGATCGACCCGCGTGAACGTGGAAGCGAGCAACCGCCGTGCCGCCAAAAGGCACGGCGGCCAACGGCCGGCGGCGGAGTTCGGGATTCTGGCGGCCTCCGCCGCCCGGCCATCGAAATAAAAACACCGACATCGAGGATCGCCATGGCCGACCTTCCGCTCTCCTACGTCTACGAGCCGGACCGCTTCATGGACCGCGGCAAGGCCTACGGCTCCTGCATCGGCGGCCGCCGGTATTCGGTCGCGCACCAGACGCCCGGGACGACCGTCACGGGCCAGACGAGCTTCGTCGCGACGACGCCGACGTTCCTCATCTACCAGGCGAGCGCCTCGCACCGTGTCGTCCTCTCGAATTTCGCTCTCTGCCAGGACGGAACGCCGGCGGGCGGCTCGATCCACGTCCTTGTCGCCATCGATTCGGCGAGCCGCTATTCCTCGGGAGGCACCGCCATCACGCCGCAGGCGGTCGCGATGCCCAGCGCCCTCGCCTCGGGATTTTCCTTCAGCTTCAACCCCACCGCCTCCGCGGCGAGCGCCGTCCGCTACGTCAACGAGTGGACGCAGCCCGTCTACCCCGGATCGATCTTCAACCCCGACATGCACGACGGGCTCCTCATCGGCTTCACCGGGTCCATCCTCATATATACCTGGGCGGCGACGACCGCTCCCACCTGGGTCATCGGCGGCTTCGACATCCTGGAGGACGAGTAGCCCATGCCCATCATCCGCTCCCAGGTCGGCGGCGCGCCATCTCCGACGTTCTCGGTGTGGGCGAACAACTTCGGAAGCGGAAGCGCGTTCCTGGGGACGGTCAACGCCAGCCTGTTGCTCTTTCCGTTCGCGCCGAACCAGGGGGTCTTCCCCGGGCAGATGACGGCAAACACGCTGCTCATGGGCTTTTCGGGAAGCCTCACGGGGACTGCTTCGAGTTCTTCGCACTCCTTCAGCGTGAGCCTTGGGCTCTACACGCTTGCCAATTCCACGCAGCTCTCGCTCCTCAATTCCGCCTCCACGACCTTCGGGACCGGCGCCGCCGCGACCGGGAACTCCTCGCTCTATCACGGACCGCGCCAGCTCTCTTTTCACTCTTCACAGTGGAGCGCCGTCCCGGCCTTCAGTCGCACGCAGTACTGGATGGGCTTCTGGATGCGCTCGAGCAACCTGGCCGTGCCGATGTCGATCAGCGGCTTCCGATGGATGTCGAACCTCTTCTCGGGGCATCTCGGCGTAGGGAACACGGATTCGTCCGCGTCGCGCCCGTTTCCCGGCATGGGGGTCTACAGCGTTTCATTCTCCTCCGCGCTCCCGGGGAGCATCGCCTTCTCCGACCTGCGGCATACCGTTCCGATGGCCGGCGTCATCCCCACCATCGTCGCCAGGAACATCGGGCCCTGACGATGCCGACCCTCCCCCAACAGTTCGCAGGCGGCCCCGCGCCGACCCTTTCGGTCTGGGCCAACAACTACGCAACGGGATCGCCGGGCCTCGTGAACTTCGGACGCGCGGTCCTTCCCGTATTCCCACTCGCGCCCGCGGACGGCGTATTCCCGGGCTCCATGACCGCGAACACCTTTCTCGTCGGCTTCTCGGGTCCGCTCTTGCCGGCAGCCTCCTCCGAAGCGCACACCTTTTCGGTTCAGATGGGCTTGTACACGCTGGCGAATTCCACGCTTCTGTCGTTGCAGAACAGCGTGTCGACATCCTGGGGAAGCGCCGGTACCAACTCGGCGTTTTCCTCGCTGTACGCCGGCCCGCGGCAGCTCAAGTTCGAGTCCTCGCAATGGAGCGCGGTCCCGGCCCTGAGCCAGACCCCGTACTGGGTCGGCCTGAACATGAGCATGACCGGCCTGTTCGTCCCGCTTTCGTTCAGCGGCTTCAACTGGATGGCCACCCAGTTTTCCGGCCACGTCGGCGTCGGCAACACCGACTCCAGCGCATCCCGTCCCTTTCCGGGCATGGGCGTCTTCACCTCGACTTTCTATTCGGCGCTCCCCGCATCGATCGCGTTCAGCGACCTGCGTCAGACGCACCTGCTGGCAGGGATGATCCCGACCATCGTTATTCACGGAATCGGAGCCTGAACATGAGCTGTAACGCCCCCGTCTCCATGCTCCCTGTCGCCTCGGCATCCGGCCACCTCGCCGGCCTCGGCTTCGAGCGCATCCAGACCATCCACGGCTCCACCTACCGCGACTGCTCCACGGTGATCGTGTCCCCCACCCGCGGCCTCATCCACCACCGCGTCGTCGCCGCCTGGCAGTCCCTGATTGCGCCGATGAACCAGAAGCGCGCCTTCCTGTTCGTGGCCGGCGACGAGGTCGGGCACGCGTACAACAATTTTCTCCAGCAGGTCCTCGCGCACCCCGAGCTCTCGACCTGGAAGTACGTCCTCACCCTCGAGGACGACAACCTCCCGCCGCCCGACGCGCACATCCGGCTCCTCGAAGCGATCGACGCCGGACCCTTCGACGCGGTGAGCGGCCTGTACTTCACCAAGGGCGACGTGAACATGCCGCAGTGCTACGGCGACCCCGAAGTCCACCGCCGGCTCGGCGCGCTCGAATTCCAGCCGCGCGACGTCGTGGGCGCGCTCGCCCGTGGGCAGCTCGTGGAGTGCAACGGGATCGCCATGGGCTGCGCGCTCTGGCGGATGGACCTGTTCAGGAAAATTCCGCCGCCGTGGTTCGTGACCGTCGCCGACTGGTTCCCCGACAAAGGCGGCCTCGCCGCGATGACGCAGGACCTGTACTTCTGCAAGAAGGCGAAGGAAGCGGGGAAGTCGTTCGCGGTGGACTGCCGTGTCAAGGTCGGCCACCTGGACCCTCAGACGGGGATCGTGTACTGATGCGCGCGAACCTGATCGCCATCAAGAAGCCCGGCTACGAGGCGGCGGAGCTCACGCGCGCGATCCGCCGCGACGGCGCGGGAACGGTCCGCGTCTCGGCGATCGTCCGTTGCCTCCTCGGCGGCGTCCTGCAAGTCGCCCTCGAAGGCGCGCCGGACGGCGCCGACTGGTCGGAAGTCGCCGTCTGGCATGCGACCGCGCCGGGCTGCTGGACCCTGGGCGAGGCCTCAATCCGGTTTCCTTGGCTTCGCGCCCGAGTCTGGGTCGCGAATGACCGGAAGCGATCCGGGAATTTTTCCTGCGCCGCGATCGCCGAGCTCGCGCTCCTCGAATGCAAGGACCTGGCTGCCGAAGATCCGCCGCAGGAGATCGCCTCATGAAGCTCACCCACAAGTTCCTGATCCGGGAAGGAAGCGCCGGAGAGAAGTTCTACCTCCCGCCCACGCACGCGTTCGAGAACCGCCAGGTGCGGCCATCCCTGGTTTTGCGGGCGGCCGCCCACGTCTCCCTCACGCTCTCCCTGCAGGCCTCACGGGACCGCGCCCACTGGGTCGAGGTCCGGTCCTGGGATGCGGCCCCTGGCTGCGCCAGCTTCCCTGTCGTTTTCTGCGAAGCGCCCTGGCTGCGCGTCGCCGTGTCGACTTGTGGAGAGAGAACCGCCCTCGGCGAGATTTCGCTGACCGAAGTTCCGGCCGAGCCGGGAAGGAGCGCTCCCTCAGGAGGAGAAACTCATGTTGCGTGAACCTGAAAAAACCTCGCCCGCATCCGTTCCGACGCGCCTCGTTCGCGTTCGGCTGCTTCCAGTTCCTTCGAAGTCGCCGCAGGACGTCGCCGCGCGGCGCCGGCCCGGGAGTTGCTTGAAGAAGTTGGTCGTCGCGAAAGAGTCCGGCGCCGAACCCGTCCGCGTCCTCGTGCAGGATTCCCCGGACGGCCAGACTTGGACCGATCGCGCCGCGTGGTCGCCGTGCCGAGTGAAATCGTCCCGTTCCTCGTCTCGCTGAAGCGGAGCCCCCATGACCCCCGACCTCATCTCCCCCGTCCAACTCGTCCAGTCGCCGTCCGAGGAAGTCGTCGTTCCTACCCCCTACCCACTACCCCCTGCCAACTCCCCGTCAGAAGCGGCGCCGCCGGCTCTAGAAATCCAGCGCTCCGCCGTGAGGGAAGTCCGCCTCGACCTCGCCTGCGGCCAATCCCCGCGCGAAGGCTTCGAGGGCGTGGATATTTGGCCGGGCGCGAAGCATCAGCTCAACCTCCTCCGTTTCCCCTGGCCCTGGGCCGACAACTCCGTCGACGAGCTCCACTGCTCGCACTTCGTCGAGCACATCCCGATGGCGTACCTCACCCCCCAGGGCGACCTCAGCCCCGTCCCCACCACCCCCGCCGACAAGGATCTCTTCTTCGCCTTCTTCGACGAGTGCTGGCGCATCCTCAAGCCCGGCGGCCTCATGACCGTCATCGTCCCCGCCCTCCGCTCCAACCGCGCCTTCCAGGACCCCACCCACCGCAGATTCCTCCCCGCCGAAGCCTTCCTCTACCTCAACCGCGCCTGGCGCGAAGCCAACAAGCTCGACCACTACGGCGTCGCCTGCAACTTCGTCGGTCCCCTCGGCGACGGCATCCCGGCGGTGGACGGTCAGGTGCCGATGGAGGAGGGCATGCGGGCGCTGGAAGTGCAGATCGCAAGAGCGCAGACGCTCTGGAATGTCGTCGCGGATTGGGTCGCGCGGCTCAAGAAGGGTGCGATCTCTGCCACGCAATGATGAGCAACTGACTGAGTGCTTCCGGAGAAGTCACTTCCACATAAGAACCGCGCAGAAATCGAATCGGAGGTCAAGACATGCAGAATCCAGCGTTCTTCGGAACTCCACCCCGGCAGGCCAGGCTTGTGGAACTTGACGGCAGGACTGTCTACGCAGATTTCGACCCAGACAGTCTGGAGGAGGGCTTGAGCTTTGGCGAAGAAGATTTCGAAAGGCTGAGGCGAAGAGTCGGCGAGCCTCCCACAGCCGAGCCCGGCCCTGCGCCGAAACCGGACGGGGGCCCTGGCCCCGATGGCATAGGTGTTGGGGGCGCGATTGCAGAGCGATTGAGAAAAGTTCTTGAGCCGCCGACCGCGGGGCCCGGCCCGGCGCCGGTGCCATTCGACCCGTTTGGTCCGCTCGGTCTGGTACGTGGTTCGCGCTACGTTGCAACGCCTCCACCGCAAGGTCTGCCTCTCTGGAATCCGCTCGCCGGCGATGGTCAGCGAGTACCGCTCGACCCCAAGCCACCGCGAGAGCCCAAGAAACCAGAGCCTGGAGTTGCCGGCGGAGGTGGCTCCTTCCCCTTGTTTGAAAAACTGTTCGGATCGAAAGACAAACGGCTCCCTGAAGTTGGAGGGGGGAAAGCCGGACCTGACCCGGGCCCCTGGGACGATACTTCGATTCGTCCTCCAGGGGTCGGACCTGTAATCCTGGGCGCATGGTTCGTATGGTGGTTCCGAAAGCCGCGCCGCTAGCGAGCGGTAGAAAGCAGAGCTGCAGCAATTTACACCTAGCCTCCCTCGATGCTTGGGCAAGGGCGGTGCAACAGTCATGACAGCTCTTGTCTAATCAGCTTCCTTTGATCTGATATGATGTTCATATTTCTTTGAGTCTGTTATTCTTATTGTGATAGTGGGGGAGAGGGATTGCCATCAGGTGCCTGCCCGGGAGTACAATTCAAATGTTGACCTTTCTGGAAGATCCAGCAGTCCTAACCCCATTCATGCCGCGACTCCCTTCTCAATTCAGAGAACAGCAAATGAGCCACTCCACACAGTCAGCGGCGAGTCTGCTTCTGGCCACCGCCACACTCTGCGGGTGTGTTACGGAGAAGGCCGACCTTGCTCCGCGGCCCAACAGCGCAGGGTTGTCCAGGTTGGCCCTCGTCGACTCAACAGGCAGAGAGCGAATTGTCCTGGATGCAAGTGATTTGGGAAGCGCAACAATTTCGTTCCTCGACCAAAGCGGCAAAGCGACAATGGTATTGCGTACCTCAAATGACCGCGTTTCCTCGATCGAAATCCTGGGAGCTCGTCCTGATTCGAAGATATTGCTTTCCAGCTACTTCGATGGGGTAAAGGGGCCAATTGTAAGTTGTTTCTCCGCCGAGTCGAGCGTCATTGCAGGTGCAGGAGATGACGGCACCGCAAGCGTTACCGCGATTTCGAACTCCAAGGGCAGAGTTGCGATGGGAGTGAGTTCGTCCAACATGATCGGCTTTGGGGTCGTTGGCCCGGATTACAAGCCTCGAATTGAGCTGGGCCTTTATCCTGAGGAAGGAACGAATTCATGCACAGCGTTTTCATTAAACGACTCCAAAGGCAAGCGGTCGGTGCAACTTATGGCGTTGGAGGGAGAGGAGAACTCACTCAGCATCCGGGATCAAAATCAGGTGCTGCGACACTTCGTCGGAACTCGAGGGAAATTGACTGAAACGTTATTTTACCTGGGCTCGCCCGATGGAAAAGGTGAAGTGCGCAGCGTTGTTGTCGACGGAAGCGCTTCGATCGGCGCTTCGGACCTTCGGCATGATCGCGGTCTCGCGCTACGATCAAGTTCGGCAGATGGGAATGACTTTGTGTTTCTGGAAGGCGCGATACGGCGGCTTCAAATTCGGACCGAGGCCAATGGGACCCCTGCAGTCCATCTTTTCGACAAGAAAGGTGAGGCGGTATGGGGCTCGGATAAGTGAATCGATGCAGCCAGTGCGGTCAGATTATTCGTCGGCGGTCGCGGCCGACGGTAATCACCTGCAGTGGGAGGCAGCGTGAGGCTGTTGCGGCAACTACTGGACGGGCTGGGGGCAAGTAAGTGACACGCACCTCGCCGAGGCGTACCTGCTCGCGTGACGGGGAAACGGCCCCGGAAGCGGGGCCGTGGCGAGCCTCGTAGTTCTCGACGATCACAACCACTCTCCCTCGCCTCAACTTCGCCGCAAGTCCTTTCAGCGCCGTACAGTGCGTAATTATCACAACCGCGCTGAGGATTCGCCGCGGCCTCCGCACTGATGAACGGGGATAACTGCCCCATTCGCTCATCATCTCTTCTCCGGAGGCCCCATGACCCGCAGGCTTTTCCCGACCCTCGCCGCAGCGATTCTGCTTCTCGCCTCGGCCGGCACGGCCAGCGCCAAGACGTACGCGTACGACTTCGGCGATTCTTTCGGCGGTTCGACCATCGGCGGCGCGTACGCCGGTCATTTCTGGATGGAAAACACGGCGACTTCCGCCGATTGCGAGGCCTCTCTCGCCGCGACCGGCACGTGGATGGGGACCAGCTACGCCCTCTTCGCCGCCGAGTACTCCGCTTCCCAGACTCTGGGCTCCGGAACGGCCGAGGCGACCGTGACCTACATGGGCTCGGTCGTTTATCACAAGTCGCTTTCGAAGTCCTGGAAGTGGTCCTGGAAGAAATCGAAGACGGTGTTTGAGAAGTCGGCGACGTTCATGGTGTTCGGCGCGCCGGTCTCGGTCTCGACGGACTGCAAGTGGGTGGTGGACGCGAAGATGAATCTCGCCCTGACGCCGACAGGCGCGGGCGCGGACGGGTCGGCGGCGTTCGACCTCAAGGCGACCGGCAGCGCGGGCGTTTCGATCCCGATCTTCTCGGGCAGCCTGGTCGTCAAGGTGACGGTGATCGAAGTGAAGCCCAAGGGCGAGCTGGAGGCGAATTTCTCCTACCTCCACGCCGAGGGATCGGTCAAGGCCAACTCCCTGATCGACCTGGCGCTTTCCGTCTCGATCTTCGGGTTCTCGCTTCCGCCCGTGACGTTCTACAAGGAATACCTCTACGACAAGACGTGGACCTGGACGAAGGAGCTCTAGAGCGAACCCGCGGGGGGAGGCGACCTGCCTCCCCTCGCTTCGCTCTTTCCCGCGCCCATGAGCCGCAAGAGACGCCGCCCGGACCCCGCGGACCCGTTCCCGCTCATTTCGTGGGACGGAGTTCCTGAAGAGGAGAGCGTCGGGACGGCCGTGCTTGAAGAGGCTGCTCCGCCCCCCGTCGCGTCGCCGTCCCGGCAGGAGCGCAAGCAGAAGCGGAAGAAAGAACGCGCGAACGTCGCCGTTCCCCTCCCCGCAACGCTTCCGAAAGTTCGCACCGGCTTTGACTCCCGCTTCTGGTTCCGCGCCGCGTTCGCCCTCGGCGGCGCCGCAATCGCCGCGACGCTGGTTGCGGCCTTGTGGCTCTGGAAGCGTCCCGAGCAGGCGCCGGCGCAGGCGGAAGTCGCGTTCGCGGCCCCGGCGATTTCCACTGCGATCGAAGACCTGGAAAAGTCGCTGACGAAAGATGCGGAGCCTTCCGCCGCCGGTCTCGCGTTCGGGTACAAGCCCGGCGACGTCCTCACCTACAACTTCGAATTCGTGCAGAACCTGACGGTCGGCCTCAGCGCCGCCTTCATGGAAACCGCCCAGCGCCGTGGCGGAAGCGTTTCGGCGTCCCAGGTCCGCGACGTCCGCCTCGGCTGGCGCCTGGGCGGGCGTGCGGACCTGGCTGTTTATGAAGCGGAGGAGAAGCTCGTCGTCGGCTGGCGCTTCTCCTCCATGTCGCTGGACCTGCGGGGCGACGCGGCCGACGCCGTGGCCGCCGCCCCGGGGGAACGGGCCGGGACGCTGGACACGCTCCGGGCCGAGCTGAATCGCGAGGCGCTCGTGACGATGACGCGGCGCGGCGGGATCGAAGGAGTGGCGTTCGCGAAGGGAACGACGCCGTGGGTGCAGGCGCTGCTCTCGGCGGTGGTGCTGACGGCGCGGGTGACCTTGCCGGAGGCGCCGGTGGCGGCGTGGCGGGCGACGGAGACGGATGCGACGGGGAAGTACGTCGCCGACTACGCTTCCGAAGGCGGTTTCTCGACGGCGGACGGCAAGACAGCGCGGATCGCGCGCACGAAGGCCGCTTACGAACATCTGACCTGCCAGTCGCCGGCCGGGACGGGTTCGCTCTCTGCGGACGACGCGAAGACATCCCTCGAAGGCGGCGCGGTGGCGCTCTGGGATTCAGGAAACGGCCGCTTCCGCACGTTCCGGGTGGACGAGAAGCTGCGCCTCGAGGGGAAAGAGTTCGCGCAGACGGTGACCTCAACGACGGCGGGCGGGATGCGATTCGCGTCGGCCGCGCGAGACGAAAACCTCGCCGCGAACGGCGCCGCGATGGCGAAGGCGTTTCGGGAGAACGGGGAAGGGCTGAAACCCGGAAGTGGGGACATTGCGGCGAAGCTTGCGAGCCAGGCTGAAACCGCGCGGCTTCGCGGGTTGACCGGCGGGATGTCGATCGACGACGCGATCGCGAGGCTTGAGAAGCTCGCGGGAGCCGACCAGCTGGATTCGCCGGAAGCGGCGGAGCTCGTCGACAGGCTTGCGGCGATTCTCAAGCTCGACGACGCGGCCGTTTCGGTGGCGCTCGAGGTGATCCTGCAGGGCACGGCTCACCCCGCCGTTCGCGTCGCCCTCACCGACGCGCTGGGCGCCGCCGAGACGCCGCGCTCGCTTCTGGCGCTTCTCGAAATCGCGGGGAACGAAGCGCTCGATCCCGACATCCGCGGCAACGCCTTCACGGGCCTCGCGATGGCCGAAGCTCCGCCTGCGGGGGCCGAAGCCGCCGCCCGCGCCGCCGCGACATTCGGCGACCCCTCGGCCGACCCGGCCCTCCTCGCCCTCGGCATGCTCGCGCGGAAGGCCGACGCCTCCCGCGCCGATGAACTCGCCGACACTCTGAAATCCCTGGGACGCGCTTCCAGCGACCCCGACTGGCAGAGCACGTACCTCGAATCGCTCGGCAACGCCGGCCTTCCCGGCACGCTAGGGGAAATCGAGAAGTTCCTGGCGCGCGACGACGTCCACACCCGGGCCCGGGCGGCGTTTGCGCTGAGGTTCGTGAAGGGAGAGCGGGCGGACACGCTGCTCGCCTCGGCGCGCAGGGACGCGGCGCCGGCGGTTCGGCTCGGAGCTGTCAGCGCGCTCGGTTTCCGGCAGGGCGAAGAGGCGCAATCCCTGCTCGAGGACAGCCTGAGGGACTCGGACCCCCAGGTGCGCGCGGCTGCGGAGCGGGCGCTGGCTTCGAAGTAGGAGCCCCGTCCGCGGTTCGCCCAACAGGCAGGCCCCCGCCCCGTAAATCTCCTGGTTCCCGCGCCGAAAAGCACCTCCGGCGCGGTACCATGACCCCCTGCAACCGCAACCTGTGAAGGAGTCTCCCGTGAACAAGTGCTCTGCCATCAGCGCGTTCGTAGCGCTTCTCGCCTGCGCCGGCGTCGCCTTCAGCGTCGTCGAGCTGCGCAGGGTCTCGGGCTCGCTGTCAGCGATGGAAGACCGCCTCGCCAAGCTGGAGAACGCCCCCGTGGCCCAGCCGGCCGGGAACGCTGCTTCCACATCCGGCGCCGCTTCCATGACCGAGGTCACGCAGGAGATCAAGAAACTGAAGGCCGAAATGGCGCAGGTGAAGACCGAGCAGGAATCGATCGTCGCCGCAGTGAAGACCGGCGCCCCACCGAAGAACCCCGACGGCGTCGTCGCTTCTGTGCCGGTCAACCCCGACATCGAGGCCGCCGTCGAAGCGGTGCTGGCCAAGAAGGAGCAGGCGAAGAAGGACGCGGACGCGAAGCGGAACAGCGAGTGGATGGGGCGGGCGACGCAGGGGATGATCGACAACCTCGTCAAGGAACTGGGCCTGACCGAGCAGCAGAAGACGCAGGTGACGGAAATCGTCAACAAGCAGTCGGTGGCGTTCCGCGATGCGCTGACGAACCGCAAGGACGGGGAGGACACGCGCGAGAAGTTCGTGGCGATCAAGACGGAGACCGACACCCAGATCAAGGCGGTCCTGACGCCCGAGCAGGGGGTCAAGTACGACGAAATCGCCAAGAACCCGACGTCCATGTTCGGCGGGGGCTTCGGAGGCGGGCGCCGCAGCGGCGGCAGAGGGCCGGAAGGAAACTAGTGGTTCGACCTGCAACGATCCATCGGGCCGGGGCTAACACCCCGGCCCGCTTCATTTTGCGCCCGCCGATCCGAACCGGCGCATTCACCCCGTAGAATGCGGCCCTCTCATGCGCCCCGACACCGACCTCCTTTTCGCGCTTCTAGCCCTCCAGTCGAATCTCCTTTCCCGCGAGCGATTGCTGGAAGCGGCGACGGCGTGGATGAGCGCGCCCGGCGAATCGTTCGCGAGGTTGATCGAGGCGCGCGGATTCCTGACACCGGAGAAGACGGCCGAGGTGCGTGCGCTCGTGGAGACCCGCCTTCGCGAGTCGAAGGGCACCGGTCGCTTCGGAGGTGACGCCGCGAAGGGCCCTCCCGCGGCCGCGCCGGGTCGGTACCAGCTCATGGCGGAGCTCGGACGCGGCGGCCTGGGGCGCGTCGTCGAAGCCTGGGACGCGGCGCTTCGGCGCGACGTCGCGGTGAAGCTCCTGCACAACAATCAGCCCGGCGATGCTCCGGAACGGTTCGCGCGCGAGGCCCGTCTCGCCGCAAAGCTCGAGCATCCCGCGATCATCCCGGTCTACGACTTCGGCACGCTGGCGGCGGCGGACGGGAAAGGGCAGGTGTTTCTCGCGATGAAGCGCGTGCGCGGCCGGGACCTCGACCAGGTCCTGAGGTTGCTCGCCGAGGGGCAGGCCGGCGCGCGGAAGATGTGGTCGCGCGGGCGGCTCCTTCGCGTCTTCCAGGACGTCTGCCTCGGGATGGCCTTCGCGCACGACCGCGGCGTGATCCACCGCGACCTCAAGCCCTCGAACATCATGATCGGCGACTACGGCGAGACGCTCATCGTGGACTGGGGGCTGGCGAAAGAACTGAAAGCGCCGATAGCGGGGGAGGCAGTCGAAGCGGCGCCCGCGAAGGCCCTCGCTCCGACGCCGGCCTCGGCCGAAGGCAAACGGCACGCGACGACCGTGCGCGTCGCCGGGTCAAAGCACGAGTCGCGCTCCGACAGCGAGGTCATCGCGCTCTCCCACGCCCCAAACCTCACTTTTGAGGGAGACATCATCGGCACCCCGGCCTACATGAGCCCCGAGCAGGCCGGGGGGCGCGTGGACGAGATCGATGCGCGAAGCGACATCTACGCGCTCGGCGCAATCCTCTACGAGATACTCGCGCTCCGCCCGCCCTTCGAGGGCGGCAGCGTCGAGGAGGTCATCACCCGCGTCCGCGACGGCACGGTGACGCCCCCGTCCCAGGCCCGCGAAACCCGCCTTCCCGTCATTTCTCCGCCCTCCTCCACCACCCACGCCGGCGACCCCGTCCCCCCCGAGCTCGACGTCATCTGCCTCCGCGCCCTCGCCCGCAAACCCGGTGACCGCTTCCAGACCGCCCGCGAATTCCATGACGAGCTTCAGTTGTTCCTCGAGGGGGTGAAGCGGCGCGAGCGCGAGCGCGCCGAGGCCGACGCGGCGGTGACGCAGGTGCGCGCGGCGCTGTCGAAGCGTTCGAAGCTGCGCGGCGAGGCGGCGGCCGCGGCGGCGGAGGCGAAGCGGCTGGAGGCGTCGACGCCT
>WSZJ01000101.1 GCA_009773755.1 Planctomycetota bacterium | reverse complement strand
GGCGGGCCGGCGCCGCGAGCCTCCGGACGATCGTTGCCCGCGCTCTCAGGGTCTTCGTCGGTCGGCTTCGGATGTCCGTCGGGCGCGTTATGCGGGCCTCAGAGCGCGATTCCGGGATACATGGTTGAGAAATGTCATTCAGAACTAAAGGAGACACGTAGATTTGTAGTTCGACCCATCCGGAGTTTTCCGTTCTTCCGGATTCCACCGCTTTGCCTTCCGGGGAATGTGCCCTAGACTTGCCGGGATGAAGCGCCTCGTTCTCGCCGCGTTGGCTCTCTCCGTTGCTGTCCCCGCCTCCGCAGGTTGGAGATGGGACCCGGACGAGGGATTTCTCGAAGACCCGGCGGTCAAGGCGCCGGAGTCTCCCTCGACCGCGGACGAACTCGCGGCCGCGGGCCAGTTCGCCCGCGCGGCGGCGCGGTACCAGATGATCGCGGAAGCGGCGACCGACGACCCGGGGGTGCGCCGCCTCGCCTGGCTCCGTTGCGGCGACGCGCGAATCCTTGTCCAGTCCTGGTCGCCCGCGCTCGAGGCCTACGACAAGTTCCTCGAACTCGCCGAGACCCAGGCCGAGCGCCTCCGCGTCACACGCTTCCAGGTCGAGGCCTGCATCATGGGCGTGCGCAAGGGCATGGGCTTCGACTTCTTCGGGCTCGTGCGCGGGTCGCAATGGGCGGCGAAGAAGGGGCGCGAGCTGCTGACGGGGTTTCCCTATGAAGACTGGTCGGCGAGCGCGCGGCTGCGCTTCGCCGCTGCGCTGCTCGAAGCGGACCGGTACGAGGAGTGCGTGATCGAATACGAGTTTCTGCTGTCGGATTTTCCGGACTCCCCATGGACGCCGACCGCGCGCTTTCGAAAGGGTGAAGCCCACCTGTCGCAGTTCGGCGGGATGCCCTACGACCCGCAACCTCTCGCGGACTCGCGGCGCGAGTTCCGGCGTTACCTCGACGATTATCCGGAAGGGGACCTCACGGAGCAGGCGAAGGCGCGGCTCGGCGACCTCGACGAGCTGCAGGCCGAGAAGGACTGGATGACCTACGAGCAGTACGCGCACCTGCGCCGCTGGCGGCCCGCGCTGTATTACCTGAAGGAGATTGTGGCGCGCTTCCCGCGCACGAAGTGGGCCGGGAAGGCGCGCGAGGAGCTGCCCGGGATGGAAGAGAAAGTGAAGAAGCTCAAGCCGCAGGAGCGGGGGAAGGAGACGAAATGAGGCGATGCGCGGCGGCGTCGATCCTGCTTGCGCTCGCGGGCTGCGGCTACCGTCTCGGTGAGCCCACGATTGAAGGGGCGCACTCCGTCGCGCTGTCGATCCCCGAAAACCAGACGCTTCGCCGCGGCAACGAATTCGGCTACGGCGGGCACGAGATCGACCTGGCGCAGCAGGTCCGGGACATGGTGCTGGCGCGGACGGAGTATGACCTGCTTCCGGAAGGAGATGCGGACTTGACGGCGAGGGTGGAGATCGTGGAGTACGAGACGCCGTTTCTGGTCGCGGACCGGTCGGACCGGCCGCTGGTAAGCGACGTGAGGGTGCGAGTACGGCTGAAGATCCAGCGGCGTGACGGGACGATCGTCTACGAGGGAGATCGACGGGAAGTGGGGTATCTGGTGCCGGGGAGGGATGAGGATGAAGGGACGGCGAGGGCGGAGGCGTTTGAGAAGATTGCGCGGTGGGTGGTGAGCAGGTTGGAGGGAGGGTGGTAGGGGGAAGGAGTATTTCAAATTAATAATTTATAATTATAAATTTATAATTATGAATTATTAATTGTCGTCCACGTCCGGTCCCGCCCTTCCCCGACCCGCTCATTGCCGTTTCACCCCCGGCTCGCTACCATCGACCCTTCGCGCCTCGCTCGCCCGGAATAGCATCGCGCGCTCCCGCGTTCCCTTAGTGGACATGGAAAACCAGGAAAAAACCCCGCAGCGCCCCCAGGAACAGCAGGGCTTCCGCCCGCCCAAGGGGTTCCTCATCCTCCTGCTTTTCTTCGCGGGCGTGCTCATCGTCCTGCACATCTCGAGCTCCGGCGGCGCGCTCGGCGGCGGGGATGAGAAACTCGATCCCGCCCAGTTCGAGCAGAAACTCAAAGAAGGACAGATCAAGAATATCCGGATCGACGGGCGCGACGTCCTCGGCGAATTCGCGGCCGAGGGGAACAAGTCGAAGACCTTCAAGGTCACGTACCCGGATGGCTACTTCTCGACCGACCAGCACCTCGATCAGCTCAAGGCGCTCTACATCGCCAAGGCCCCCACCGATCCCAAGGACCGGAAATTCGAGGTCGTTGCGCCGAGCCCGCTCACCCAGTTCCTTATCACCATCGGTCCCTGGATCATCCTCCTCGTCGTCGCCTGGTTCCTCCTCTTCCGCCAGATCCGCGCCTCCGGGCCCGGGTCGATCCTCGCGTTCGGACGCAGCCGGGCGAAGATGACGAAGGGCGGCCGCGACAAGGTGACGTTCGACGACGTGGCCGGGTGCGACGAAGCGAAGGAAGAAGTCAAGGAGGTCGTCGAGTTCCTCAAGGACCCGACCCGCTTCCAGAAACTCGGTGGCCGCATGCCGCGGGGAATCCTGCTGGTCGGCGCGCCTGGCACGGGGAAGACGCTGATGGCGAAGGCCGTCGCGGGCGAGGCCGACGTTCCGTTTTACGCGATCGGCGGCTCCGATTTCGTCGAGATGTTCGTCGGCGTCGGCGCCTCGCGCGTCCGTGATCTCTTCCGGCAGGCCAAGGAGAACGCGCCGGCCATCATCTTCCTCGACGAAATCGACGCCGTCGGCCGGCGCCGCGGCGTCGCGGGGTTCGGGCGCGGCGACGAAGAACGCGAGCAGACCCTCAACGCGATCCTGGTCGAGATGGACGGCTTCGACACCGACGACAGCGTGATCGTCGTCGCCGCCACCAACCGCCCCGACGTCCTCGACCCCGCGCTCCTGCGCCCGGGCCGCTTCGACCGTGAAATCATGCTCGACCTGCCGGACGTGAAGGGCCGCGAGGAGATCCTGCGAGTCCACTCGAAGAAAGTGCGTCTCGCGGCGGAAGTCGACCTGTCCGTCGTCGCGAAGACGACGCCGGGGTTCAGCGGCGCGGATCTCGAGGCGCTCATCAACGAGTCGGCGCTGGTGGCGGTGATGAAGAAGAAGGAGTCCGTCGAGGGCGAGGATCTCGAGGAAGCGCGCGACAAGGTGCGCTGGGGCCGGCAGAAGAAGTCGAAAGTGATGGACCTCGACGACAAGAAAATCACCGCGTACCACGAAGCGGGCCACGCGGCCGTCGCGGCGCTCCTGCCGGAAGCCGAACCCGTGCACAAGGTCACGATCATTCCGCGCGGCGTCATGGGCGGCGCGACGATGTTCCTGCCGGAACGGGACCGGATGCACTTCCAGAAGAAATACCTCCTCGCGCAGCTCAAGGTCGCGTTCGCCGGTCGCCTTGCGGAGGAGGAATTCTGCGGCGACATATCCGCCGGCGCGCAGAACGACTTCAAGCAGGCCACCGAATGGGCGCGCCGCATGGTCTGCGAGTGGGGGATGAGCGACCTGGGCCCGATCAATTACAGCGAGTCCGAGGAGGCCGGGTTCCTCGGGCGCGAGCCGCGCCCGCGCAGTTTTTCCGAAGCGACGGCCGTGCGCATCGACGCCGAGGTGAAGAAGATCATCACCGAGTGCTACGACGACGCGAAAAGGGTCCTGCACGAGAATCGCGAGAAGGTCGAGCGAATCGCCAAGGCGCTGCTGAAGTACGAAGTCCTCGACGCAAGCGACGTGAAGCGCCTGATGGACGGCGCGGCGATTGAGTCGCTGCACGACGGCCGGAAGGGTCCTCCGGCGCCGGTGGCGGAGGCGAAGGTCGCGGACGTGAAGGTTGCGGAGCCGCGGCCGGCTACTGGACTTGGTGGCCCAGCCCTGGGGGCAGCCCCGGCGTAGCGACGAACGCCGGCGCGGAAGAAACGGCCATCCTTCGATGGGATATCGACGCATTCCGGGCCAAGCGGGTCCGGCGGAATTCTTGCCGACTTCCCTGCGGATCTTTCGCCGTCTGGCGGCGTCGCCGATCCTCATCGACCCTCCGTTCCGGGTCGATTCCGGTCGGCTCCTTGCCGGCCGGCGAAATCTCTCGCAGGTAAGTCAGCAACAATTCCACCGAACCCGCTTAGGATCCCGGCCTGTGACTCCCGACGAAATCCGGCTGAATCCCCGCGTCGTGGCTTCCGCGTCCGCGGCTTCCCTGAAAGCCGAGTTATCACGGCTCGGGTTTCCCGGGGATGTGCGCGACCTCGCGCCTGCGAGGCTGGCGAAGATCGCCGTCGCAATCGAAAACCTTGCGCCTGCAGAGGCTTTCGAGGTGCGGGCACGATGGGCTGCAGGGGGCGGGGAAGTGCTGATCGCGGGGGACCCGTTCTCAACCGCTGCCGTCCCGGCGGTAGTGACGGGGACGCGGGAACAGTTTGAGAAGACGACCACGGGCATCGAGGCGATCCTGTCGCGCGCCTTGCAGCTCTTCCACGCGGTCCCGGCGCCGGTGGGCGGCCTGGAGTTCGGTCGGCGCACGCACCTCATGGGAATCGTGAACGTCACGCCGGACTCGTTCAGCGACGGCGGGAAATTTGCGGAAGCGGACGCTGCGATCGCGCAGGGCGAACGGCTGGCGGCGGCGGGCGCTTCGATTCTCGACGTCGGTGGCGAATCGACGCGTCCGGGGGCGGAACCGGTATCGGCGGCAGAAGAAATGCGTCGGGTGTTGCCGGTGCTGACGGCGCTTGCGAAGCGCTTGAAGGTTCCGGTGTCGATCGACACGACGAAGGCGGATGTGGCGCGGGCCGCGCTCGACGCCGGCGCTGTGTGGGTGAACGACATCAGCGGGCTGCGGCTGGATCCGGCGATGGCGGCGCTGGTCGCGGAGCGCGGGGTGCCAGCGGTGGTGATGCACATGAAAGGGACTCCGCGGACGATGCAGCAGGGGCCGCAGTACCGGGATCCCGTTGCGGAGATCTGCGCGTGGCTGCGGGAGTCGCTGGCGGCGGCGGCGCGCGCGGGGATAGCGGAAGAGCGGCTGATCGTGGATCCGGGAATAGGGTTCGGGAAGACGATGGAGCAAAACCTGGAAATTCTCGCGAGGCTGCGCGAGTTCCGGACGCTCGGGCGGCCTGTGCTCGTGGGCGTTTCCCGCAAATCCTTCATCGGAAAGCTCACGGGGCTGGAAGCGCCGGCGCGGGCGTTGCCGAGCGCGGGCGCGGCCGCGTGGTGCATCGCGCAGGGCGCCGACATCCTGCGGGTCCACGATGTCGAAGAGACGGAGACGGTGCGCAGGGTCGTCGACGCGATCGCGCGCGGCTGAGCGACCAATTTCATTTAATATTTCATATTCAATATTTCGTATTGAATATTAATCCGTTTCCAAAAACTCCCGCATTCCCCGCCTCCCGTTCTCCCGGTATCATTTCTGCCGAGGCTGCCTTTCCTTCCCCCTTCGGGACCCCGGATGCTCCAGAACCTCCTCTCAGGCGTCGACGCGGTCCGCGCGGCCGTCGAGATCATCCTCCTCTTCATCTTCTTCTACTGGATCCTGCGCTCCTTCCAGGGTTCGCGCGGCGCCGGTCTCGTGCGCGGCATCCTCGTCGTCTTCGTCGTCGCCTTCATCGTCCTCATGGAAATCACGATCCGGCTCGAGCTCGACCGCATCCGCGCGATGCTGCAGGGGGTCGTCCCGGCCCTCGTCATCATCCTCGCGGTGATCTTTCAGCCCGAGCTCCGCCGCGCCCTCGTCCGCCTCGGGCAGGGCCGCTTCCTCTTCCCGTTGCTGAAAACCGAGTCGGTCCCCGTCGAGGAAATCGTCAAGGCCTGCGCCCGCCTCTCGAAAAACCGGATCGGCGCGCTCATCGCGATCCAGCGCGACTCCAGCCTCGCGCAGTACGTCGAGGGCGGCGTGAAGATGGACGCCGAAGTCACGGCCGAACTGCTGGAGACGATCTTCTACCCGGGCGCAGCGCTCCACGACGGCGCGATCATCGTCATCGGCGACCGGGTCGCCTCCGCAGGCTGCCTCTTCCCCCTCACCGACAATCCCGACGTCGCCCGCAGCCTCGGGACGCGCCACCGCGCCGGCATCGGCATCACGGAAGAGACGGACGCCGTCACGCTCATAGTTTCCGAGGAAACCGGCAAGGTCTCTCTCGGCGCCCGCGGCGTCCTCTCGCAGGACCTCGACAAGGACGAACTCGAGAACCGCCTTCGCGAGCTCTTCCGCGGCGGTGAAAAATCCGGCGGTCCCGCTTCCACCGCGGCGGCCCTCCTATGAGATTCCTCGCGGCCCTGCTTTTCTCCGACCTCAAGAACCGCCTCCTGGCGCTTGCGCTGGCGATGGTGACATGGGTCTCCGTCTACCGCGAGTCGACCGAGCAGGGGAAGGCGACGGCGCGGATCGAGCTCACGCACGGCGCCGATGTCGCGATTCTCGCGGTGGTCGACGAGTCGGGCGCGACCTGCAATTCAATTGAAGTCGTGCTCAACGGCCCCCGCGGCGAACGGACGCGTCGAAGCGACCTCAAGCTTTCGCGGCAGATCGAGCTTCCCCCGGGCGAAAAGACCATCGACGTCACTGAGGAGACGCTCAACCTCCCGCCGAAATTCCGCCTCGCCAGCGCCAGGCCATCCCGCATCCGCGTCCTGGTCGATCGCCGCGAACGTCAGTTCCTCCGGCTGGCGGCCGGACGCGAAGCCCGCCCGGGCGAGCCGGAAGGTGCGGCGTTCGTGGAGGGCAAGCCCGCTGACGGGGTGAGCCTGCGCTCGGCGACGGTGTCGCCCGCGTCGGTCTACGTGCAGGGCCCCGCCTCCGTGCTGTCCCGCCACCTCGTCGTCCCCGTGCTTCCCGTCAAAATTGACCGTCTCCCCGCCGGCATTCATGAGCTCACCGCGGAAATCGCCGGCTCGCTGGACGGCCACGCGGTGTCCACCACGACGCCCATCAAGGTGAAAGTGGAGATCGGGGAAGAACCACAGGAAGCGGACTTCACGGCGCGCGTGACGCTGCTGCAGGGGCACGACTACGCCCGCGATTTCCTCGCCGAGCCGGACCTGAAAGAAGCGGAGGTCCGCGTTCGCGGCCCCGCGTCCGCGATCACCGAACTCAAGGCGCGCCCTGAACTCATTCTGGTTTTCGTCGACATCGCCGCGATGCGCCCCGAGGAATGCCAGCCCCTCGACGACAAGCCGCTCAACGCCACGCTCCCGGTCGAATGGCGCTTTCGAACCGGATTTGCGGGAAGCGGCGACGTGGAAGTGACGATCCGAAAACCGGAGAAGGCGCAGACCGTCGTGACGTTTGTCCGGAGGCCGGCGCCGAAGTAATGGAAAAACTCTTCGGCACGGACGGGATCCGCGACACGGCGAACACGAAGGTGCTGACGCCGGTGCCGCTGGCGCGGCTCGGGCAGGCGATCGGGTGGCTGCTGCGCAATGAGCGTGGCATTTTCAAATCCGAAGGCGGCCGGGCCGTGCCAAAGGCTCCCTATGGACCCGGTCACAATTTCCAGCGGCCAAACCTCCGCGACCGCGTGCTCATCGGCCGCGACACGCGGATCAGCGGCCCGATGATCAGCGCTTCCCTCGCCTCGGGGCTCCTCTCGCAGGGCGTGAACGTCTTCGAAGGCGGCGTCCTGCCGACACCCGCGATCGCCCACGTCGTCCGCGAATCCGGCGCCGCGCTCGGCGTGGTCGTCAGCGCTTCCCACAACCCCGCACCCGACAACGGCATCAAGCTGATTTCGCCGCAGGGGTTCAAGATCCCGGACGCGGCGGAAGAGCGGATCGAGGCGCTGATGAAGACGGGGGTGGCGGAAGCGCTGACGGGGCCGGAAGTGGGGGACCTGGCGCTTGAGACGGGGGCTGACGACGGGACGAAGCTCTCGACGGCGGCGGCGAAATACTGCCGGGATCTCGTCGACCGCGCGAAGGAGTGGGGGTTGTCGCTGAAGGGGGTGAAGCTGGTGCTCGACTGCGCGAACGGCGCGACGCGGGTCGCGGCGCCGTGGGCGCTGGAGGCGCTGGGGGCAAAGGTGGTGGCGACCGGCGTCGACCCGGACGGGGCGAGGATCAACGACGGCTGCGGGGCGCTTCATCCGGAGGCATTGACGCAGCGCGTCAAGGAAGAGAAGGCCGACCTCGGGCTTTCGTTCGACGGCGACGGCGACCGTCTGATTGTCGTGGACGACCGGGGGCACGTGCGCGACGGCGACTACGTCCTCGCGGTCTTCGCGCGGATGCTCAAGGCGCAGGGAAAACTCGACCCGCCCGTCGTGGTCGGCACGGAAATGTCGAACCTCGGGCTCGAGATCTCCCTCAAGGCCGAGGGGATCCGGCTCGTCCGCGCGAAAGTCGGCGACCGCTACGTCTCGCAGGCGATGCAGGCGCAGGGACTCCTCGTCGGCGGCGAGCAGTCCGGCCACATTCTGTTCTTCGAGGACTCGACCACCGGCGACGGACTGCTCTCCGCGCTTCAGGTCCTGCGCGCCATGCACCACTTCGGAAAAAGCTGGAGCGACCTCTGCAAATGCCTGACGCGACTGCCTCAGGTGCTCAAAAGCGTGCGCGTCGTCTCGAAGCCCGCGTTCGAGTCGGTTCCGGCGATCGCGGAAGCAAAGAAAAAGATCGAGAAAAAACTCGGCGCGAAAGGGCGGCTGGTGCTGCGCTACAGCGGCACCGAACCCGTGGCGCGCGTCATGATCGAAGGAGACGACCAGGGCAAGATCGAGAAGATGGCGGCGGAGCTTGAAGGGGTGATTCGGGAGGCGCTCGGATAATGCGCCTTGGCGTGAACGTCGACCACGTCGCGACCGTGCGGCAGCAGCGGCACGAGGCGTACCCCGACCCCGTCGAGGCCGCGCTCCTGGCGCAGCGGGCCGGCGCGGACTCGATCGTCGCGCACCTGCGCGAGGACCGGCGGCACATCCAGGACGCGGACATCCGGCGGCTGAAGGCGGCGGTGCGGAAGCTGAACATGGAGATGGCGATTTCCCCGTCGGTCATCGCGGTCGCCCTCGCGGTGAAACCGGAACGCGTCACGCTCGTCCCGGAGCGGCGCCGCGAGCTCACGACCGAGGGCGGCCTCGACGCCGCCGGCGGCGGCGCACGCCTCAAGCGCGCCGTCGGCCGATTCCACGAAGCCGGCATCCTCGTCTCGATGTTCATCGGCGCAGACGAGCGGCAGCTCACGGCCTCCGCGAAGCTCGGCGCTTCCGCCGTCGAATTCCACACCGGCGGCTATGCGGAGGCGCTCTCGACGGCGCGGCGGATCGCGGAGGCGAGGCGGATTGCGCGGTGCGCGCGGCTGGCCGCTTCCATGGGCCTGGAGGTCGCGGCCGGTCACGGCTTGAACCTCGCGAATGTTGCGGCTATCGTCCGCATCCCGGAGATCGAGGAGCTGAACATCGGCCACTCGATCGTGGCGCGCGCGGTGGTCGTCGGAATGCCGGCGGCGGTGCGCGAAATGAGGAGCAGGATGAGGAGGTAGACCGTGTTCGAAGGCAGCACGACCGCGATGGTGACGCCGTTCCGCGGCGGCACGATCGACTGGAAGGCGTTCGGGGACCTCATCGAGGATCAGGTCGCGGGCGGGACGGACGCGATCGTCGCCTGCGGCACGACCGGCGAAAGCCCGACGCTCGACGACGGCGAGAAGGCGGAGATCTTCCGGTTTTTCGTCGAGCGGGCGAAAAAGAGGATCCGGGTGCTCGCGGGGACGGGCTCCAACGACACGCACCACACGATCGAGCTGTCGAAGGCCGCGAAGGAAGCCAAAGTCGACGGCCTGCTGCTCGTCGCGCCGTACTACAACCGCCCCACGCAAGCCGGCCTCACCGCGCATTTCCGCGCCGTCGCCGACGCCGTCAACCTGCCGGTCATGCTCTACAACGTCCCGTCGCGCAGCAGCGTCAACATCGCCCCCGAGACGATCATCCGCCTCTCCTCGCACAAGAACATCGTCGCCGTCAAGGAAGCCTCCGGCTCCTGCGAAGCAGTCACCCAGATCGTGTCCTCCTGCGGCATCACCGTCATTTCCGGCGACGACACGCTCACCCTCCCGTTCATGGCCTGCGGCGCCCTCGGCGTCGTCTCCGTCGTCAGCAACATCGTCCCCGCCGACGTCAAAGGCCTGGTCCAGGCCGCGCTCAAGGGCGACTTCGCAAGGGCCAGACAGCTCCACAACAAGCTCTTCCCCCTCGTCAAAGCCTGCTTCATCGAGACCAGTCCCGCGCCCGTCAAGACCGCCCTCGCCCTCCAGGGAAAGTGCACGCGCGAACTGCGCCTCCCGCTTTGCGGCATGGACCCCGCCAACGAGGAAAAGCTCAGGACGACCATGAAGGCCTGCGGTTTGCCGGTCGAGCCGGCTGGAGAAGCGGCGAAGGCGGGGAAGAAGAAGTAGCCCCTTCAAAAAGGTCAGGTGGAAGCATGGGCCGCGAATCCGATCTGCTTTTCGGCCTGCTGGCGCTTCAGATGAACTTCATCTCGAAGGAAAACCTGCTCGAGTGCGCAGCTCTGTGGATGAACGATTCAAGGACGCCGATTGCAAAGCTGCTTCAGGATCGAGGTTTCCTGAAGGCCAAGCAGGGCGTGGCGCTGGCGGCGATGGTGGAAGCGCAGGTCGAGTCGAACCATGGCGACGCCAGGCGGTCGCTTGCCGCCGCGACGATCGACAGGGACCTGAGAGAGTCGCTGCTGGCCCTGAACGTGCCGCCGGACTTCAGGGAATCTCTCGCCTGGGTGCAGGCCCGCGGCGCCGGGCCCGCGCGCGCTTCCGTCGCCGAAACGCCCTTTGTCGCGCCGGCCGCGGAAGGACGCTACCGCCTGGGCGCGGAGCTTGGGCGGGGCGGGCTCGGGCAGGTCGTCGAGGGGTTTGACGCGGGCCTCGAGCGCGACATCGCCGTCAAGCTCACGCTCGACGGCGCCTCGGACGAAGTCGCGGACCGGTTTGTGCGGGAAGCCAGGCTGGCGGGCCGGCTCGACCATCCGAACATCGTGCCGGTTTTCGATTTCGGGACGCTGGGCGGCGCGAAGGGGCGCCTGTTTCTCGCGATGAAACGGGTGCGCGGCAGGGACCTGGGTCAGGTCCTGGAATCAATCGGCCGGGAGGGCTCGACGGCCCGGGAAGAGTGGTCCCGAACGCGGCTGCTGCAGGTCTTCCAGGAGATTTGTCACGGGATGGCGTTCG
The DNA here is from genome assembly GCA_009773755.1 of Planctomycetota bacterium. Taxonomy (GTDB): domain Bacteria; phylum Planctomycetota; class MHYJ01; order WSZJ01; family WSZJ01; genus WSZJ01. Next base: position 3,907 of record WSZJ01000101.1, on the reverse strand, counting down.
CGCACCATCGCGGGGTGATTCACCGGGATCTCAAGCCGGCGAACATCATGCTGGGGGATTTCGGCGAGGTTCACATCGTGGACTGGGGGCTTGCGAAAGTGCTCGGCGAGCGAGCCGAACGGCGGAAAGGCGAGATAGGAACTGCGGCGCCAGCCGCGGACAGCGAGCTGACGCTGGACGGCGACATCGTGGGAACTCCGTCCTACATGCCGCCCGAGCAGGCGGAGGGCCGGACGCACGAGGTGGACCAGCGCAGCGACATCTATTCCCTCGGCGCGATCCTCTACGAAATCCTGACCCTCAAGCCGCCGGTCGAGGGGAGGACCGCGCTGGAGATCATCACCAGGGTGAGAGAGGGAAAGATCGCCGCGCCATCCACCACGGCTTCCTTCAACAGGCCCAGGGACGACACGCTGCGCACGGTCCGAGGGGCACCGTCCCACTCCTCCTCACTCCCGCCGCTTCCCCCTGAGCTCGACGCGATCTGTCTCAAAGCGCTCGCCTTCCGCAGGGAAGACCGTTTCCAGACCGTTCTCGCGCTTCTGCAGGAGGTGCAGCTCTTCCTCGACGGAGCCAAGGAGCGCCGGCGCAACCGCCGGCTCGCCGAGGAGGGAGTGGCGAAGGCCAGGTCGGCGATGGCGCGGCACGAGCGGGTTGTCGAGGAAGCGAGGGTCGCGGCTTCTGATGCGAAAAAGGCGGAGAAGGCTGCGCAGCCGTGGAACGAGGACCAATCGCCGCTCTGGTCGGCCCAGGACCGGGCGAAAGGGCTGGAGCGTGAGGGCGTCGAGGCGTTCAGCGAGGCGAACGCGGCGCTGACGGAGGCGTTGGGGCACGAACGGGACCACGCGGAGGCGAGGCGGCTGAAGGCGGAGCTGTTCTGGAGAAAGTTCCTGGAGGCCGAGACGCGCGAAGACGAAAAGGAAATGCTGCTCCATCGCAGGGTCGTGGAGCAATACAACGACGGGCCCCTGGACGCGCTTCTGAAAGGCGACGGCCTGCTTACGGTGCGGACGCGGGCCTATTCGTGCCGGTGCCTGCTCGACGGCCGATGGGTGAAACCGGAAGAGCTGGCGCATCTCGGCTACCACCCGTACTCAGGCCGCGCGCTGGACGGTCGGAAGGGCGCCGAAGGGCTGCCTGAGCTGGAGCCGAAAGAAGCGGTGCCTCTGAAGGCGCACCGCGAGTCGTGCGTCCAGGTGGCGCTGAAGGGCGCTGAAGTCTGGCTCTGGCGCTACGAGGAGAGGGGCCGGCGGCTGATGCCGGTGACGCCGACGGGAATGGACACGAGCCGAGCTGCGCCTGAAGCGCTGGTCGCGGCGACATTCGAGGGGGGGTCGCCCTTCCGGCCACAGGGTCCTGGCGCCTGGCTGGGCCGGACGCCGATCGAACGATGTTCGGTGGCGATGGGTTCGTATCTGCTGCTGGTGGCGCACGAAGGCCGCGCCCCTTTGCGCGTGCCGGTGACGATTCCCCGCTGCGGTGCGTGGGAACAGGACCTCACTCTCTGGCAGTCGGCGGAAATCCCCGGGGGGTTCATCCCGATTTCCGCCGGTCCGTGCGACCTCCAGGGCGACCCGGAGAATCCGGTCGCCGGCCCCCTGCAGACGGCGGTTGTTGCGGACGTCTTCATGGCGCGCCACCCGGTGACGTGCGGCGAGTACTGCGCGTTCCTGAACGATCTCGCGAGGACGGACCCGGTCCAGGCGGCCCGGCGCGTCCCGCGCGAATCGCCGGACGGTGGTTCCTGCTGGCCGGGCCCGCCCTTCGCCGTCCCGACGGCGGTGTGGCTCGCCGGGGCGTCACCGGAGTTGCGCGCCAAAGCGCGCCGCCTGCGGAACTGTCCCCTGGACTGGGAAGAGGACTGGCCGGTGTGCTGCATCTCGTGGGAAGACGGGATGAAGTACTGCTCGTGGAAGCGGAGGCGGGACGGGATTCTCCTGGTTCTTCCGCATGAGCAGGAGTGGGAGAAGTCCGCGCGGGGAACAGATCGGCGATTTTTCCCGTGGGGGCGGCACTTCAGCGAGGCCTGGATGAACACGAGTCGTTCGCATGCGGACGGGATGAGGCCGGTGGTGGTGGGCGAATACCCATCGGACGAGTCGCCGTACGGCGTGCGCGGTCTGAGCGGAAACTGCCGGTGCGCGTGCCTGAACGATCCTGGCGGGGAATACCCCGGCTGGCGGGTGTACCGTGGAGGCCACTGGTCGAACATGGGGGCGCTGTCCCGCGTGACGTCGCGTTCGGGCGCGCTGACCCGGCACGTGACCGACGCCCACGGTCTCCGCCTCGCCGTCCTGCCTCGGCCACGCCGCTAAGCGGGTCCGGCCCGGCGTTCTGCCGGATGGCCGAGCGGCTACAATGCGAATAACGGAGCACTCGAGGGAATGGGCATGGGATGGAATCTGAGCCCCCGGTTTTCGAGCTCGAAAGTTGAGTCGGGGAAGATCGAAGACTTCATCGACATCTACGAAGACCGGATCAGCGGGTGGCTGCTTTCACCGGCCCGGAGCCTGCTCAAGATCAAGGACGCGGGCATCGCCGTCACGTGCCTGCTGGTCTCCTACTTCGAAGGGTTCTGGCAATACCGGACCGGCGGGGATTCCCGGGGGAAGTCCGACCAGTTCTTCCGCGCGGCTGTTTCGGACGTGCTCCCGGAAATTACGATCCCGCCCGGATTCAATCCGACCTTCGACATCAAGACCGTTCAGGCGAATTATCTCGCCCTGGTCTACGCCGACGCGCGCTGCGGACTTCTCCACGACGGCCTGATCCGGAAGGGCATCCTGATCGGCCGTGCGCCCTCCTACCTCGAACGCGCCCCAATGAGCATCAGTGTCCATCGCGATACCGGCGCCGTTTCCTTCGTGCTGCTCGACCCTGAAAAGCTCTTCGAGGAGATCGAAAAACACCACAAGCGCTATTGCGCCAGCCTGCGCGAAGGGAAAGATCCCGTGCTGCGGGAAAATTTTCTTCGAATGTGGATTCTCCGCAATACCGGAGGGCCGTCCGGCGCTCCCGCGCCGCCTGGCGCCGATTCCGGAACGAAGCCGGTGACGCCGAAGGGCACCTAGCCGCCGCGATTATCCCTGGTACTTCCGCAGGAGACCGCGCAGCCGCTCGCTCGCGCTCGACATCCGGCTTTTCACCGTCCCGACCGGGATGTCCAGCACCTCGGAAATCTCGGCGTACTTCATCCCTTCGAATTCGCTCAGCAGCACGACCATCCGCTCGTGCTCGGGCAACTGTTCGATCGCCCTTCGCACCGCGCTGCGCGCTTCCTGCGAGAGCGCAGATTCCTCGGGGCCTGCCTCGTCGTCCGGAAAATCCGGCTGCGGCTGCTCTTCGTCGGTCGGCCCGAGAAACGAAAACAGCGTCGGCCGGCGCCGTGCCTTGCGGCCTTCGTTGATCCAGATGTTTCGGGCGATGCGGAAGAGCCACGTGTTGACCTGCGCGGTCGGCTCCCAGTTCGGCGCGGCCTTCCAGACGGCGATGAAGACTTCCTGCATGCAGTCCTCGGCGACGACCTTGTCCCATGAGAGCCGGAAAAGAAACGAGAACAGCGGTCCCTTGTGGAGTTCGTAGAGTTCCCCGAACGCGGCGCGGTCGCCGGTTTTGACGCGGTGCATCAATGCGATGTCGTGTTTGGGGTCGGACATGAGGGGCGGTACGTTAGCAAACAGCGGTTGCGAGTTGCGAGTTGCGAGTTGCGAGGAGCCGGGGCGATGGAGCAGGAGGACTCTCGCGGCAACCTGCCCGTCAATCGAAAGCGCTCACCGTTACGAGGGAGCCGTTCCTCGCAACTCGCAACCCGCAACTCGGCCCTACTGATCCTTGCCAGCCTCTTCGCCGGGCGGCTCTTCTCCGGGCTCCGTCTTGCCCCCGGGCGGATCGCCCTCGTGGCCGCCGG
>WSZJ01000100.1 GCA_009773755.1 Planctomycetota bacterium | reverse complement strand
CGCCCACCCTGAACGGGTGGGCTGACATTGAGTGGAAGACTCGCCCGGCTTTACGTTAAATCGGGCACTTGGCTGTCCAATGGATGGGGGGAAGCTCAGGTTCTCCGTTTTGCCTTTGCCGTTTCCCTTCCCGGCCACCCTGCAATACCGGCCATGCACCCACTCCTCCGACACCCCTTGCGACCCCCCCCTGAATCGGTTACAAATTCTCCCCTCGTGGTTGACATCTTCAAGAAAGCCCTCGACTGGCAGGACGCGCGGGTCGCGCTCCGCGAAGGGTGGCATCCGTACTTCCGGGCGCTCGACAAGGCGATGGGGCCAATGGCGATGTACAAGGGCCGCGAGATCATCATGTGCGGCTCGAACAATTACCTCGGGCTGACGCACCACCCGAAGGTAAAGGAAGCGGCGGTCAAGGCGATCGAGGAATTCGGGACGAGTTGCTCCGGTTCGCGCTTCCTGAACGGCACCCTGACGCTGCATGAAGAGGTCGAGCGGCGGCTGGCGAAGTTCGTGAAGCGCGAGGCGGCGCTGGTATTTTCGACGGGATTCCAGACGAACCTGGGGACGATTACGCCGCTGGTGGGGCGCGGTGACACGGTGGTGATCGACAAGACGGACCACGCTTCGATCGTCGACGGGTGCTACCTGTCGTTCGGGGAGACGAAGCGCTTCCGGCACAACGACGTCGAGGATCTGGACCGCGTGATGAAGGAGGTCAAGGATCCGCAGAGATGCCTGGTGATCGTGGACGGTGTGTTCTCGATGGAGGGGGACCTGTGCGATCTGCCGGGGATCGTTGCGCTGAAGAAGAAGTACGGGTTCCGGCTGATGGTGGACGACGCGCACGGGCTCGGCGTGATGGGCGAGCACGGGCGGGGAACGTGCGAGCATTACGGGCTGGAGAAGGACGTCGACCTGGTCATGGGGACGTTTTCGAAGTCGTTTGCTTCGCTGGGCGGATTCATCGCGGGCGACGACCAGATCATCCACTACATCAAGCACCATTCGCGGGCGCTGATTTTCAGCGCGGCGATTCCGGCCGCGAATGCGGCGGCGGTGCTGGCGGCCTGTGACATCATCGAGAGCGACTACCCCAGGCTGCGGGAGCAGCTCTGGCACAACACCAGGAGGATGCAGACTTCGCTGAAGGGGATGGGATTTGCGACGGGGCACACGCAGTCACCGATCATCCCGATCATCGTCGGGGACATGAGGAAGACCTTTGACTTCTACCTCGGGCTGCTGCAGGCCGGGGTGTTCGTGAATCCGGTGATCCCGCCTGCGGTGGAGCCGAACCGGACGATGATCCGGACGAGCTACATGGCGACGCACACGGACGAGATTCTGGATCAGGCGCTGGGGATGTTCCAGGCGGTGGGGCAGGCGACCGGGGTGATCTAAGGAGAAACGCCAACCCCAACTCCAACTCCAACTCCAAAACGACGCGCTGCGTTTCGGCGGACTTGGGGTTGGGGTTGGAGTTGGAGTTGGAGTTTCCTTCCACTCCTCCCGATGCCCGTCACCGTCTCCCCGGTCTCTACTTCACCCGACCTGAAGGCGTTCCTCCGCCTTCCATGGCCCATCTACCGCCGCGACCCGAATTGGGTCCCTCCCCTTCTCTCCGAAATCCGCAAGCTCCTCTCGCAGGAGCATCCCTTCCACCGGCACGCGGAGACGCAGCTCTTTCTCGCGCGGCGCGACGGCCGCCCTGTCGGTCGCATCGCCGCCTGCGTGAACCGCGCCCACCTCGAGGCGTGGAAGGACGGCGCCGGGTTCTGGGGGTTCTTCGAATGCGAGGACTCCCGCGAAACCGCAGCGGCCCTTTTCGAAGCGGCGGCCGCGTGGCTCCGCGAACGAGGCCTGAAAATCCTCCGCGGTCCCTGCTCGTTCTCCACGAACGAAGAATGCGGGCTGCTCGTCGACGGGTTCCACGAGCCGCCGACGTTCATGATGGCGTACAACCCGAAGTTCTACGTCCCGCTCGTCGAGGGAAGCGGCTTCTCGAAAGCGAAGGACTTGTGGGCGTGGATGGTGGACCGGCCGTCCTTCACTCCTCCCGAGAAAATGTTCCGCGTCGCGCAACGCATGAAAGAGCGCGAGGGGATCGTCGTGCGGCAGGTCGACATGAAGCGCGTCGAGAAGGAGCTCGAGCTTCTCCGCGAGGTGTACAACAAGGCCTGGGCGAACAACTGGGGCGCCGTCCCTATGACGCCCGCGGAATTTGAAGTGGTCGCCGCGGACTTCCGGAAAATCGTCCGGCCGGAATTCCTGCTCTTCGCCGAGGTCAAGGGCCAGCCCGCGGGGTTTTCGCTCACGCTCCCCGACTACAATTTCGTTTTTCGCAGGATGAACGGCTCCCTCTTCCCGTTCGGCTGGCTCACGTGGCTCCTCAACGTGAACAAGATCCGCCGCCTGCGGTACATCACGATGGGGATCATCCCGGAGTTCCAGCGACGCGGGATCGATTCGATCTTCTACATCGAGACGATGCAGGCCGGGCTCAAGGGAGGCTTCCAGGAGTGCGAGATGTCCTGGATCCTCGAGGACAACACCGTGACCAATAACACGATCGAGGCGTTCGGGGGGAAGAGGTCGAAGGTCTACCGCATTTACGATCGCGCGCTGTGAGTCGGGCGGACGATTCCCGAAGGCGCACGCCGCCGGTCGTCCGGCGCGGCGGGGCTTGATGACTGTGGAAGCGAAGCGCCGGACGACCGGCGGCACGCGCCTTCGAGAATCTTCCACCCGACTCACACCGCGCGAGAAAAGGGCGACGGACCGACATGCAGAGGCCTGTACCATGGGCGAATGCGCACCGTTTCGGCCGCACTGGTCGTTCTGCTGCCGCTCCTGACCGCGGCGGAATCAGTCGAAGAACTCGGTGCGAAGGAACGCGCGGCCTTCGACGCCTGGAAGTCGCTCCCTGTCGTCGTCACGGGGCGCGTCGTGGACGAGGACGGGTTCGGCGTCGCAGCGGCGGTTGTCGTGGGGGCCAAGACAGCCACGGCCGACAAGCGCGGCTGGTTCCGACTTGAAAAAGTCGAACGCCGCAACGCCCTTGTGGCCGCCGGCGCGGCCGGGTTCTTTGCCGAACTCCGCGTCGCCGACCTCGCGCTCCCCTCCACCGCTGCTGCCGCCGACCTTGGGACCATTCGCCTCCGCGCCCGCCGCGCCGGCCGCGCGCGGCTGGTCTTCGGCGGCGACGCCATGATGGGACGCCGGTTCCTCAAGCCTGACAACGTCGAGGCGCCTGAGAAACCGCTTCTCCGCACCGGCACGCTCGCCGAAGACGCGGTCGCCGTGCTGCGCGACGTCGCCCCCTTCCTGAAGGCCGCGGATCTCACGATCCTGAACCTCGAGACGGTCGTGACGGACGGGTCAGGGAAGCCGGTCGAAAAGTCGTACTCGTACTGGACGCCGCCGGAAGCGCTGGACGCGTTGAAGGGCGCGGGGGTGGACGCGGTGACGCTGGGGAACAACCACTGCTGGGACTATGGTGAGCCGGGGTTGAAGCGGACGCTCGACGAGCTTGCTTCGAGGGATCTCAAATGCTGCGGGGCGGGGCTGGACGAAGCGGCGGCGAGAAAGGCGCTTTTTCTCGACGCGGGCGGCCAGAAATTCGCGTTCCTCTCCTGCAGCGGCATTGCGGGCGACGCGGAACCGCTGCAGGCGAGCGGACGGCGCGGCGGCGCTGCGGCAATGGCTCCGAAGTCGATCGAAGCCGACGTCAAGGCCGCAGCGAAGGAGGCCTTGACCATCGTCGCGCTTCACACGGGGGATGAATACTCGGACCGGCCGACGCCCCGGCAGAAGGCGGCCGCGAAGGCCGCCATCGACGCCGGAGCCTCGCTGGTCGTCGGGCACCACCCGCATTGCGTGCAGGGGCTGGAGCTGGAAGACGGAATCCTCGTCGCCCGCAGCCTCGGCAACTTCCTCTTCGACCAGTCCCGGTACCAGACGCTTCCGGGCCTCCTTCTTGTCGCGGATTTCGAGGACGGCCGTCTCGCCGCCGCGCGGCTCGTGCCGATCGTGAACGACGACTACCGGCCGCGCCCCGCGGCGGGTCCGGTCGCGCGCTGGACGGCGCGGCACGTCGGGGCGCTCTCCCGCGGCGTGGACGTGTTCTGGGACAACGGGGGGATCGAAGTCGCGCTGGAGGGCGCGCGCCGGGCGCCTTCGACCCGGCAGGCGATTCTCACGAAAAACCTGCCCCTGCGCGTCGCGCCCGAGGACGCGGCCATGTTCATCGTGGAGGCGAAAGCGGAAGCGACGCTTGAGGCGGGAAGCGACGCGCTTCGAGTGGGTGGATTTGAAGACGGTGACGCGGACAGCGCGGTGCTGGAGGGGGACGTGTGGCGGCTGTCGGACGCGGCGCGCATCTCGACGCAGGAGCCGCGCTCGGGCGCGGCGTGCCTGAAACTGACCTGTCCGCCGGGCGGAGAAGCGGTCGCTTCGACGCGGCTGCGCATTCCGCTCCGGAACGGCTTCACGGTCGCCGGCTGGGCTCGGCTCGGGACGGGAACTTCCGCGACCGTGGAAAGCGAATATTTCGACCGGGGGGGCATGGAACCGCTCGCCAAACCCCAGGTGGAGGGCACACTGACGGCGGACGTCCCGGGATGGGGCTTCTTTGCATTCGACGTCGTCCGGTACACGGGGAAGTTCGCCATCCGGCTGCGGCTCGCGGCGCGCGGGCCGAAGGAAGCGGCTGCCGAGGTCTCGTTTGACGACGTGGCGATCATTTCGTGGGAGCCCGTCAAAGGCCCGGTCCCGGCGCCCAACGAGTGGGACTGGTTGCGGGCGACCGGCCCGAAAGCGACGACCGCGGTGACGCTGGAGCTGGAGCGCCTCACCAAGGAATGAGGTTGACGGCGAGGGCGCAGTCTCTACCCTGATCGCCTCGGTCACCTCTCAGGAACGCTCCATGCCCCGACGGAACCGATTCTTGGTCGCGCTCGCAGCGCTGGCGGGCTCCGTTGGATCCGCCGAAACGCCGGCGACGGAGAAGCCGCCGCGAGAGACCGATCCCCGGCCGGGCCAGCACTGGAAAGACGCGAATCCGGAAGCCGGCCTCCGGGAGATCCAGGTTCTCGAGGGAGGACGGGAGATCCGGGCGTGGGTCCTCCCCCCCGGCGGCCAGCTCAAGATCCTCATCGGCGGCGAAAACCGCCTCCTGCTGCAGGCCCGGCTGCAGATGGAAAGCCGCACTTCGCCAGAGACTCCTTTCGCCGTCCTGTGGACCGTCGACGGCGGCGCTGAGGAGAAGAGGGAATTCCGGACGAAGCCGCACAAGTCCGCCAGCTTTGAGACCGGCATGGGAGCGGTCCCGGGGATCAAGGGGGACGGAGTCCCTGGAAACAAGCGTGAAGCGGTGCTGGAGATACCGACCGAAGGGTCGCACGTCGTGATTTTCCGCCTCCCGGCCGACGCCGCTTCGCCCGTCGTGGTCCGGATCCGGTATGAGGAGCCGCTTCGCTCCGGCGAAGGCCGGTTCGCGACGATCGGGCCGAAAGCCCAGCGGGATTCCTGGTGGATGGGATCGGTCTCGCGGCTGACCCTCGGGTACGACGACAACATCTTCCTGTTCTCGGACGAGGACGTGCACCAGTTCGAAGAGCAGAAGAGCAACCACCCGCAGGACAAGTACGACCGGGTCGCGTCGGTCGGCGACTTCTATGTCGACTCCGATCTCGACGTGCACATCATCAGCCCGCAGGTCGACCTGGGGCGCTTTTACATCGGCGGCACGCTCAAGGACCGCCTTTACCTGGCCAATCACCGAAAGAGCTACCACGAATACAGCCTGTACTTCCGTCACCTGATCAGCAATTCGATTTCCTGGAAAGTCTTCGCGGGCTGGGGGCCCGGCAAGTACTACCGCGACCTGAATCCGAGCCAGGATCCGGGCCCGCAACGGTCGCACGCGCACCACGACGACTACGAGGCCGGGGGGCTGGTGCGAGTGAAGTGGGCGCCGCAGCTCAAGACGGGCTTGAAGTACACGTGGCGGCTGAGGGACTGGAACGGGAGCTTCAACGAGAAGGACGCGAAAATCCACGCCCTCGACCTGGACGTGATCGTGACGCTCGCGAAATTCCTCGAGTTCGAGCTGGACCTGGACGGGGAGATCGCCCAGTCGCTCGCCTCGGGCGGGGAGCAGGACGCGTCGTACCGCCAGTTTTCGCCGCGCCTGGCGGTGGACGTCCTCATCAAGCGATTTTCGAAATCCAGGAGCATCCGGTGCGGAGCTTCGTATCGCTTCGAGTATCGCGAGTACACGACCGGCCACTCGCGGGGGCGCGACCCGACTCACGCCGACCGCGTGGACCATCGGCACCGCTTCGAGGTCTTCGCCGCGGTTCAGCTCGGGGAGTCGACGGAAATCATGCTGGCGTACAAGCGCACCAAGAGGACGGTGAACCTGCCGGGACGCGATTCGTCGACGGATCCCTCGGATCGCGACGACGACTTCGAGTACACGTCGAACGCCCTCGAACTCACGCTCATCTTCAAGTTTCCGTAAATCCAACGTGAAGCGCCTCTACCGCACCGACCGCACGAGTTCCCGAGCTCGCGGCACGCCGGGTGGCCGCCGATGAGCGTCCTCGCCGCTTCGCTCGCCGGCGCACTGTCCGTCGGCGGCTGGTGGGAGTATCGCCGCCACATGAAGCACGTGCGGGCGATCCCGTCGCGGATCCACGTCAACGGCACGCGGGGAAAATCGAGCGTGACGCGGCTCATTGCGGGCGGGCTTCGGGCGGGCGGAATCCGGACGTTCGCGAAAACGACGGGGACTGAGCCTCGGATGATCTTCCCCGACGGACGCGAAGAGCACATTCCGCGGCCCGGGCGCGCGAATATCATCGAGCAGCTCAAGGTGTTCCGACGCGCGGCTGAGGAGGAATCCCAGGCGATCGTCGTCGAGTGCATGGCGCTTCAGCCGCACATCCAGTGGCTCGCGGAGCACCGGATCGTCAAATCGACCGTCGGCGTGATCACGAACGTGCGCGCCGACCATCTCGACGTCATGGGTCCGACGGTCGCCGACGTCGCGCGGTTTCTGTCGGCGACCATCCCGAAGGGCGGCATTCTATTCACCGCCGAGCGGGAGCTTCTGCCCGTTCTCCGGGAAAGGGCGGCGGCGCTGGGAACCCAGGTCGTCGCTTCGGCGGAATCCGAGGTCACGGAAGCGGAGATCCGTTCGTTCGGTTACGTCGAGCACCGGGAAAACGTCGCGCTTGCGCTCCGGGTCGCGGGGCATTTCGGGGTGGCGCGGGCGGCGGCGCTGGAAGGGATGCGCCGGTGCACGCCGGACCCGGGTGTGCTCCGTGTCCACCGCATCAGGTATTTCCAGAAGGAGATCGAGTTTGCCAACGCGTTCGCCGCGAACGACCGCGACTCGACGCTGCTGATTTTCCAGCGGCTCGGCCTGGGCTCCGTCCCCGGACGGCGCAGCATCGTGATCTTCAACTCCCGCGGCGACCGCATCCAGCGCGCCGAGCAGTTCGCCGACATGATCGCGGCGGACATGGGCCGCGTGGACGCCGTGATCCTCACGGGGGATCTGACCGGCGCCGTCGTCAACCGCGCTGTCCGGCACGGAGCTCCGGAGGAAAAGATCGTCGACCTCGGGGACCTGCGCGAGGAACAGGTCAACCTCGTGTTCGAAGCGGTGCTGGACGCGACGCCGGAAAAGGCGCTCGTCGTCGGGGTCGGAAACATCGGCGGACTCGGACATGCGATCGTCCATTTCTTCCAGAATCGCGGAGAGGACGAACATGGTTCGGCCGCGAGTTGATTTCCCCACGGGCCGCCCGACTGCCCGGTCCGTGAGCTGGCCCCGGGCGGTCCTCTTCTCTCTCTTCCTCGCCTCCTCCGCCTGGGCGGCCGGCGCCTCCCCCACCGCCGCCGCGGACGCGGAACCGCTGATCGAAGCGATCGCACTGGGGCTGGTGGTGTCGCTTGCGTTTTCGGAGACGCTCGGCCTCGCGACAGGCGGGATGATCGTGCCCGGATACGTTGCGCTCTCGCTCGGGCAACCGCCCGTGGCCGCCGGCAGAACGGTTCTCGTCACGCTCGTGGTGGCGCTGGCGACCTACGGCGTCATCCGGATCCTCTCCCGATACATGCTGATCTACGGTCGCCGAAGGACCGTCATCATCATCCTCGTCGCGTTCGCGCTCGGGGCCCTCGTCCGCGCCATGCCCCTGAACGTCGACGAAAAAACGTCCATCGTCCTCGTTCCCATCGGATTCATCGTCCCGGGCCTCATCGCCGACTGGATGGAGCGACAGGGACTCGTCCAGACCGTCTCCTCCCTCATCATGGCCAGCGTCATCGTGCGCCTCATCATGATCGCCATGGGCGGAAAGGCGGTCCTGTGAGATTCCGCGAAGGAAAAGTTCCCGCCACCACGCTCGCAGGCCTCGCCCTCCTCTCCGCCCTCGTCTACCTCGCCGTGGAACGCTTCCAGGTCGACGTGCGCGAAAGCGGATACAAGGAAAAGCGCGCCGCTTCCCTGGCGGCCCGCAAGGGCCAGGACGCGATCCGCGCCGCCCGGAAGCGCGGCTCGCCGGCGATCCAGCTCAACCACGACCAGGATCCGGCGCAGACGGGGCTCATCGGGACGGACGACCAGGCCGGCGAGCTGACGACCGACAAGGGATATCTCAGGGCGAAGCAGATCGCCACACAGCCCAACCTGGCGGCCGTCATCACGGGATTCCTGAAGGAAGCGAAAATCCAGAAGGGCGACATTGTCGCGGTCGGCATGACCGGCTCGTTCCCCGGGGCCAATCTCGCGACGATCTGCGCGATCGAGGCGATGGAGGCGCGCCCGCTGGTCATCACCTCGATCGGTTCGTCCACGTTTGGCGCCAACCAGGCGGAGTTCACGTGGCTCGACATGGAAAAAGCCGCCTTTGACGCCGGCTGCATCCGGACTCGCTCGATCGCCGCTTCCATAGGCGGCGACAAGGACAAGGGGATCGGCCTCAACAAGTCCGCGATCGACCAGATCCGGGCTGCAATCGCCCGAAACGGAATTGAGAAGATTGAAGAGAAAACGCTGGTCGACTCGATCTCGCGGCGAATGGAGGTCTACACCAAAGCGGCGGGCGGGATCGAAAACGTGAAGTGCTACGTGAACATCGGCGGCGGTCTCGCTTCGGTCGGCTCGAATCTTGTCGGCGACAAGCTCATTCCGACGGGCCTGTCGAAGACCTGGGTCCAGAAGAACTATCCGACCTACGGCGTTCTCCTCAAGATGCTCAAGGCCGGCAAGCCCGTCATTCACCTGATGGACTTCCGGAAGATCGCCGACGAGCACGGTCTCTCCACGCTCCCGGCGTCCCCGGGGGAGGCGGGAGAAGGCCCGCTGTTCATTTCGCGCAAGTACAACCTCGTCCTCGTGCTCGGCGCGCTGCTGGGACTGATCGCGACGATCATCGCGGTCGGCCTGCTCGACCTCCGCCACGCGCTCTTCGGCCGTCCGACCCCTTCGCCGGCGCAGCCGAAGGTTGAAGTACCTCCGGAGGGGAAAAATCCGCCGGACGCGGGAGAAACCGTACTCTAAAGAGCAGGCTGAACTCCGTGTCCTCCGTGTAACGCGGGGGGTATCCGCCTCTTGGAACTCGCCCGGCCTTCCTATAGAATCCAAATCGACCCCAGGGGAACCCGTTTCAGCGCTTCCATGAAAAAAACCGCCACCGTCGTTCTTGCGCTGTCGGCGCTTGCCCTCGCGGCGCCGCCCGACCGCACGGTCTGGAACACCATCAAGCCCCTGGGTTCCCCGAAGGCCGTGAAGCTGGTTCTCGCCGGGAAGCCGCTGACCTATTACACGCTGGACGGCGAGGGGATCGGCACCCGGGTCAAAGGTCCCTCGCGCCTCCGGATCTCCGTTCGAGGGCACTTCGGCCAGGGAGACGCGAACTCCCGGGAGATCACGCTGAATGTCGCCATGGACGGCGGCGACGCGAAGGGTACGAAACTGAAATGTCTGCGCTCGAAGACAGCTTCCTACGCCGAAGGGGCAGAGGGGGAATCACCGGGCGGACGGGAGGAGTTGATCCTGGACGTGCCCCAGGGAGAGCACATCTTCTCCGCGAAGACGGACGCCCGCGCGTCCGGCGCCTTCGCGATCCCCTCGACGAAAAAGAAGATCCTGCGCACGGAGATGACGCCGACGGGCTTCGAAAAAGCGGTGGCGGAGGTGTTTCAGGAGCGCGAGCGGACCTGGTATTTCGCGACGCAGGAAAAGCCGGTGACCCTGGAAGTCACGGGACCCACGACCCTGAAGCTCTACACCGCGCTGAATTTCAATTCGTCCATGCGCACGGCGACGGAGTGGAAGCTGGAAGCGCTTCTGGACGGCGCCGTCGCTGCGGAGAAGACCTGGAAGAGCAGCCGGAGCCAGACACGCAGCTACCCTGACGAGAAGTCGGTCGTGCCGGGCCAGATGGAGACGATCGACCTGGCGATACCGGAAGGCCGGCACAAGATCGAGGTGCGCCCTCGCGGAACGCTGTCTGCGGCAGTCCGGATTTTGATCCCTACGGGAGACCTGGACAAAATCCCGAAGAAGTAACTCAGTTCTTGTGCTCCACGGCCGGCGCTTCTTTTCCGCGCGACGTCGTGATCAGCGCAACCGACCCGATGACAAGCGCGCCTGCGGCGACGGTCCAGGCCGACGGCGTTTCGCGGTTGAAGGCCCAGCCCAGCAGGACCGCGACGAGGGGGTTGACGTAGGCGTAGGACGTCGCGACCACGGGGGACGTCTCGCGCAGGAGCCACACGAACGCGGTGAAGCCGACGATCGAGCCGAAGACCGCGAGGTAGGCCATGGCGAGGATCGATTTTCCGGTCACAGCGTGAGGATCGAAGCGCCCCCACTCACCCGAGGCCGCGCCGACGGCGATGAGCAGCGCTCCCCCGGCGATCATCTCCATGGCGGTTGCGAGAAGCGGCGACGCGGGCAGGCGGACGCGCTTCGAGAAGACCGATCCCGCTGCCCAGGCGGCGGCGGCGAAGAGGAGCGCAATCGCGCCGGCCGCGTCGACCGCGCCGGATTTCCACGGCTGGACGAGCAGGGCGACTCCAGCGAGCCCGATGAAGATTCCAGCGATCACGCGAAACCCCGGAAGGCTGCCGCCCGGGAGGAGCGCGCCGATCACGACCGCCCAGAGCGGCACGGTGGCGATGAGAAGCGACGCGAGCCCTGACGGCACCGTCTTCTCCGCCCAGCACACCGCTCCGTTTCCGCCGAGGAGCATGAGACCGCCGATCAGCGTCGCGCCCGGCCAGTGCGCCGCTTCGACGCGCGCGCCCTCGCGCCACTTGACGAACGCCAGCATCGCCAGTCCGGCGGCGAAGAAGCGGACGCCGGCCATGGAAAACGGCGGGAGCGTGTCGATGGCGAAACGGATGGCGAGATAGGTCGAGCCCCAGATGAGGTAGACGGAGGCGAGCGCGAGGGCGATGCGGGAAGCGGGGGCGCGAGGGGGCATGGCGGGATGGAGGAATACGCGGGGCGAGGGGAAAGCGCAAGGGAACGGCAGGGGAAAAACGGCAGGGGATGGGGAACGACGGGATAGGGATTGGGTGGGCTGGGGCTGGAGATCGGGATGGGGCTGCGAAGCATTGGAGCCGGCGAAGGGTGCCGGTCGCCCCATCCCAAGCCCTAGCCCGCGCCCCCCCCCAGCCCCTGCCCTTCCTTCCCGCTCCCCTGCCGTTTTTCCCGCGGCGTACTCCCCCGCCATCCACCCCGTGCTGAACGCCCCCTGAAAGTTGTACCCGCCGATCCAGCCGTCGAGGTCGAGGATCTCGCCCGCGAAATGAAGTCCCGCGACCTTCAGGCTTTGGCAGCTGCGCGCATCCACCTCGTCGAGCGCGACGCCTCCCGCCGTGACTTCCGCTTTCTCATATCCGAGCGTGCCGGAGAGCGGCACCGGAAGCCGCTTCAGCGATTTCACGACCGAAGCGCGTTCGTTCCTCGACAACTCCGATGCGCGGCGTTCCAACGGGACGCCCGCGACCGACAGAACGACATCCGCGATGCTGCGCGGCACGCGTTCGCTGAGAACCGTCGCGACGAGCCGCTTCCCCGCGACGGACGCCTCACCGATGAGCCACTGGTCGAGTTCGTGGGATTTCGCATCGGGGAGGAGATCGATGCCGAGGGACAGGTCGGCCGGCCGCGGGTGCCCGCTGACCTCGCGCGAGAGGTCCATCGGGACAGGCCCGGTGGCGCCGAAATGAGCGAAGAGGAGCGGGCCGCGGCGGCGGGCGAGGACGGCGGGGCCCAGGATGACGCCCTCGACGTCGGGGAGCGTGACGCCGGCGAGGCCGCGAACCCAGGGCGCGGGAGATGCGAGCGGCGTGAGCGCGGGACGCAGATTGACGATCCGGTGCCCGAGGCGCTCCGCCCAGCGGTAGCCGTCGCCTGTCGTGCCAACGGCCGCGTAGGACTTGCCGCCTGTCGTGACGATGACCCGAGAAGTGCGCACGTCGCCGTCACCGGTATGAAGGACGAACTCGCCGGCAATCGCTTCGAGGTCTTTGAGCGGGCGACCGCACTGCAGCACGGCGCCGCTTCGATCGAAACGCCGCATGAGCGCATCGAGGACGTCGCGGGATTTTCCGGAGACGGGGAAGATCTTGCCGCGGTCTTCGACCTGCGTCGGCACGCCCTCGGCCTCGATCATTTTCACGACGTCGCGCGGTCCGAGCCCGCGCAGCGCGTCGCGCAGCCACCGGCCGTTCGCGCCGAAGGCCTCCATGATCCCGGCCGCGCCGCAATCGTGAGTGATGTTGCATCGCGTCCCGCCTGAGATCAGGATCTTCACGCCGGGCCGGCGGTTCTTCTCGAGCAGAACCACCTTCTTTCCCAGCTCGGCCGCCCGCGTCGCGGCAAGAATCCCCGCGGCGCCGGCCCCGACGACAGCCACGTCCCAATTCATGGGGAGGCATGTTCGCACAGTGGTCATTCCTTCCTAGCCCCTTTCAGCGCGGTTAGCATGAAGAGTTTGTGAAGCCATGACGACCAACACCTCCCTCCTCAACGGCCGGTACAAGGTCATCCGCACGCTCGGTCGCGGCGGCATGGGGGTCGTGCATGAGGTGATGGACCAGGTGCGCAAGGAAGTTCTGGCGCTTAAGACGGTGCGCGCGGACCGGCTTCCGAACGTCGAGCTGTTCCGTCACGAGTTCCTGCTGCTGTCGCGGTTCCGGCATCCGAACATCGAGCGCGTGTACGACTTCGGGAAGCTGGAGCCCGAGAACGACTACTTCTTCACCGCCGAACGCATCGACGGGAAGAACCTGTTCGAAGCGACGGAAAATGTCGACCTGGCGCGGTGTCTCGATCTCGGCGCGCAGATCGCGCGCGCGCTGTCTTTCATGCACGAGCGCGGGCTGGTCCACCGCGACGTCAAGCCCGCGAACATTCTGGTCCCCGAGTTCGGCCCGACGCGCGTCATCGACTTCGGCATCGCGAAACCGCTCGACGACCTCGGCGAAGTCGCCGGGACGCTGGGCTATCTCGCGCCCGAGGCCCTGCGCGGCCAGCCCTTCGACCACCGCGTCGACCTCTACGCGCTCGGCGTCACGCTCTACGTCGTCCTCGGCCGCATGCCGCCGTTCGAAGGCGTCACGACGACCGAAATCATCGGTTGCCACCTCCAGGAACAGCCCCGCCCGCTGCGCGAAATCAACCCTTCCATCCCGACGCGCGTCGAGGCAATCGTCATGCGCCTCCTGCAGAAAGATCCCGGCGACCGCTTCCAGAGCGCCGACGAAGTCGCCAACGAGCTCGCCATGGCCGCCGGGCAGTCGCCGTCGCTTGAAATGCGCAAGACGGTGGACGGCTTCCTGGGAAGCGGCACGCTGGTCGGGCGCGACCACGCGGTGAAGCGGATGATGGACGCGATGGCGGCGCGCGCGCGCATGCTCCTGCGGCACGGCGAGGTGACCCGCGAATTCGGGCGGCGGTCCGGGAATGCGCCGGTGCCCTGCGCGTACGCCGTCGTCGGCGAGTCGGGAAGCGGCAAGACGCGCTTCCTCAGGGAATTCCGGATCCAGTGCCAGGTGCGCGGCATTGCGTGTTACGAGGGGGAGCCCGACGGCACGCGGCTGGGCGGATGGTCGCGCGTGATCGCGGCGATGTCTGCGATGCGGGGTGCCGGCCCTCCCGAGGGCGATCCGCTGCCGTTCATTCTCGACACGGCGCGCATGAGGGCGTGCGCGATCCTGCTGGACAATTTCGAAGAAGCGGACGAGGACTCGCGCGACCTGCTGTCGCGGCTGGTGAACATGATGAAGCTGGCGCCTGCGGACGACCCGGTGCCGGCGCTGGTGGTGACGGGGTCGAAGCCGGGGCAGCCGATTCCGGGCGATCCGGTGCATCTCGACCCGATCGACGCCAAGGGCGCGACGGCGATGGTGAAGTCGATGTTCGGGGTGACGATTCCGCCGGTCGTCGCGGAGCGGCTGGCGAGCGAGACCGGCGGGGATCCCGCGGTCATCGAAGAAACGGTGCGGTGGTGGGTCTCCACGCGCAAGTTCCGCCGCACGAACCGCGGCTGGATCCTCGGCGACGTCGCCCGCGAGGACGTCGTCCCCGCGTCGCTCCACGAGGCCCTCAGCGCGCGCCTCGAGAAAATGCAGCCCGCTGAAAAGGAAGCGGCGCTCACGCTCGCGGTCATGGGGCGCCCC
The DNA here is from genome assembly GCA_009773755.1 of Planctomycetota bacterium. Lineage (GTDB taxonomy): Bacteria > Planctomycetota > MHYJ01 > WSZJ01 > WSZJ01 > WSZJ01. The sequence continues at coordinate 521 of WSZJ01000100.1, read as the reverse complement.
GTCTCCGTCGCCCATCTGGGCCTCCTCTTCGGCCTCCCCGAAGCTGACGCCGCCGCGGTCGGCCTCGCGCTCACCGCCTCCGGCGTCGCCGTCACCGACGCCTCGCGCGTCAATATCCGGTCGCGTTTCCCCGACGCCGGCCTGCGCATCGCGGAAGGATCGGCCTGGAAAGGCTTCGCGGCGGCTCACGGCAGGGCCGCTGCGGTTCTCGAAAAGGACGGCCACGGCGGCACGCCCGCCTACGCCCTCCATCTCCTCAAGTCGGGCGACACCCTCGGCATCCCGGCGGCGCTTCGCCTCCTCGATGCTTCGCATGTTCCGCCGTCGGAGGTGGCGCGGCTTGCGGAAGCGGCGCTGGCGTGGCCGATGCCGACGTCGCTGGAGTCGTTCGCTCGGCGGCGGTGGGCGATGGCGGAGGTGCGGCGCGGGCGGCCTGAGGCGGCGCGGACGATCCTGACGCGTGCGATCACCACCGCGGGGTCGGCGGCGGGGGTGGCACACGGGCGCCTGCTGCTCGCGCT
>WSZJ01000099.1 GCA_009773755.1 Planctomycetota bacterium | reverse complement strand
CGAGCGCTTCGCCGATCAGCGCGCGCGCTTCCGCGGCGCGGCCTGTCGCGGCGAGGGCGCGGGCGAGCGCGCCGCCGGCGGCGGAGACGAGCGAGGCTTCGTTGGCGAGGCAGGCCGCGTCGAGGGCTTCGCGGGCGGGAGCCTCGGCTTCCGTGGCGGGGAGGAGGCGAGCGAGTACGTTGAGCGAACCAGCGCGGGCAGCAGGACCCGGCAGCTTTCCGAGCTCCTCGGCCGCGGCGCGCGCCTCGGGCAATCGGCGGGCGCGCAGCAGAGCGTCCGCGTAGCAGGCAAGCGCGATCTCGAGGGTGCCGCTGGACTGCGTTTCTCGCGCGCTGGCAAGCGCTTCAGCGAGAAGCGGAACCGGATCGGCGTCACCGGCGAGCATGGCGACACGGCCGAGAACGCCGAGGGACCGCGCGATCCCGTCGCGGTCTTCCAGTTTCCTGCAGAGCCCCAGCGAATCTTCCACGGCGCGGCGCGCTTCCGCAAATTTGCCGTCGCCGAGAAGCATTTCGCCGAGGTTTCCGAGGGCGTGGGCGCCCGTGGACAGATTTCCGGCCGCGGCGGCCGCTTCCGCAGCCTTCCGGAGCATGGGGATGGCCGCGGCGCGGTCGAACAGGCAGAGGGCGGCGCCGATGTTGCCCAGGCAGAGCGCGATTCCGGTGTGGTCGCCGATGCTGCGGCGGACGGCGAGCGAGCGCTCGTATTCTGCGATGGCCGCGGGCGCGTCCTTGCGCGCGAGGTGCACGTTTCCAATGCTGACGAGCACGGTGGCCCAGCCGTGCCGCTGACCCTCGCGCTCGAAAAAGCCGGCGGCCTCCCGGAACGCGGCGAGCGCGTCGGTGAGGCGTCCGCGGCGGCGGTGGATCGTGCCGATCGAGCCGAGCGCCGAAGCGGCGGCCGGAAGGTCCCCGGTCTCGCGGTGGATGGCGGCGACCTCGATGAAGTCGGCGAGCGCCCGGTCGAGGTCGCCCTGGGACCGGCGCACCTGCCCGCGTTCGACGAGGGAGTACGCGAGCGAAGTGCGGTCGCCGCTCGTCTCGTGAATGGCGATCGACTGCTCGATCATCCCGAGCGCATCCGTCGTCCGCCCTTGCCGCGCCCGCTCCGCGCCGAGGCTCGACAGGACGATCCCCTCAGCCCGGCGGTCGCCGCTTTCTCGCGCCAGCTCGAGCGCCCGCTCGTACTGGCCCACTGCGAGATCCCGCTGCCCGAGGGACCCGTGTGCGGCCGCGATGCGGGTCCGCGCCGCCGCCTCCCGCCGCCGGTCCCCAAGATGGACGGCAAGGGTCAGCGCTTCCGTACCGAGTTCCAGTTCCCGCGCGAACGCGTCCATCGTGTGCTCCACCCGCGCCAGCGCGAGAAGCGCATCCAGGCGCGGCAGGGCGTCAGCTTCAGGAAGCGTCCGAAGCGCTTCCTCGAGTTCCGCCCGAGTCCGGCGGTCGGGAGTCATGGGGAAGAGCCGGCAAGCAAAATCTCCCAGAACTTCCTGGAAGAGCCCTCGGTGAATTCGTATCGCGGCATGGCGGGCGATTCTACGGCAAGGTTCCGGGCGTTTCCGTAAGATGCCGGCTTCAATCCCGAAGCCACGGGCAACGGGTTCCCCTGCGAGGTCCGATGAGAATCCTTCTCACCTTCCTGATTTTCCCTGCCTTGGCACGCGCCCAGTCTCCGGACCGCGCGGTCGACGAATCCGTTTTCGACGACTACGACCTCGAGTCCATGAAATCCGGCGAGTTCACAATTCAGGAAACGGTCATTGAAAAGCCAGGCGAAGACGGGAAGGCGGTCAAGTCCGGTCACAGGGACCGCAAGGCCTGTGTGAAGGCGGACAAGGAGAAAGTGTGGATCGAGATTTCGTCGTGGGGGCTCGAGGCGAAGAAGGCAGACTCAGTGACGCTGTGCGAAGTGGACCGGAAGTCGCGCAAAGTGTTGAAAGCCTGGGTATCGGAGAAGGGGGCCGTGGGGGTGGAGGCGAAGGTCGAGGCCCCTGAGCCGCCTGCAGAGTCGGGGAAGCCGAAATGGCTGTCCGGGGCGAATTCTGCGTCCCGGGCACAGGAGAATGTGACGGCCGGGAAGCGCGTGGTGCCCTGCGACGGGCTGAAAATGGACTGGTACCACCCCGACAAGGATCTCAAGACGATTCACGAGAGCCTGAACGTCTGGTTTTCGGCCGCGGTCCCGTTCCGCCTCCGGCTTGACGACGAAGCGGTGCGCTGGAAATACATGATCGCGGAAGACGTGAACAGGGACCTGAAGGTCAGCAAGGCCCTCGTGAAATGGGACAGTTCGGGTGAAGTTGAAAAGGTGAAATCGAAGGAAACCCGGAGCGTCGTCGATTTCGGGACGGACGCGAAACCGGTGGTGAAAACGAAATAGGGTCGGCGAGACGGCCCCTACTTTTTCAGAATCTCCTGGATCGCCTTGTAAATCGGCTCATGACACGCCGTGTGCCCCACCCCCGGAAGAAGCGTCCGCGAGAAGTCCGTGTACTCCCATTTCTTGAGCTGCTCCTCGGCGCGCTTCCAGGACTCCGTCAGCATCTCGAGATGCCCGTCCTTGTCTCCCTGGAACGCGCGGATGACGAGGTCGCGGCCTCCTTCGGGCGGAGTTGGAGGGCTGCCTCCGTAATTGGCGCAGGCGGGGAATGCGCCGCGGAGTTCGGCCGGGCGACGGAAGATCGTCCACCACGTGAGAATTCCCCCGCCCGAGTAGCCCGCGATGAAGAACTTCTCCTCGGCGCCGTATTCGCGGCGAAGATCCGCCAGCCCGGCGAGCATGCCGGCTTCGTCGAAATCCAGGGTGTTCTTGTTTGTCCACTCCGCGATCACCTCCGCCGAGTACCACGGGTGCTTGTCCTTCCGCGGGCCTCCAGAATTCGTGAACGTGCACGGCGCCATCACGATTACGGGAACGTCCTTGCGATAGCTGGCAAACCTCGCGCACTGGTCGCGGTAGTTGCCGCCCGCTCCTTCGCAGACGACCAGGACAGGCCACGTCTTGTCTGGCGTCCAGCCCGGGGGCAACGAAAGAAAATAGCGGAGTTCGTGCGTCGAGGCCTTCCTGAGAAGCGGATCGGTGACCGAACTTTTCGCCTCGACCTCGCGCATCGTCTTCGCGCGCGCCGCGTCCGAGCCAAGTGCCGCTTCCTCCTGCGCCAGCAGCCGCGCGGCACGTTTCCAGTCTTCCTTCTTCATCGCGGCGCGCACCTCGGCCTCGTGAAGCGGCTGAATCGTCGTCGGGTCGAGTTCGAGCGCGCGGCCCCAGGCGGCGTCTCCGGCGGCGGCGTCTTTCGCGACCAGCGGATCCTGCGCGATCTGCCGCCAGAGTCCCGAGGCCTGCTTCTTCGTCGCGTCGAGCTTTTTCTCGTAGTCTTTCCGGAGCGCCTCGTTCGTCTGGGGGCCTTCCTTTTCCGCCCATTCGAGCGCCGACTTCGCCTTCACATTCGCGGCATCGAGCGCCAGCGCTTCGTCCGCCGCCGCGCGCGCCTCGGCGCGGAATTTCCATTTTACGCACCACATCGCGAGCTGTTCCCAGGAGGAAGCGATCTGCTTCTTGAATTCGGCTTCGCGAGTGGGAGGCTCGGGTTTTGGCGGTGTCTGGGCGCGGAGGGGCGCAGCGAAGAGGGACAGCGTGATCACGGCGAACATCAATCGCCGAGGTTGGGGACGCATGGGTGGATGTTAGCAGCACTTCTCTGCCGGACCGAGAAAGCGCGGCAACGGTCGCGAGTAACGCCGAAATCTACTTCCCCGTGCCGCCGTCACGGATCTTGAGCGGCCGGAACAGGAACGGGAATTTCTTTTCGGCGGCCTTAAGATCCTCGGCGATTTCGGCGTCACCGCGCATCTTCGGGAGTTGCGTGGTCGGCACGGTGATCTCCCATTCGCCCTTGCCGCAATCCCGCACCTTGAGCGCTGGGTATTTCACAGCGATGCGCTGGAGCGCCGCGAGCGTGGCTTTGTCGAGCGGCGTGCGCATGACCTGGATCACCGTCGTCAACGCTCCGGCGGGCAGGTGCGGGACTTCGTTGGACAGGATATCGCGGAGAATCTCGTTGAGGTCGAGGTCGGGCGGGAGCTGGACGTCGAGCGTCGCGCCGGAGTCGAGGCGGGTCTGCAGCGCGCCAGCGCAGGTCTTCAGGCGCGCGAGCTCCGTCGGGTCAAGCCAGATCGCGTCGGAGATTTCGATGTACAGCGGAAGCGCGCGGGCGAAGTCGCCGGACTCCGCGGCCGCGCGCGCCATCCAGAAAGCGGCGTCGTCGGCGAAGGGGCTCCCGGGGTGGCGCGTGCGGAAATCCTGGAAACGCGTGAGGGATTCGCCGGGGCGGCCGGCGTAGTAGAGGGACTTGGCCTGGAGGAAATCGCGGAGTTCGGCGTCCGAGATGTCGGGGAGCGCGATGGGGGACGCATCGGCGGCAGATCCTGTCCAGGAAGCCAGCGTTTCACGGAAGCCGGCGTCGGACCCGACGCGGCGCACCGCGGCGAGCGCGCCGGGGTCGCGGCGATCCAGCGCTTCGACGACCGGCGCGAGCGGCTCGAGAATGCGTTTCGAGTACTCGGCCGGCACTTCAGCCTCCGCGAGCTTGCGCGTGCGCGGACCGAGGTCGGACAGCTTGTAGTCCGCCTGAAGAAAAGACTCGCCGTCTGCGTCCAGCGCCGCTGCCTGACGTACGAAGGCATCGGCTCGCCTCGCGTGATCCCGTAACTGCAGTTGGTAGTCGGTAGTGGGTAGGGGGTAGGACGGCCGGACTTCGGACACAGTGGATCTTGGCCGTGGATCGTTTCCTTTGACGACAAAGAGGTAGGCGGATGTGAACCCGATGAGCAGGCCGGCGGCGAGGGGCAGGAGAGCCCGGGTGACGCGCGGCGCGGCGAGCTTCGCGTAGACGCCGTCACGGAGGGCTTGCGGCGCGGCGGCGGCAGGGAGGTCCCAGAGCGCCGTCATCGCCGTGTCCAGCTCCTGCGCGCGTCGGCGGCAGTCCGGGCACTCCGAGAGATGTGCCGCCAGCGCGCGGCGCGGCTCCGACGCCAGGGTGTTGTCCCGGCGGCGGGAGAGAAGCTCGACGATTTCAGCGCAGATCATCGTTCGCCTCCCCGGGATGACGCGTCAGCCAGGCTTCCCGGAAGCGGTCCCTCGCCCGCGCCAGCCGCGAGCTCACGGTTTTCGCGGGGCACCCCGTCGCCTCTGACGCCTCCGCGTAGGACAGCCCCTCGATTTCGCACAACACCAGCACTTCCCGGAAATCGTCCGGCAGATCGGAGAGCGCTTCCCGCACGAGCCTCACGCGCTCCTCGTCCGGCGCCGGCGGCGCGGCCTCGCGCGCAGGGGCGCGAAGGAGGAAGCGCTTCCAGATCGCCCACCTGCGATTGTGGTCGCGGGAAAGATTCAGCGCGATGGCGTAGAGCCACGGCTTGAACTTCGTCCCGGCGCGGAAGGTCGATGCGCGACGAAAGACGCGGACAAACGTCTCCTGCGAAAGGTCCTCGATCCACGAGCGGTCGTGCAGGGTGCGGTCGAGCAAGGTTGCGACCGCCCGGCCGTGCCGCGCCATCAGGCCATCGAGCGCGCCCATGGAGCCCGCCGCCAGCTCGCGGACGAGTTCCTCGTCCGTGCGGTCCGGCACGACCTGGGGAGGCCCCTTCGTCAGCAACGATTGCTCCATGGCGAAGGCCGGTCACCGAAGGCTGTCCGTGACGTGGCTGTCGCCGACCATGCCGATCGCGAACATCTTCCAGGAAGCGCGCAGCGACCACGGGTCGTCGGGAGCGGCTGCGATCGCTTTCGACCAGAGGTCTACGGCGCGGTCGTCGTCGCGTTGGAGGTAGGGGATGAGCCCTTGCAGGTAGCGGACGTGCGGCGTCGGCTTGAGCTTCGCAAGAATCGCCTCGGCGTCGGTCCACTGCGTCGCGCCCATGTGGACGGCGACACGTTCGAGGGAAGCGTCGACCTCTTCCAGGCCATCGAGAAGCTGAAGCGCTTCATCCGTGCTGCCGAGGCGCCGGGCGAGCCGTGCGCGGAGGATCCGGAGTCGCGGGGACTTGTCCTCGATCCCGGCGATGATCGTCTCGGCGAGCTTGCGGTCCATCGCGCGAAGCGCCAGCTCGAGGCGGTCGAGAGCGGCCGGGGTCTTTTCTTCCTCGGCGGACGGATGGTTCAATTCAGGGTTTTTCGAGAGCACGCCTCGAAGAGTCTTGATGAGCGACGGCGCGCCGGCCATGAGCGTGTGGTAGAGGAGCTTTCCGGAGGGCTTCGCGACGAAAATCTGCGGAGCGCTGAAGCACTTGTCGAGCTTCTCGATGCGGCGCAGCGCGCCCGGGTTCATCTGGACGGTCTTGAGGTCATACGCGACGGGAATGAAGCGCAGGTTGAGCAGGTCGATCAGGTCGTTTTCCGAGAGCGGCACGGCTCTCAGCGCAGTTTCGCCCGCTCAGCAGTCGCTTGTGATCATGAGAAAGATCGGGCGGTTCTCTTTTTCGGCGCGGGCGATCGCCACCTCGGGATCCGTCTCCCATTTCACGCCGTCCGTCAGCTCGAGCAGCCGCTCCCACCGCAGCGAGTCCGGCCCGCCCTCGGGAAGCACCGAAACGTCAACCAGGTCGAAGGCGCGCTTCGCGTTCAGCGCAAACGCCTTCGATTTCTCTATGACGTCCCTGATCTGGCGATAGGTGACGCCGCCGTCAGGCCTAAAGCGGATGCGCAGGGACAACCGCGGGTCCAGGTCCTCGATCTTCGCTTCGCCTCCGAGCGAGCGCAAGGCGGGGAGGAGCCAGAGATTTGCGTCGAGGATCGCAGTCGCGTCGGCGCCGCGGCCGTCGATGCGGATCGAAAGCGGCGCGCGTAGCGTCGTGCGCTTCTCGTCAAGTTTCCACCCCGCGAGGCCGAGCGAATCGCGGAGCGCGGCGAGCGAGACGGGTTCGTCGACCTCGAAGCGCAGCTCACCGTCGCCGGTCTGGGGATTCTCGACGCCAGGGACGGAACGTGCGGCCTTCGCGGCGTCCCGCGTGTCGCCGTCGGCGCGAAGGGCCAGGGTGACGGAAGCGGCCGCAAGCAGGGTCAGGGATGTCAGCATGGGTCGCTCCTATTTCCGGGCCTTGGGGAGTTTCACGTCGAGGTCTGCGTCCAGCTCGAAAGAGCGGAATTCGTAAACCGTCTTCGTATCCGCCAGTTTCAGCCCCCCGCCAAAATCGCCATCCTTCTCCTGCTCCTCCTCCTCGTCTTTGTCTTTTTCCTCATCCCCCCACTCTCCGTACCCCTTCTTCTTCCCACCCTTCTCCTCCACGGCCGACAGGATCGCATCGCCGTACCCCCGGCGAACCTCGAACCGCATCGACTTCAGCAACCCGCTCTGATGGTCGATTTCGAAGCGCGCGTCAATCCCGCGCGTCTCCATGAACGATCCTTCGACCATCGCGCTCATGTTCGGGCCGGCCGAGGTGTCCTTGTCGGGTTCGAGGAAGGAGCCGGCGAGACGCAGCGTGACGACGTCCAGTTCGCCGTCGCGGACCAGCTTCGCCTTCTTCGCTTTCTTCAGGGCCGACCTCAGCGACTTCCACGAAACGAGTTTTCCGGCCGTGGCGGCGAACGCATCCACGTCAGGCGCCTGCCCGCTCCACGAAGCCTGCTTCACCGTCTTGCCGCCCACGCGTACGACGAGAATGTCGTCCTCACGGTTCGTCACGCGGAACTCCACGTCTCCCTCCGCGTCAACCCGGCAGTCCATCTTCCCGGTGACCGCGCGCCCGCCGCCGCCCAGCCCACCGATCTGGACCATCGCGCCGCCGCCTTCTCGCTTCACGTCCCCCTCGCATCGGAATCCGCCCGCCGACTCGGTGGACTTCAGCGCGGATTTCAGGACCTCGACCGGATCGTCTTCGGCCCTGCAGACCTGCGCGAGTGCGAAAACAGCCAGAATGGCGAGCGAAGATTTCATCGGACCCTCCCGTGGGGATGGAATTTCACCCTGTTACGAACGAAGCGTGAAATTGCCCCCGGGATTCCGGATTTCGGCCTGTTTCGCTTTCCCGTGAACCCCTCGCGGGGGGATCAGTGCCGTGCGTAAGATACCGCCGGGACCGCTCACGCAAGGAGGTCACTCTTCATGCCCCCGACCCGCAGCCGGGAATGGTTCGACGACGAGTCGTTCTGGCGAGAGACATACCCTTTCATGTTTCCGGAATCGCGCTTCGAAGCGACCGCCGCCGAGATTACCGCGCTTCTCAAGCTCGCGAAGCCTCGCGGAAAGGCCGTCCTCGACCTGTGCAGCGGGCCCGGGCGCTGCTCGGTGGAGCTGGCGAAGCGCGGCTATCGCGTCACGGGCGTCGACCGGACGCGCTTTCTCATGAAGAAAGCGAAAGCGCGCGCGAAGGCGGCCCGCGTCATGGTCGAGTGGGTCGAGTCGGACATGCGCGACTTCGTTCGCCCCGACTCGTTCGATCTCGCGATCAGCCTCTTCACGTCGTTCGGCTATTTCGACGACAAGGACGAGGACATGACCGTACTGCGAAACGTTTTCGACTCGCTCAAGCCCGGCGGCGTCTTCGTGGTCGAGCTGAACGGCAAGGAGCGCCTCGCGAAGATCTTCCAGCCGACGACCTCGCAGCGCCTGCCGGGCGGCGGCTGGCTCGTCGAGCGCCACGAGATCTTCGACGACTGGACGCGCATCCGGAACGAGTGGGTGGTCATCAAGGGCGGGAAGTCGCGGACCTTCCGGTTTCATCACACGCTCTACTCGGGCCAGGAATTGCGGGACCGGATGGAAGCGGCAGGATTCGGCGATGTGCGGCTCTACGGAAGTCTCGCCGGCGGGGAGTATGGCGTGAACGCAGCGCGACTTGTGGCCTTGGCGCGGAGAGACTAAGCCCTCGACTCGAGCATCGCCCGTTGCGGTCGCGAGGACGCGCTGGATCCGTTCCAGGGCTTGAGCGCGAGGCTCAGGAGCGGGTGAGGGCATGGGCCGGATCATGTCCGCCCCGGCCAAACAAAAACGCCGGGCGGCAGGGCCGCCCGGCGTCGGTGATTCCCGGCCTCGATGACCTACTCCTTCGGCTTCTCCTCGCACTTCTCTTCGCAGCAGCCCTTTTCCAGCATCGCGGAAATGTCCATCTTCCACGCGCCGTCTTCCTTCACGAACGCCAGCGGCTGCCCGAGCGGGCACAGCGCCGTCGCCTTGTCGCCGTCGATCTTGACCTCGGAAATTTCGCAGCACTTTTCTTCCTCGCCGCAACAGCCGCCCTTTTCCTCGCCGCAGCCCTTCGCTTCGCCCTTCTTCGCCGCGGCAATCGCTTCTTTCACCTTCGAGATCATCACTGTCAGCATCAGGTCCTTCCCGGACATTTCCTTCACCTTCTCCGCCGTCACGTTGAGCTTCTTCTGCGTCTCCTCGCACTTGCTCACGCCTTCCTTCATCGCCTCGCCCTTCTTCGCCGCCAGCTCGAGCGACTTCACGCTGAGCTGCGAAGCGAGCACCTTGACGTCGCCCTTCTCGATCGCGCAGGCGGCTTCCTTGAAGCACTCCTGCGGCGTTGCGGCCGCGAGAGGCTTTTCTTCCTTGGCTTCGCCGCAGCAGCCGTCGCCTGCGGAAGCGGGGATTGCGATCGTGAGAAGGGCGCCCAGCAGGGCCGCGCCGAACCGGAGCGGCCAGGTCGAGGTCATCGTCATTCGAATCTCCCAGGGTTGTGGAATGTCCCGGCCGGATGGCCGGGAGGGGAATACTAGCACACCTCTAATACGCCCGGGAGGCCGGGGACATTCCCGGCTTTCGATTTGGGTAGAATCCCCGCGCTCATGGCCACCCGGTCACCCTCGATCTCCTCCGTTCGCAACGCCGCCGAATTCCGCGCGATTGCGGCCGTCATGGCTCGCTCCTACGGCGGGAAGCAGCGAGGATTTGCGTCCTATCTGCGCCGCGCGGGGGCGCCCAACGTCCTCGTCGTGACGGCCGGCGCCTCGCGGCCGGCCTCGTGATGCTCCCGTGCGGCGTCTGGTTCGGCGGGCGCGCAGTCTCCAACGTCGGAATCGCGTGCGTCGCGACCGCACCCGAAGACCGCGGGAAGGGGATCGCGCCCGCTCTCATGGCCGCCTGCCTTCGCGAAATGGCCCGCCGCGGCGCCGCCGTCTCCACGCTCTTCCCGACCACCCAGCCGCTTTACCGAGGCGCCGGCTGGGAGCAGGCGGGGGTCATTCACACCTGGAAAATCGCGTCCCGCGACTTTGTGTTCCGCGACCGCGCGCTGGAGGTCCGGCTGGCGGGGAAGCGCGACGCCGCCACACTGGGGAAGCTGCACGACCTGGCGGCGAGCCGGACCTCAGGATTACTTCAGCGGACGCCATGGTTCTGGAAGCGCGTTCTGTCCACGGAAGACGAGCCGCGTGAAACGCACATCGCGCTGCGCGGCGGGCGCCCCGAGGGGTTCGTCGTCTTCGCGCTTCGCGAGGCGCAGGTCGGTCACCGCTTCGAACTGGGCGTGCGGGATTTCGTCGCGACGACGCCCGCAGCGGCTCAGCGGCTGCTCACGGTCGTCTCCGACCAGCGTTCGATGTGCGAGTTCATCTCCGGGTTCGGCTCCCCGTCCGACCTGCTCCATCTTCTTCCCGGAGAGCAGCGGATGGAAACGGTTCGCACGAAGCGCTGGATGATGCGGATCGTGGACGTCAAGCGTGCGTTCGAGCAGCGCGGGTGGCCCGCGGGGCTCGAGGCCGAAGCGGACTTCGACATCGACGATTCCGTCCTGCCGGCGAACTCGGGGAAGTGGCGGCTGCGCGTGAAGAACGGCCGTGGGCACGCCGGGCGCGGCGGCGCGGGCCGCATCCGCATTTCCGTTCGCGGGCTTTCGCCCCTCTACTCCGGTTTCATGGGGCCGGACGAGCTGCGCCTCGCCGGGCTCCTGGAAGCGCCGGACGCCGACTTGCCGGCGGTTCGTGCGCTTTTCGCAGGGCCGTCGCCCTACACGACGGACGGATTCTAGCAATGACGCATTGCGTCATAACCGCAGTCCTCCTCTTGATGTGCGCCTCCGCATCCGCCGAGACGCCCGCCCTGAAGGGTCCGCTTCACACCAGGGGCCCGGCCATCCTCGACGCCGACGACAAGCCCGTCCGCCTCGGCGGCGTTAACTGGTACGGCATGGAGGGCGAGGATTTCGTCCCCGGCGGGCTGCACAAGATCGCGCTTCCGGCCCTTCTCGATCGCATCCGCACCCTGGGCTTCAATCACGTGCGCCTGCCGCTCTCCGTTGAGCTCGTGATGAAAAACCCGAAGGTCACGGAACACCTCGAAGCCAATCCGCGGCTCAAGGGGCTCACGGCGCTTCAGATTCTCGACGAGATCGTCGCCGCCGCGGGCCGCGCAGGGATTGGCCTGCTGCTCGACGGGCACCGGCTCTCGGCAGGATGGGGAGATCTGGGCGAGACCGACGGGCTGTGGAAATCCGCGGCGTGGCCGGAGGAGAAGTGGATCGAGGCGTGGCTCGTCCTCGCACGGCGGTACAAGGGCAAGGGCGCTGTGATCGGCGCGGACCTCAAGAACGAGCCGCACGGTTCCGTGACGTGGGGCAGCGGCGATGCGGAGACGGATTGGCGGCTGGCGGCGGAGCGCTGCGGGAACGCGATCCTCAAGGTCGCGCCGGAGTGGCTGATCTTCGTGGAGGGGACGGCGATCGCGCTGGAGGGGGAAGGGCACCACAACTACTGGTGGGGCGGGAATCTCACGCACGTGAAGGCGGCGCCGGTGCGGCTGAACGTGAAAGGGCGCCTCGTCTACTCGCCGCACGAGTACGGGCCAGGGCTCGGGAAGCCGCCGTGGTTCAAGGACGCGGAGAGCATGCACCGCGTGTGGAAGAAAGCCTGGGGGTACCTGCTCGAGGAAGGTCAGGAGTGGAGCACGCCGGTCTACCTCGGCGAATTCGGCAGCTCGAACGGCCTTCGCGCCGGCGAGCCGCCCGCGGACTGCTTCGACGACAAGGGTGAGTTTTCGCAGGGACGTTGGCTGCGCTCGCTCTTCGCCTGCCTCGAATCCAGCGGTGCGAGCTGGAGCTGGTGGCCGCTCAACGGGACCATGTCCGACGCGGCCCCCGCGGGCAGGAAATTCGGCGACCTCGAATTTTACGGCGTCCTCTCGCCCGATTGGGAAAAGCCCGCCAGCGATGTCTTGATGGAACTCTTCCGCAAAATTCAGCCGCGCTAGCGCGGCTTCAGTCTTTCGGCGCCGGAACAAAAAAGAGACTCGCGACGGGCAGTGACCCCAGCACAAACATGACCACACCCATCCACAACCACATCCATGCCTTTCCCGTGGCTCCCGGCTCGAGACAATTCTCCTTAGGGTCCGCCGGGTTGTAGAAAACGCGACACGGCTGACCCGGGGGATGTGCCAGCGCCCTCGAAATCGCTTCTGCTTCCGACTCCTGCGGCGCACCCAGCGGCGTGAGCCGATCGCCATGGAACGGTTTGCCGGCGACCTCAAAATGGTAGGCGACCCGCAGCTTGAACCTGGGGCCGCCTCGCGAGGTTGACACATCCTGGACCTGCGAAATGTCGAGCGTGCCGTCGGCAGCCGGCCACGCTTTGGTCTTCGAGACGCGGTGCGCCTCGGTCCCTCCGAAAATCGCCAGCCCCGCTCCGACCAGCGCCACGAAGGCGCCGACGATGTAGAGCCTGGCCGGAGACTCCGGAAACAGCGGCGAGAAAATCCCCCACCACATGACTTCTCTACTCCCGTTTCGGCTTCTCTAGAATCTCGTCGTAGTTCTCGGGACTGTGGTATCCCCCCTTCGTCGCGTCAAATGTCTCCAGCGGCATCTGATAGATCCGCCCCGTTTCGCGCGACTCCATCTCCTCGTAACCCATCATTCCCTCGCGCTGCCCTTGCGCGATCCGGTCTTCCGAAAGCCCCTTCTCTTTCCAGTACCCGCGAAGCGCCTCATGGTCCATCGGGTTGTTCTTCGGAAGGCTCACCTGGTCGAGATTCGCGAGTTGTCGGCGGATTCGTGACCACAATCGAGTTCACGATCGCCACGAGCCACGTCGACAGCTCCTCCCACTTCTTCGCTTCGCACGCGAAGTAGCCGTAGGCCGCACGCGGCGGACAGAAAGGGGACCAGGAGCGTCACGAGGAGCCGCGTCCGGTTCATCGCTTTCCGCGCTTCTCGACGAACTCCTTCAGCGCCTTCGCCAGGATGTCCCACCCCCGCGCGATGTTCCTGTCCTGCCCGCGCGGGATCGGGCCCCAGAGGTTGTCGAGGATGTGCAGGTCGGTCTCATTCCCCTTCGCGCGCAGCAGGATCCGCGCGAGCGTCATCCCTGGGCCGCCTGACTCGGGCTCGACGAACCCTCCCAGCTCGAGCCAGCTCCCCTTGCGGAAGCCGATCACGGTCCACCAGATCAGTCCCTCGCCACTTCCCCAGTCCTCATAGAAGCGCCCGCCGAGCCGCGGCTCGATCCTGACGCCCTTCGCCTTCGAGTTGACCGTCATCCCCTTCGGCCACCATTTCCGCGTGTCCACAAGCGCGCGCCACACGGCGGACGTCGGCGCGTGAATGCGCGTCGTCACCTCGACCGCGAATCCCCGGACCGGCGCAAGCCGCTTCACCCTGGCCATTACTTCTCCTTCACTTTCCACCCGGCCAATTGAAGCGACATTTTCTTGGCCGCGCCGACCGCCATCTCGATGCGCACTACTCCCAGATGCTCCTCCTCGCAGATCCAGAAGGTCGTGCTCATGTTCGGCATCGGCGCGTCCGCCCCCGTCGACACGTTCAGCTTCAGGCACTTAACGGTCTTCTCCCCGACTTTCACTTCCACGTCCTTCTCCAGCGTCGTCCGCCCTCTTTCCGGGAACAGCAGGGGCGGCGGCTCCGCCCACGAGCGCCCTGCGACCAGCGGCGGCAACTCCACGCGCTTGTCCTTCAACTCCTGCTCGTTGTCCAGCGCCAGCTTCTTTTCGAAGTTCACGGCCCCCGGCGCCGGAAGCCGGGTCACGACTTCCAGCGTCCCGGTCACCGGAACTTCGCCGCCGCTCATTTCAAGCTTGTACGTCCGCGTCAGTCCCTCCTCCATGTGCGCGACAATCGGCCTCCACGTTTTGAAGAATTCGCTGAAGCGGTCCTCGGAGTCCTTCTGCGTTTCCTTCGGCGGATCTTCCGCAAAGAGACAGAGGGAGGCGGCAAGGAATGCGGGAACGAAGCGGGGGAGGCGCATGGCGAATTTCCGTGGCAATGAGAAGGCGGAATTGTAGCGCGCGAGGGGAAGGTCCGTAACCGTCGCTCGACTTTTTCACGCGCTCTGGGGCGGATGGATCTGTCGGGGTTTGCTGCGGACATCCGGTCGAGCGGCTGAAGGCGGAGCTGGAATCGGCGCCGCAGGATGCCGCGAAAAAGGCGGCCAGCCGGGCGGCGGCCGCCAGAGACCGTCTCACGAGAATCGAGAAGGCTCTCGCGGAATTGCCGAAGGTGCGGGAGATCAAACCGGAAGCCAAGCGGCCCGAGGCGCGGGTTTCCTCGGCCGACCCTGAAGCTCGCGTCATGAAAATGGGCGACAGCGGAAACCGTCAATGCAGACCTCAAGTGCATTCGAGGACTCGACAGATTTCGCGTGCGGACTTTGCCAAAGGTCACGTGCGTCGTCCTCTGGTCCGTCATCGCCTACGACATCCTGAGACTCAGACATCCTGAGACTCATCGCCCTGACCCCATGAAGCGTCCCATGGAAGGCATCTCAAGGTCGGCCGTTACCAGAGCGCGCGAAGAAAGCGAGTGACGGCCCTTCGACTCGCTTCGCTCGCTCAGGCTCTGCGACGAGCGGTCGGGGCGAGCGAAGCGACGACGCCGGCATTTGGGCGGCGTCGCGAAGCGAGGTCCGACCGCCGACGGCACTCGCTTTCTTCGCGCGCTCTCAGGCGTCCGGCGAAGCCGTCGCGCCCGCAGGCGCCGCCGACGCGGAGGCCGTCGCCGCTTCGGGAACCGTCACCGGGGCCGGCGGCGCAGGCGGCTTGTTCGCTTCCTCGCGCTCCAGGGCCACGATTCCCTTGCGGATCCTGTCGGCGACGTACTTCGAGAAGGGGCCGAAGTGGACGTAGAGCGCGCAGAGCGATCCGATGTAGCGGATCGACTTCGGATTCGTGAACAGCGTGCCGATGAACGTGCGCCAGTGGTGCCACGCCGTCTCCGGCTTGCACCCGAGCTTCCACGCCATCCTGAAGAAGCCCTTCGTCTCTTTCCACATCTGGTGCAGCGTGGGTTTGAAGCGGCGGTTCTTCGAGTTCATCATGCTCGACGTTTTCCGCACTCGGCCGTAGTAGGACTTCGCCGTGAAGGTCGTCTCGATCACCTTCAGGTAGTCGCGCAGGATGTCCACCCGGGGCCGCTTCGGGTCGAAATTCAACCCCGCCGTGCACTGGTCGCCGTCGGTCGGGACCGCGACCTCGAAGTTCTCGTGGAGGCGCCCTTCCTTTTTCAGGCGGCGCGTGAGCTGCGTATTGGGAAGCGCGAACATGAGGCCGGACATGTTCACGGGGATCCCCGTGTCCTCGATGCAGTCGATGATCCCCTTCGCGACGCTGCCGGTCTCGCCGTCGCAGCCGAGGATGAAGCCCGCGTTCACCCACATTCCGTGGCGCATGATCGTGTGCACGCTCTCCGCGATCGAGCGCCCCGTGTTCTGCTTTTTCTTCATCGCGATCAGCGTCGCTTCGTCCGGGCTCTCGATCCCGACGAAAATCGCGAAGAACCCGACGTCCTGCATCTTCTGCATCAACTCTTCGTCATCGGCCAGGTTGATCGACGCTTCCGTCGTGAACTCAAAGGGCCAGTTGCGCTCCTCGAGCCACACCTTGAGCTTCGGCAGGAATTCCTTTGCGAGCTTCTTGTTCCCGATGAAGTTGTCGTCGACGAGGTCGATGTGCCCGCGGTACCCGAGGTCGTACAGCCGCTGGAGCTCGGCGAGAAGCTGCTCGTGCGTCTTCGTCCGCGGCACCCGCCCGTAGAGCTCGATGATGTCGCAGAACTCGCAGAGGAACGGGCAGCCGCGGCACCACTGGATCCCGATGTGGTTGTAGGCTTCGAACTTCAGCAGGTCGAATCGCGGCGTCGGCGATTCCGCCATGTTGGCCATGCGCGGGTCCACGTACACCGGCTGCGCGGTCCCCAGCTTGTAGTCTTCGAGGAACTTCGGAAGCGTGACTTCCGCTTCGCCCAGCACCAGATGGGTCGCCTCCTTGTAGATGTGGGGCGACGACGTCACGTCCGGCCCGCCGCACAGGACGACTTTCCCTTTTTTCTTCGCGGCTCTCACGACTTCCAGGCAATCCAGCTGCTGGGGGAGCATTCCGCCCGTCAGTACGACGTCCGCCCAGTCGAGCAAGGAGTCGTCCCACTTCTCGACGTTCCTGTCGACGAGCCGCATCTCCCAGTCCTGCGGGAGCATGGCAGCAACGGTGCAGAGCCCGAGCGGGGCCGCGGGGTACTTCGCGTCCACGAGTTCGCAGGTGTCGCGATAATTCCAGAAGGAAGCGACCTTGAACTCCGGGTGCACCAGCAGCGCTCGAGTCATCGTCACCTTTCAGGCCGCGGGACAGGGAAGCCGTCTAAGGCCCGGATTAACGTGGGGCGGAGTATATCAAGGAATTGGTTTCTCAAGGGCTGGTTTGCGAGAAGCCAGGGAGGCTTTTCGATTTCGGAGTGTTCCTGGCAGGACGGAGGCAGGGGGTAGGGGGTAGTTGGTAGGGGGTAGGAACAGCCGTTCAGGCGACGGTCGTTCCTACCCCCTACCGACTACCCCCTACCCACTGCCTTCCTACCGCACGGTGGGGCTCTCCGACAGGAAGTCATCCGGGACGAGATCGACCCCGACGGTCACGGGCGCCATGATCGGCCACTGCTCCGCGCACGGCAGGTGGACCGCGGAAAGTGTCACCCAGCAGACGACGTCCTCGCCGGCGATCGGCTGGTCGTCCGCGACCCAGGTCTCCAGCGTGCCTCCCGGTGATTCGCTGAGGACGTAGTCCCCGCAGGAATAGAGCTGGGCCGGGTCGAGGCGCGTCACGGCCAGCGCGTGGCGGGCGAACCAAGCCTTCTCGACAAACGGATCACCCGCAGCAATCACGGGCTTCCCGTGCGAGTGCGGCAGGATCCGGTACGACGGGTGATGCCCGAGCGCCGTCGTCTTCCCGGAGTTCTCCACGCGCCACCCGAATGCCGGCGAAGCGCCGGGCTCGCGCACCGAGTCCTTCTCGGTTTTCAGCGTCCTCCGCGACCACGAGTAGTACGACTTCCCCGGGTCCGCGCCGCCCCCCCCTTCCTCCGTCACGCTGTTCTTCTCCCCGTCCACGTCGAGATCGAGGCGGACGCTGAAGAGGTGCTGATGAAGCGGAGCGTCGATGTTCGGCTCGACGATGTGGCGCGAAAGGAGCGTGTCCCCTGCGGCGGCCGGCTCCCGGCATTCGACGCAGCTCTTGTCGCCGGTGCCGCACGAAAGAAGGATTCCGTGAAGCGACACACGCAGGTGGACGGCGCCGGACAGCGAGAACGACCACTCGAAGAGGTAGTCGTAGTTCCCGACGGTCGAGATTGTGCACACGACGAGTTCGCGGTCCTGTTCCATCGGCGTCACGGCGTATCCCGTCTCGGCCGGCCACTCCTCGTTGTGCATCCACAGCGGCCCGCGCGCCCGCTCGTAGATTGCCACCGCATGTTCCTTGATCGCCGCTTCCCCGAATTCGTCCGCAATCACGCAGTTGAATGTCTTCGCATACCCGGGGATCGCCCGCCCGGGCGTCAGCGGCGTGCTGCACCGACCCAGCCCGTATTCCCCTTCGTCCATGGCGCAGCGCCACCCCCAGGTCGGCGAGGAGGGCGAGTACGGGACCGCGATTTCCGAAATCGACCCGCGCCCCAGCACGTCGTGCGGCTTGCCGTCCGCGTCGTCGAACGTCGCCCCGTGGATTACCAGCCCTTCGCGCGCGTTGAACGACCAGCGCATCTTCCACTTCCACCACGACAGGTTGTTCCCGTCCGCTGTGAACGACACGCCTTCGGGCATGCGCGATTCGATAGGCCGGAGGGCGCCCGCGCGAGCGACTTCGCTGGAGAGCAGCCGGGCGCGCGACGAAACCGGGTAGAGGTTGGGGTCCTTCTCGATCGAGAGCACGGTTTCCGAGGCGAGATCCACCAGCGCCGTGACGCCTTCGATCGGATGTGTGTAGTAAGTCCCCTCGGACGACTTTTCGAAGAAGAGGCAGCGGGCCAGGCGCTGACCGTGCTTCGACGCCGGCGACCGCGCGCCCGTCGCCCAGGGGTCGACCCGGACGCGACGTTCCTGGTCCGCCCGCGGAATTCCGCGCCGCTCGAGCTCGTCCTGCACGCCCTTGTCCGCCAACGCTACCCGCTGGATGTCCTCGAGCAGTTCGCCGTCGGTCAGCCACGGCTCGACGTCCATGACCTCCCGCGACTCGATCACCGAGGCCTTCTCGAGGTCGAACGTCCCGACGACGACCTTCAGCTCCGGCTTTCGCAGAATCTCGAATCGGGCGACCCGCGGCCATTTCCCCGACTTTGTGTCGGTCTTCGACGGCTCGACCGCGTCGATCGACATGAACAGGTCCTTCTCGTCGAACAGCCCCGCCTTCTCCACCCCCGCCTTGACGGCCGCGAAATCCGCGGCGGCCGACGCTTCCGCATCCTCCAGCGCCACGCCGAATTTCATCGGGGAGACTGTTGTCGCAACCGGATTCTCAATGCAGCCGGAAGCCAGGGCCAGGGCCACTGCGAGCGACGGGAATCTGAGGCAGAGTTTCATGAGCGAGGCGCCCCGAAGAGTTGACGGCAGGCCGCCGGCCCCCTGCCGGCGCGCCTGAGGACGCGGAATCATCCAATGCCATGTTCCCTTCCGCAAGGTTGGGGACTGAGGGAGTGCGTGGCCGGTTTTGCAACGGAACGGCTTGCCACAGAGCGCACAGAGTTCACCGAGAAAACGACCATAGCCGCAGAGGACGCCGAGTTCTCAGCGAGGCCGAGCCGCAACCATACCCGGGGCTACAACGCAGTCCCCCGCGCTCTGTGATGGCTGCAGGTCTTGCGCTCATCGTCACGCCTCACCCACCGTCTCAATTCCCCACGCGACGAGACCCCGTTCACGATTCCTTCCCCATCTCCTCTTCGATCTCCTTCAGCCCCTTCTCGATCTCCTTGTCCAGCTCGCCCTTCTCCTCGTGCACGGCCTCGTCGTCGATCATCTTGTCGATGTCCTTGTCGCTGAGGATCTTCTCGGCGTCTTCGTCGGAAGTGGCCAGCGTGTCGGACATGGACTCGACGACGATCTGCATGCGGTCCTGCAGGGTTTCGGCCTGCAGCATGGCGCGCTCGAAGTTCTTCTGCGTCTTGGCGAGGTCGGTGGCGCCGTAGACCTCGGAGATCGACTTGGAGACTTCCATCATGGCGCGGGCGAACTCGCCGTCGGATTCCGCCTGGTTCTTGATCTGCATGGCGGTTTCGAGCGAGAGGAGCTGGCGCTCGCGCATTTTCTTGCCGAGCGCGGTTTTCTTGAGGGCGCTCTTGATGAACTTGAGCTGGTCGTTGTCGCCGATGCGCTTGGCCTTCTTGGCCTTGTCGATGTACTCCTTGGTGTGCTTGTCCATGTCCTTGAGGTTGCGCTTGATGGCGCCGATGCCCTTGCGGACCTCGAGGTCGCGTTCGATGCGTTTTTCCTCACGGCTTTTGAAGATTCCCATCGCTGGTTCTCCGCTGAATTCCCTGAATTCTACCGTGGCAGCCTGCCCTTTCCCTTTCCCTTTCCCGTTCCCGGCTTGCGCAATCTTGCGCCACTCGGGAAAGGGAAAGGGAAAGGGAAAGGGGCGGCGCCTGCGGCGCCGCTACTACTCCACTTGCGCTTCCCTCCACTCGTTGTACTTCTTCACGTCCGCGGGCGTCGTCTGCGGATGAAGCTTCGCGATCGCCTTCTGGAAATCTCCCATCCCCAGCGGCCGCACCTTCAGCTGATGTTTCCGCACCTCGTCGAGCCCCTGGTCGATCAGCCCCGGGATCTCCCGGTTCATCTCCGCCACCATCCTCGTCGTGACCTCCTTGCACAGCCGCTCGATCTCGCGACCGCTGTATCCCTCGGTCGAGGCCGCGAGCTGCGCCGCGTCCGCCTGCACGACGAATCCGCGCTTCTCCAGATGAATCCTCAGGATTTCGCGCCGCGCGACGGCGTCGGGAAGCGGGATCAGGATCTTCTTCTCGAAGCGGCTGAGCACCGCGGGGTCGAGATCCCACGGCCGGTTCGTCGCCGCGATCGTCAGCACGTAAATGTCCCGCCGCCCCTTCGCTTCCATCCCGTCCAGCTCCGAAAGCAGCGTGGACATGATCCGCCGCTCCGGCCCAGAGTCCTGGTCGTCGCGCTTCCCGGCCACGGACTCGAATTCGTCGAGGAAGATGACGGCCGGCGAAGTGTCGCGCGCCGTGCCGTAGAGCTCGCTGATGATTTTCGACGACTCGCCGAAGTACTTCGAGAGGATCGACGACACTTTCACGTTGAAGAACACCGCCTGGACGTCGTCGGAGTTCCGGATCGCCCGCGACGTCGCCGCGGCGAGCAGCGTTTTTCCCGTTCCGGGCGGCCCGTAAAAGAGGATGTTCGTCCACGCTGACAGCTGCACGTTCGCCGGCTGCTTCGCGAGCGTGATCCCGAGCGCGAATTTGATCTCGTCTTTCGTCGGCTCCAGCCCGCCGATGTCCCCCCAGCCGATCGACGACGTCTTGATCAGCGACAGCACCGCGGCCTTGACCTCGCCCGCCGCCTTCGCCTGCTTTCCCTCGGGAGCCGCCGCGCCGTTCGGCGCCTGCGCGCCCGCCGGCGCATCGTCCCGGTCATCCCGCGCTCCGGGCGCCTCGATTTCGCCGCTTCGCAGCTTCTTTGCGATTTCGCGGTACTCCACCGCCTTCTTGCGCCGGCGCATCTCCGCGTCGCGTCCGATCGCCTGCTCCGCGTAGATCGCCATGAGGGAAGCGGCCTTGTCGTAGGAAGCGGCGGCCTTGTCGTGCTCGCGCGCTTCGTAGAGTTCCTTGGCTTTTGTGAGCGCCTGCTTGATCGGCGTGTAGAGGTCCATGGTTCAGGCGGCCTTGGTCCCGGGTCGCCGGGCCAGGAGAGCGGCCGCGGCGGCGACCGCGATGAGCGCGAAAGGGAACGCCAGCGGAATGACGGCCGTCGCCGGCAACTGTTTTTCGCGAAGGAGCGGCCACGCGCGAACCAGGCTGGGCAGGTAAAGGCAGAGCACGGCCGCCGCGCATCCGCCGAACAGGATCGGCACGTCGCGGCGCCGGACGCGCGGGAGGGCGATCGAAGCGAAGAGCGCCGTGAGGCCGACGCCGCACGCCGCCAGGTAGTCGTTCAGGAAGAACGCGAGTGTCTGGACCTCCGTCGGCCCGTCAAGGCGCGCGTAGGCGATCGCGCTCCACCCGAGCAGCCCGAACGAGGGCACCGCGGCGCACCACGCCACGACGCGGAAGAGTTTTCCCCACGCCGTCCGGAGCGCCGACGCGGCGTCGTACCGCGAGGCGGCCCACATCGCCACGGTGCCGTCCCCGCTGGTCGCGACTCTCATCGCTGGGTCACTCGGTTTCTTCTTCAGGCAGCGGTTTCTCCCTGGCCTTCTGTTCCGCGAGCTTCAAACCGGTGTCGAACGACTCGATCTCGCCGTCGTCCATCTTCTGCCAGATGTCCAGAAGCTCGGCGCCTTCCTTGCCGACCTCGCTGATGATGTCCTTGGATGGATCGTTGGTGGAGTCGGCGATTTCGCCCAGGCGCTCCATGTAGAGGTCGTACGAAATCTTGTCGTCCTCGAGCAGGCGCTGAAGTTCCCCCTCCTCGGCGAGATTCAGGATCGACAGCACGCCCTTCTTCATGTCCTCCTTGCGCTGAATCGCGGTCCGGATCGCCTGGATCGTCACCGCCTCCTTCCCGAGCCGGTTCAGTTCGCGCTCGGAAATCGCGATCTCGTTTTTCTTCTGCTCGAACTGCCGCGCGAGCTGCTTGCGACGGATGCCGGACTTGATCTTCGTCCCTTTGCGAAAAATTTCTTCCTTGTCGCGCTCCATCTGCTCGAGCCGGGCGATGGCCTGGGTCTCCCTCAGCGAAAGGCGAGCTTCCTCCCGCCGCACTTCTTCCAGCTTGAGGTCCGCCATCCGTCTCGGCCTCTTGAACAGGTCGATCAGGCTCATCTAGGTGGCCTCCTCCTGCTCCTCATCCTTCTCCTTCTCCTGCTGCGGCTTTTCTTTCCGGCCTTCCCCACGTTCCTTGATCCCCGTCTCCGCCTGCTTCAACCCCTCGTCGAATTCCATCTCGCCCTCGTCCATCGCCTCCCACGTCTTGAGCACCTCCATGCCCTCCGACCCGATCTCCGTCGCGTCGTACGCCGGGTCGTTCGCAACGCCGAGAAGCATGTCCAGCTTCTGGAGGTAGAATTCTTCGCCGATCTTGTCGTCTTCCAGCAACGCCTGCAGCTCGTCGAGATTGGATTCGGTGAGTTTGTTCAGGATGCCCGTGACCGACTTCGGGCTCTTCGTGCGCTCGACCAGCGCGCGAATCCGCGAAAGCGTCATGACTTCCTTCGACACCCGCGACAGCTCCCGATCCATGAGCCGCAGGCGGCTCATGAGGTCGTTGAAGCGCCTCGCGTACATCCGGCGCCGCACGACCGACTTGTTCTTCACCCCCTGCTGGAAGATGTCCTCTTTCTCGCGATCGAGCTTCTCCTGCTGCGCCACCAGCTGGTTCTCGCGGATCTCCAGCCGCTTCTCCTCGCGCCGCAACTCCTCCGGCTTGAAGTCCGTGATCTTGCGGCGCCGCTTGAACAGCCAGTCCATCATGTCGCTGGCCGCGCTCATTCGAGATCCTCCTCTTCCTCCTCAGCCTGCTTCTTCGGCGCTTCCTTCAACGGCCGCTCCTTCTTGCGCGCCGTCTTCTCCAGTTTTGCGAACTCGTCCGGCGGCTTCTCTTTCGTGAGCACGGAAAGTTCGTCGCGATCGAGCTTCGCGTCGTCGTGCTTCTCAAACTCCGCGAGAATCGACTTCTCCTCCTCGTCGAGCACCGGCTCCGCGTTCTTGTCGAGCGACATCCCCTCGGCCATCGCCACCGTCTTGTCCAGGTCCTCGCGCTTCTCCTTCGCCTTGATCGCCGCTTCCTCAAGCTGCTTCGACGACGGAAGCGGCTCCTCCGCGAGGGCGACGAGGGTTTCCAGCGACGCGATGTGTTCTTTGTAGATGCGGATGCGCTTGTTGAAGATGTTCTCGACCTTCGTCTCGATCTCCTCGACCTTCCAGCGGACGTCCTTGATCTTGCGGGCGAGGGAGAGGCGGCGGTTCTGGTCGTTCTCGCGCTTGCCTTCCTCCATGAGCTCGCCTTCCTTGCCCTGGAGGATTTCGACGTCCTCGAGGGCGCGGTTGCGGCGGTCCTCGTCGCGGCGGCGCGCGTCGCGGAGGAGTTCGAGGGCCTCCTTCTCCGACTTGGCGCCCTTGTAGATCGGGGCGACCTCGTCGGGGATGGAGCCGAGGCCCATCAGTTTTTTGATGCGGTCGAGGATCATGGCGACTCCCGTGGGGACCGGGGCATTCTAACTCCAATACACGTATGGTGCTTCGACGAGGGGGACTTTCGATTCTGAGGCGGCTTTCCCCGGAAACTGCAACTTCAACGTTTCAACTTCCAAGCAAACGGCAACTTCAAAAGGAAAACTTCAATCGTCACAGCTCCTAGGTCTTTGGTTGAAGTTGTCCGTTTGAAGTTGCCGTTTGCTTGGAAGTTGAAACGTTGAAGTTGCTGTTTCCCGGTGTGCGGCTCAATAAACTCTCGAGATTCTGAACTGCTCCTCGTCCGCCGTCAGGTGCACGAACGGATCCTGCGACAGATCCCGGAACGACGCCCGTACCACATCGAGCGGCAGCCCCGTCTTCTCGCACACATACCGGTCGCTCAGCCGGTCCATCAGCAGCTCGTACGTGTGCCGCTTCACGAAAATGTGCACGCGGTCGCGCTTCTCCGAGTACGTCTCCAGGTCGTACACCGCCAGCGCGTCCCCCCAGCGGCCGTCGTCCTTTGCCGTGATCCGCCACGAATCCGCGTGCTTTTCGACGAGGCAGGAGACGAAATTCGGTCCGTTGGCGAGGATGTCGCGCGCTTCGCCCGACCAGCCCGTCGTGGCGAAATAACAGAGGTAGTAGAAGACTCCGGGGTCGGTGACGATCCGGCGCTGGGCCTGGGCGACGGCCGCGTAACCGAGCGGCAGGCTCGACCAGCCGGGCTTCACGAGTTCGTCGAGCGGCGAAAGCGACACGCCTGCGAGGCAGATTTTCTTCACCTTGGCGCCGAGGAAGTCGCGCGCGAAAACGTCGCAGACGGCGGCGCGGTTGGTGGGCATGGAAGCGAGGATCTCGTTGAACCCGGACTTCGCGCGGTCGCGAACGGCGTTTTTCGCGGCCTCCGCGCCGAGGTCGACGACGTATTCGCCGGTGTTGCGCTCGATCACGTCGTACCAGCGGCCGTCGAGCGGGTTGTAGATTCCGGCGAGCTGCCGGAAATTCTTGCGCACCCGCGAGAGGAATCCTTCCTCCATCTCGCGTGCCGACTGCCGGCTGGTGGAACCGGCCGGCACCTGCCCCGCCGGGATGTCTCCCGGTTTCGGAGCGTCGGCGAGCGTCGCCACCGGCACGTCTTCGTGCTCCTGGCAGAACGTCGTCTTGTCGCTCCAGCAGGCTGCGCAGATCGGCTTGCCGCACGTGGCGCACGCCGCGTCGTCGCGGAAAATCCCGACGCGCGACAGATAGGTCCGCCCGCAGGCGGCGCAGGTTCCGGCACCGTCGCTCACGCGCCCCCCTCGCTGAAAACCGGCGCCAGGTCGTAGACTGCCTGGTCCGTGTACGCGTTCAGGTCCACGATCTTTCGCGGCTTCGCGGGACGCGCGGCATCCCACGCAATCAGGAACCGCCCGTTGTGGTCGATCGCGACCACGTGGTCGGACCCGCCCTCGGCCAGGATCACCGAATGCTCGCCCGCGTCGTAGTGCGTCTCCAGCGTCTGGCCGATCACGCGCGCCGTCACCCCGTGGTCGCGGCACGTGAAGAGCATGTGCGGCACCCCGCCGATCGACGTCAGCCGGACGCTCCCGATCGGCGCGTTCCGGCGGATCACCCCGACCGCGCGCGTCGGATCCCGCCGGTCCCAGATCGACAGCGCTCCTTCGTTGCCGCTTCCGCACCCCGCCACGATCAGCCGTTCGCCGACCGCCAGCGCCGTCACGCCGCTCGGCGTCTGCGGGCCGAACGCGACCGGCGGCGCGCCCGTGTTCAGGTCCATCCCGTACACCGTCCGGCCGCTCGCGAAGTACAGCCACCCGTCCGCCGTCGTCGTCGCCGCGCGCACCGTCGCAGAAAGCGCCGTCAGGTCCGCATTGATCGTCACCCCCGGCACCCCGGGCTTGCCGAGATCCCACTCGATCAGCCCCAGCTCGCTGTGCGTCGCGAACATCCGGTGTTTCCACACTGCGGAAGCATTCACGCCCCCCTTGGGCTTCTTTTCCTGGGGAAGCGGATACGCCGCGACGGACTGCGTCGTCTCCGGGTCGAGCGCCGAGATCTGCCGCTTCCCGCCCGCGAAAATGAGCGAGCGCCCGTTCCAGGTGTGAATCCGCGCGCTGCGAAGGTTGAATCCCGCGTCGATCAGGCGGCAGGAGCCGGTGAAATCCGAAGGATTGAAAAGGAGTACCCGCGAGCCGGCCGTCACCACGACCCGCGCCAGCTTTCCGGTTTTTCCCGGCTCCACAGGCGAATCCGGCGCTTCCGCCAGCGCTGCATACGCCTTGAGCACCACGCCGATCAGGTCGTCGCCCCACTGGTTCAGCTTCGCGCGCAGGTCTTCGCTCGAGAGGTCCTTCAGGTCGTTCTCCATCAGCTTCGCATACAGCAGCGATTTCACCCGCTCGTCGCGAATCTCCCGGAAAACTTCCTGCGCGTCCGCGCTCTTCATCAGGGCCGCGAGATTCTTCAGCTTCTCCTCGCGCCGCTGCTGGTCGAGAAGCACCCCTTCGTGCTCGCGGATCTTCTCGTTCTGCTTGCGCGCGTCGTCGCGCGCCTTTTCGAACGAGTCGCTGTGGAACTCCAGCTCCATGAGCTTGCGGAAGTTCAGGCCCTTGCCGAAGAGCGGCCCTTCCAGCGCGCGCCGCAGTCCGCCTTCCACCTCCGACGACGCCTGCGAATTCTGCAGATCGGCCGCCGCGTGCGAGGAGATGTACTCCGACAGCGCCCGCTTCACGTCCACCGTCAGATACGACCGCAGGTCTTCCGAAGAGGTCGTCGCGTTGGCAGCGGTGAAGTTCCTGCAGAAGTCCTCGACGCGGTCGGGCTCGAAGGATTCCAGCTGGAGGGTGAGGCGGACGCCGGCGTTCATGCCGAACCCGTCCTTCGACCGGAGCCCCGCCATCTGGAAGGACACGGGCATTTCCTGCGTCTTGATGAGGACGGCATCGAAGCGGCCGCTGAGCTGCTCGCCGCCCTTGGCCACCCGACGCGACCCGTTCTCAACCACCGCGGCGATCGTGTTCGCCGGGACCGCGAAGGACCGCTTCAGCAGCCCCAGCACCTCGTGTGAGGAGACGCGGCGCGCAAACATATCGCGGTTGGAAAGCCAGTCCTGGATGTCGGCGGCCATGGGCCTCGAGGCGGGCGTGGGTTCGTGGTGAAGGGTGGGCATGGGAGTATAAGTTGCGGACGGAGAGTTGCGAGTTGCGAGTTGCGGGTTGCGAGTGAAAAACGTCGCTGGCCCGGGAGGCCGTTCCTCGCAACTCGCAACCCGGAACTCGCAACAGGGCAGTTGATGCGGTAGACGCCGGGGCGGACCTTTAACAGAATGTCGCGGTGTCACCGAACAAGGAAAGTGATCGGCTTGCCTTTCTCGGCCAGCTCGCGGCCGGCCTGGCTCACGAAATCCGCACGCCGCTGTCGACGCTGCAGGCGAACCTTCAGCTCCTGCAGGAGGATTTCGACGAGCCCCGCGACGAGCGCGAGCGCCGCGCGCTCCAGCGCCTCACGCTTCTGCTGAAGGAAACCGCCCGTCTCGAGGAAATCCTCAACGACTTCCTCCGCTTCGCCGCCGGGCACAAGCTGGACCTCCGGCCGACCGATCTGAACCGGGTCATCGGGGAAGTGCTGGAATTTGTGACGCCGGAGGCGACGCAGAAGAAGGTCCGGGTGCTGAAGTCGCTGGGTGAGATGCCGAAGGTCTCGGTCGATGGAAACCTCTTCAAGCAGGCTCTCCTCAATCTCGTCATGAATGCGATCCAGGCGATGCCGAACGGGGGAGAGCTGATCCTGAAGACGTCGAGGTGGCGCGATTTTGCGCAGTTGGACGTCATCGACACGGGGACGGGGATGTCGGCGGAAACGGCGTCGAAGTGTTTCGACGTGTACTATTCGACGAAGAAGACGGGGACGGGGCTGGGGCTGCCGATGGCGAGGAGGATCGTGCACGAGCATGACGGGACGCTGACGGTGACGAGTGAAGAGGGGAAGGGGAGTTGCTTCACGATACGGCTGCCGGTCGAGGGGGAGGTGCAGGCAAAGGCGGGGGGGGCTATCCCGCTTTGAAAGACAAATCCCAAATTCCAACTCCAACCCCAACTCCAATTTCAGGGTGCGAGAGGTTGACAGCGAAAGCGATCGGTCATTGACGGACCCACGCTATTCATCGAACGTTGGGATTTGGAGTTGGAGTTGGAGTTGGGGTTAAGCATTTTCCCGCTTCCAACCCTCCGCCTATGATCCCCACCTCCACCGACGTCACGGTCCTCGTCGTCGACGATGACCCCGAGCACGCCGAAACCATGGCGGAATCCCTTCGCCGCACCGGCTACCGCACGCTCGTCGCAGGAGGCGGGAAGGCCGCGCTGGAGCTGCTCGAATCCGAGCACGTCGACGTCGTGCTGACCGACCTCGTGATGCGCGACATCGACGGAATGGAAATCCTCACCACGGCGCGGCGCCTCCACCCCGACGTCGAGGTCGTCGTCATGACCGGGTTCGCCTCCGTCGAAAGCGCCGTCGAGGCGATGAAAAAGGGCGCTTCGACCTACATGAAAAAACCGCTCAACATCGCCGAACTGCGCGCGGTTATCGAGAAGGTCGTCGAGAAGCAGGACCTCTCGCGCTCAAACCTCTTCCTCCACCAGGAGCTCGACCGGAAATTCGGGTTCGCCGGCATCATCGGCAACTCCGAGGCGATGCAGAAGGTGTTCAATACGCTGCAGCAGGTCGCGCCCACGTCTGCGACCGTGCTGATCGCGGGCGAGAGCGGAACGGGGAAGGAGCTGGTTGCGAAGGCGATCCACCGGAATTCGCCCCGGCGCAACCACCATTTCATCCCGATCAACTGCACGGCGATGCCGGAAGGGCTGATCGAGTCCGAACTATTCGGGCACGAGAAGGGCTCGTTCACGGGCGCGATCGGGGCGCGCAAGGGGCGCTTCGAATTTGCCAACCACGGGACGCTGCTGCTCGACGAGATCGGCGACATGCCGCTGTCGACGCAGGCGAAGCTTCTGCGGGTGCTCGAGGAGCGGTGCGTGTACCGCGTCGGCTCCAACCTGCCTATCCCGGTCGACGTGCGGCTCATCGCCAGCACGAACCGGCACCTGGAGGACATGGTGCGCGAGGGGAAATTCCGCGAAGACCTCTACTACCGCCTCCGTGTGGTCATGATCAATCTCCCGCCCCTTCGCGCCCGCCAGTCCGACATCGCGCTCCTCATCGACCACTTCATCCGGGACTTTTCCCAGCAGCACAACCGCCGCATCGAGGGCATTTCGCAACCGGCGCGCGCCGCGCTGCTGGCGTACCGCTGGCCGGGAAACGTGCGCGAGTTGCGGAATTCGATCGAAGCGATGGTCGTGCTGGCGCGCGAGCCGATTCTCGACATGAAGGACATCCCCGAGGAAATCGCCCAGAGGCGCGAGGCCGCGGCGCCCGGGACCTCGGCGGTGTTCGCCGGAATGAGCCTCGAGCGCGCCGAGACGGAACTGATCCGGTCGACGCTGGAAATGACCAAAGGGAATCGGGAAGAAGCGGCGAAGATTCTCGGGATCGGAGAGCGGACGCTGTATCGGAAGATCAAGGAGTACAAGCTGGGGGAGATCGGGAAGGGCGCGGGGGGTAGTGGGTAGTTGGTAGTGGGTAGGAACGGCACCGACCAAAGGCAGGTGGATGTGGGGACCCACGTTGGGCGATTCACGATTTCGGAACACGCGGCCACGCCGCTTCACTGGGATCTTTTTCTCGAGAGGGACGGCGCTCTCAAGACGTGGTCGCTCGCCTCGCCTCCGGTCGCGGGTCCGTTCTCGATTGAGGCCCTGCAGCATTTCGACCACCGGCTGGCGTACCTCGACTACGAAGGAGCGATTTCCGGCGGCCGGGGGACGGTGAAGCGGCTGGACACGGGGAGTTACGAGGCGGAGTGGGACGCGACCTCCATCCGGCTCGAACTTTCCGGCGCGGTCCTCAAAGGAAAATTCCTGCTGGAATTCCGGAATCCAGGCCCACGTCCGGCCTGGGATTTTCGTAGAATGTGAGATTGACGGGAACGGCGGCGGCCCCGGCGGCGTTTAATGGGCACGGGGAGTCCCGGTATCCCGGAGTTTCTTCAGGCCCAGGCACGGAGCAGCCCGATGAAGCTATACGAGTGCGAAGAATGCGGCGCCCGGTTCGACGTTTCGTCCTTCACCCCCGGCAAGCAGCTCAAGTGCGGCAAATGCAAGTCGGTCTTCACGGTCCCTGGCGAAGACGCTTCGCCGACCGAGGAGATGCCGAACGACTTCTTCCCCGAGGATTCCGAGCAGACGACCAACGTATTCCGGAAGCGGGGGTCGGAAGTTGCGGATTCGCCGTCGAGCGCG
>WSZJ01000098.1:15347-25366 GCA_009773755.1 Planctomycetota bacterium | reverse complement strand
TTCCATCGCCGCGTACATCGGCGCGTCCTTCCGCCGCAAGAGCGCCGCCACCAGCCCCGCCGCCCGCTCCCGCGCTTCCGCCGCCGCCTTCTCCCTCGCCGCGCGTACTTCCAGCGTCCCCCAGCGCTGCCGTCCGGGCGCGGTAAAGGTCCAATCCGCCAGCGCCGCGGCGACTTTCGAGCGCGCAGCGGGAAGCGCCGTCCCGTATCGCCCCGAATCGTCGCCGAAGACCGACTCCGCGAGCTGAAGCACGTCCGTTTCCGCGCCGTCGGGGTTCGCCGCGACGCGCAGCCGCGCGCGCTCGAGCCAAGCCGAGACAACGCGCTCAGGTTCCGTGAAGCGGCCCATCGCCAGCGCCTCCGAGTACGCCGCAATCGCACGGTCCGGCATTTCAATTCTCGCCGCGAGCGCCGCTTCCTGCAGCTTCGCCTCGACCCGCACCGTCTGCCCGAATTCCGGCCGCCCCGCCGCCGCGTACTCGCGCAGCGCCAGCTCCGCGTCTTTCGTCGCAAACTCCGCGCGGAATCCCCGTGCCATCGCGTCCCGCGCCGCCTGGTCGCCGGGGAGCGCTTCCACAAACGCCCGCGCCGCGTAAGGCGGAGGCGGCCAGGTCATGCGTCCATTGCGGTCCAGCGCGAACGCCGCGGCCGTCTCGGGAGCGCTTTCGAGTTTGGCAAGAGCTGTTGCGAGCGTCGAAGCCGATCCGGACTCGGGGATCGCGTCGAGAAAAGGCGCCGCGACCGTGTCGAGCCGCGCACGCCATTCACCCGCCGCCGCAACAGCGGCGCGCCGCGCATTCTCCTCCGCCGCCTGCTCGATCAGGACGCGCTGCGCGCCGAGCGACCTCGCCGCGAGAATGGCCAGGCCGGCTGCAGCGACGAGGACGCTTCCGAAGATGGCGAGGTGAGTGCGGCGCACGAAGGGATTATAGGCGGCGCCTACTTTTTCTTTCGTTCGCGCTTATTCTTCGGTACTGCAATCCGGTGAGACATTGAGCGTGGAGCGCCTCAGCGTTAGGTGTCACGACGCCTCATGTGGCGCGGAAGTTCGAGGGTGGCAAGCATCCGCCGGAGATCGTGCATCATGTCGACGACCCACGTCTTGTCGGCGCTGGTTCACGCTTCCCATACTTCCAGGAATTGGTCGATCGGCCCATAACCGCAGGGCTTTGCACTATCCGGAATCATGCGACGTGCCTCTTCGAGAGTTGCCGCGAACCGGGTGCCATCCGATTTCTTCAAATCGAAGCTCCTTGAAAGCGGATCCATGGATTCGTATGCGCAGACGGAGTATTTCTCATGGGGTGAGTAGCCGGGCGGCGCCAGGAGGATTCGATAGAACATGCCGGATCAGCTCCGCCCCGGAATGTGGAAACGGCCGCGGTTTCCCGCGGCCGTGGTTGTCTGCCGTTCCTACCCCCTACCCACTACCGACTACCCACTGGCTACGCGAGCAGCCCCTCGATCAGCTTGCCTTTATTCGAAATCTGAATCGGCCGTCCGACTGGCGTCTGGAACCACTCCGTGTGGTCGATCCCCATCGCCGTGCAGATCGTGGCGATCAGGTCCGGCACGGTCCATGGGCTCTTGGCCACGGTCATCCCGTCGTCCGCCGTCGCGCCGATCATCTGCCCGCCCTTGACGCCGCCGCCCGCCATCGCGACTGAGAAGCAGCCGGGGAAATGGTCGCGGCCGTCGTTCGGGTTGATGCGCGGCGTGCGGCCGAACTCGCCCATGCAGAGGACGAGCGTGGAGTCGAGGAGCTTGCGGTCTTCGAGGTCCTTGATGAGCGCTGCGTACGCCGGCGCCAGCGAGCCCGCGAGCCCCGCGACCCGGCCGAAGTTGTCCTGGTGCGTGTCCCAGCCGCCCAGCGTGCACTCGACGAACGGCACGCCGACCTCGACGAGCCGCCGCGCCATCAGGGCGCCCGCGCCGAACTTGTCGCCGCGCTGCCCCTGCTTTGCCGCTCCGCCGTTCTTGCTGCCGATCCCGACGCCGTCGTCGATCCCGTAGGCCTTCTTTACGCTCTCACCTTCTTCGCTGATGTCGAACGCCTTGAGAAGCGGCGACCGCATCAGCTTGAGGCTCTTCTCGTAGATCGCGTCTTTCCCCTCGGTCATGAGCCCGCCGCGCGACGCCGCGAAGGCGCCGTCGACTTTATCAAGCAGCTTCATGCGGCGGTCGAAGCGCTCCGCGTCGATCCCCGCGGCGTAGGCGACGTTGTCCGGCGGCCGGGACGGATCCTGCACCACGAACGGCCCGTACGAGACGCCGAGGAAGCCGGCGCCGAAGGACGGGTTGTTGACGGAGACGAAATGCGGCAGGTCGAGGTCCGGGTTCTGTTTCTTCAGCGCTGTGACCGAGCCCACGCTCGGGTGCTTCAGCGTGCCCGTGGGAGGGTATCCCGTGTGCAGGTAGTACCGCGCCCGCTGATGGTTCCCCTCGCGAGACGTCATCGACCGGATCACCGCCAGCTTGTCGCTTACTTCCGCCAGCGGCGCCATCGGCTCGGTGAATTCGCAGCCTTCGATCTTCGTCTTGATCCGCTTCAGCGACCCGCCGTTGATCCCCGACTTCGGGTCCCACGTGTCCATCTGGCTCGGCCCGCCGTCCATCCAGAGCAGGATGACGCTCTTGGCTTTCCCCGTGACCTGCGCCGGCGGCTTGTCGTACTTCTCGTTCCCCTTGGCCGGCTTCTTGTCGTCGGCGAAAAGGCTCGAGGTCATGCGGCTGGCGAGTGCCAGCGAGAGAGCGCCGCCGACGCCGAGCTTGAAGAAGTCGCGGCGGTGAATCGGGCCGGTGACGATCTCGGGTTTCTGATCGTCGCAGTCGCAATTGCGGGGTTCCATCTTCATGTCCTCAAGGTTTGTGTCGGTTTGCAGGGAGACAGCGTCGCGATCAATGATTGAACTGGAACTCGCTGGAGTTCACCAAAGCCCAGTACACGTCCTCGTAGATCAGCTTCGAGTTCTGGTACTTGTTGATCACGCTCGTGAAGTACTTCTTCTCCGTATCCGTCGGGAACCGCCCAAGCACCGACAGGTACATCTCGTCCAGGCGCGCGTCCACGGCCTCGTACTTCTGCAGGATTTTTCCGAGCGTCGTGGACGGGCCGACCTTCAGCCCCGCCTGGATCTGCGGGTTGTTCATGTAGACCAGCGCCTGCGGGATCGTGCCGTTGAAGGCGTCGCCCGTTTCGCCCTCGTCGTTGCCGAAGAGGAAGACGAAGCCGGCGAGGAAGCGCGCCTTGAGCATTTCGACGCGGTCGCGGTCCATGCCGCGCGCGAGCGAGTTCTCGAGCCCGGTGACGGCCATGAGCGAGTAGAACGTCTGGTCCGGCGTCAGGTGCTCCAGCTTCCCGTGCGAGTAGTAGCGGTCGTCCTTCGCGTTCGTCGCCGACGGCTTGCTCGAGAGCTGGTAGGCCTTCGTGTTGCAGATCGTCCGGATCATGCGCTTGAGGTCGTACCCGTTCGCCTTGAAATCG
Organism: Planctomycetota bacterium; assembly: GCA_009773755.1. Taxonomy (GTDB): domain Bacteria; phylum Planctomycetota; class MHYJ01; order WSZJ01; family WSZJ01; genus WSZJ01. The sequence goes on along the minus strand of WSZJ01000098.1, from coordinate 21,883 downwards.
GCGGTCAGGTAGTCCAGCGCCGCGGGATTCGACGGCGGGTTCGTGATGTCGAGATCGTCCAGCGGCTCGACGAAACCGGCGCCCAGGAAGTGCCCCCAGTACCAGTTCGCCGCGTTCTTGCCGAACCACTTGTTGTCGTCGGCCGTCAGCCACTTCGCGAAATCCTGCCTGCGCTCGACGCCGTCCGCGGGGCCGCCGATAAACGTGCGCTCGGGATTCTTGGGATTCTTGAATTCCTTGCTCCTCGGCGTGCCGCCCGCGCGCGGAATTGGTTTCTCCTCGAGGAAGCGCGGGTCGACGACCTTCGGCGGATCGGTTTCCGGGATCGCGACTTCGCCGCGCGGCATGTCGATGATCTCAAAGGCGCCCTTCGGCATTTTCGTTTCCGGGTCGATGATGCGGCGGACCTTCGTGCGCACGAAGAAGGCGGCCATGCCCCAGAAGTCGGGCTGTTTCCAGTCGCTCACCTTGGAGTCGTGGCACTGGGCGCACTGGATCTGAACGCCGAGGAAGTTGCGCGAAGCGCTGGCGGCCATGCCCGCTTCGCCGGCATCCTGGAGGGACACGAGCCAGGCGGTGGCGCCGTTGCTGTCCGAGTCGCCCTCTGCGGAGACGATTTCGTGGACGAACTTGTTGTACGGCTTGTTGGAGGCGAACGATTCGCGGAACCACTGCTTGTACGCCCCGCCGCGGTCGCCGGCGACCTGGAGGAGCTTGGAGCCCGAGAGGAGCCGCTGCGACCAGGTGAAGGCCCAGTGCTCCGCGTAGAGCGGCGACTCGAGGAGCTCGTCGATCTTCTTGCGGCGCTTGTCGGGATCGTTGTTCATGAGGAAGGCGCGCGCGTCGTCGGCGGTCGGGATCTGTCCGGTGATGTCGAGCGTCGCGCGGCGGAGGAATTCCGAATCGTCGGAGAGATCCGAGGCGTCGAGCTTCTGGGTCGCCCACTCGGCCGCGACAAGCGCGTCGAGCTGGGAAGCGACCTCCGTTTCCGGGGAGCCCTTCTTCGCCTTCGGGACGTTGGCGGCGGGTTTCTTCGGCTCCGCAGTCGACGTCTGGGGCCAGGAGAGCGCGATGAAGGCGGCAAGGGCGGTCGCGCTGGAGAGGGCAAAAAGCGTGGTCCGTTTCATGGGCGGCCTCTCAGGGGGCAAAGGAAGGGTTTCAACGTGGGATTATGAACCCCCGGAGGTGGGTGGAGTTTCACGGAATTGGGTAATAATCCGACGGTTACAACCTGTTTAGCGGCAACGGCTTGAGGCTGCCTTCCATGAAGGGCCCTTGCAAGGCTATGGGGCGTACGTCTCCCTTTCGCGCCGATGTGAGAGCCGGACCGCAGGGTGCAGTGGGTGCCCGGTCCTCGCGTTGCTGCATCCGTTTTCATCCATTGCCATCCGCGACCCCGGCCGTTCTTATCCCCCTTTATCCTGTGTCCGACCGCCTAGCCGAAGGGCCACGCAGTCCCGGCGAGGTGGATGAACACAGGATAGAAACGGCAGGGGTCGCGGATAACAACGGATGAAAACGGACAGGGCGGTGAGGCATCGAAATAAAAACATCGGTCGCACTTTGTCCTGAATCCAAATGTCGTATCATGTCCCCCCACACAGGGCGGTGAATCGCCCGTTCCCGGGAGTCTTTTGATGGCAGATGCCTCGCAGCGTCTCACGCCCCTCGGAAAAGTTCTTGTCGTCGCCGGCGTCCTCGGCGCGCTCGCCGGCTCCGCCATCTGGCTGTCGAAACGGGACTCTTCAAAGACGGATCCCGGCTCCGGGCCCATTCCCGGAAGCCACGGGAGAGTTTCCTGGAGCCCGCCGGATCCGGTCGAGCTGTCCGCGGCCGTGCCTGAGGGCATGGCCGAAACCCAGACCGAAATCCCGCGGCTCGCGGCCGCAGCGGCTTACCAGCCGAAAGACGGGATCGTCGAAATCGAGCTCAGCGAATACGCGGGGTACGCCGGACTCATCGCCGCCAATCGCGGCCTCGCCCCTTCGGCCGAGTCGGTCTTCGCCAGGGAGCACGGCTTCCGCCTCAAGATCACCCTCAGCGAGGCCGAATCCTGGAGCTCGCTGAATTCCGGCCGCCTCGCCGCTTCCGCCACGACCGCCGACGTGCTCGCGGTCTACGGGCGGCAGTTCGAGGTCGTGGTGCCGGCGCAGATCGGGTATTCGCGCGGCGCGGACGGAGTAGTGGTGCGAAGCGAAATCAAGCGGGTGAATCAACTGCGCGGCAGGACGCTCGCCACGGCACAGTTCACCGAGGCGGACTTTTTCATCCGTTACCTGGCGCAGGAAGCGGGAATGCCGGTGAAGATGCTGGCGAGCCTGCAGGAGGCGCCCGACGCGGACTCGCTCAATCTCGTCTATTGCGAAGACGCGTTCACCGCGGGTGACGTGTTCCTCGCCGAGCTCCAGGCGAGAAATTCGCGGCTCGCCGGGTGCGTGACCTGGGCGCCGAAGACCACGGAGGTCGCGCAGCAGAGCGGCGGCAAGGCGCACATCATGGCCACGAACCGCAACCTGCTCATCGTCGCCGACGTGCTCATCGTCAATCGCGGATTCGCGCAGCAGCATCCGGAGATGGTGAAGGGGCTTGCGCAGGGGCTGCTCGAAGGAAACCGGATCGTGCGCGACACGCCGAACGCGGCGCTTGACATCGTCGCCGGGGCGTTCAAGTGGACGCGCGAGAAGGCAACAGCAGAGCTGGCCAAAGTGCATCTCTCAAACCTCCCCGAGAACCTCGCGTTCTTCTCCGGCAAGATCGACTCCGCCGGCAGTTTCGGCGGCATCTACGCCTCGTCCATCTACGCCTACGGTCCCGCCCTCATCCGCAGTCCCGTCGACGGCGATCGCTTCCTCGACCTTGCCGCACTCCATGCGTTCGAAGCCGCTGGGCTCTACAAGGACCAGAAGATCGCCATTGCTCCCATCCGCTCGACGGCGGCGTCCTCCGTGGAAGGCGACCCGCTGCTCAGCAAGGACGTCCGCTTTTACTTCCAGTCCAATCTGGCAATTCTGGACATGGCGAACCCCGGCAACACGAAGAATCTCGAGTCACTCCGAGATCTCCTGCGCGTCAGCCCGGGGTCGACGATCCTCCTGAGAGGGCATGTCGATAACGCCCGGATCGAGGAATTCAGGCAGCAGGGCGGCGAAGCGTTTGTCCGTGAGATGGCGCTGAAGGCCATGAAGTTGTCCAAGGACCGCGCGGCCGAAGTCAAGCGCGCGCTGATCGAAACGATGGGTTGCGACGCGTCACGCCTCGAGACGGTCGGCCGCGGCTGGGAAGAACCTGCCGGGAAGGAACAGGAAAAGAACCGGCGCGTGGAAGCGCAGTGGTTCACAGTCGAGTGATCTCAACATGGCCAGGAATCTCATCGCCCGCCTCCACGACCGGTTTCATCCCGAAGCGCGCTTCAGCCGCCGCGACGCGCTGAAGGCCTCGATTGCTTCGGCCGCGGGGCTGCTCCTTTCCTCCTGCTCGGATCGCACGGAGAAGAACGGTGGAAGCGGCGCGCCGCGCGTCTGCGTCATCGGCGCCGGGTTCGCGGGGCTGGCCTGCGCGCACGAGCTGGCCGCGGCGGGATACGACGTGACAGTGGTGGAAGCGAAAGAGCGCGTTGGCGGGAGGGTCCTGAGCCGCCGCGACCTGGTGCCCGGGAAGAACGTCGAAGCGGGCGGCGAGCTGATCGGGTCGAATCACCCGGTCTGGATCTCGTATGCGAAGACGTTCGGGCTCGAGATGCTCGATGTTTCCGAGGAAGATGGACTCGCGCCGGTGAAGTTCGAGGGGAAGCTCCTCACGGCCGAGGAGCAGGAAGCGCTCTGGGCGGAATTCGAGGAAGCTCTGCCGGCGATCAATGCGCAGGCGGCGCCGGTGGACTCGGAGTCGCCCTGGCTGACGCCGGGCGCGGCGGAACTGGACGCGCGGACGACAGCGGATGCGCTCGAAGGGCTGGAGACGGGGCCCGCGACGAGACGGGAGCTCCGGCGGCAACTCGCGGGGGACAACGGGGTCGCGGTCGAGAAGCAAAGCTGGCTCGGGAACCTTGCGATGATCAAGGGAGGCGGGCTGGAGAAGTACTGGACCGACAGCGAGGTGTACCGGTGCCGGGGCGGCAACCAGCAGCTCGCGCAGAAACTCGCGGACGCCGTCGGCGCCGGCCGGGTCCGGCTTGGCGTGCACGCGGTGCGCGTGGATGCGACGGATCGCGGCGTGGTGGTGAAGCTTGCGGACCTGACGAGAATCGAAGCGGACTGGGCGGTGGTCGCCGTTCCGCCGAGCGTTTGGAAGAAGATCGAATTCGAGCCGGCGCTTCCGCCGGGACTGAATCCGCAGATGGGCATCAACGTGAAGTACCTCGCGGTGCTCGACTCCGCTTTCTGGCGGGCGGCGGGGCAGTCGCCCGACGCGCTGACGGACGGGCCGATCAGCGAGACGTGGAACGCGACGGACGGGCAGGAGAGCGGCGAGGGTGCGTGCCTCGCGGCGTATTCGGGTGGACCGGCGGCCGAGGAGTGCCGCGCTGTCGGAGCGGCCGGAAGGGCGGAGAAGTACATGCTGTTAATGGGAAACTTGTGGCCGGACTTCGAGAAGCACTTCAAGAAGTACCTGTTCATGGACTGGCCGGCCGACTCCTGGATCGGAGCCGGGTATGCGTTTCCGAGGCCGGGGGAGGTAATGAATGTGGGGCCTCGGTTGCGCGAGGGAGTCGGCAGGGTGCAGTTTGCAGGGGAGCATGCTTGCCCGGGATTCGTGGGATACATGGAAGGGGCGCTGCAATCCGGGGTCTCGGTGGCGAAGCGAATCGCGACGGTTGACGCGCGCGCGCGCTAGAATTTCTGTAGTACAGCACTCATGACACATCATGATTCATCTCAACATGTTTCATAGCAATAACTTGCATCATATTTAGTAGATCACAATAATTCGCGACCTCCTGTTGACACTTCTTTTTAATGTCATACACTTACTCATGTCCGTATTACAACAAATCGTCCGAGTGGAGAAACCCCCATGCCCATTACCTTCTCGTGTTCCTGCGGCCACACCCTCCGCGTTCCCGATTCCAAGGCCGGCGCCTCCGGCAAATGCCCTCGTTGCGCCGCCGCCGTCCGCGTTCCCTCAACCGCAGTCGCATCCGCCGCCAGCGGAAATGGCGACGCCTTCGCGGGCCTCTTCGACAAGTTCGCTTCCGAGCCCGCCGCCCTCGAAATGGAGGGCGAGGCCACGCACCGCGCCGCGAAAAAGGCCGTTCCGCCGTGCCCGAAGTGCGGCACGCAGTACGAGCCCGACGTCATCGTCTGCGTCGCCTGCGGACTCAACCTCGTCACCGGCCAGCCGCTCGGAATGAGTTCGCCCGACGAGCCGTTCCGGCCGAAGCGCACCATCGTCCGCAACGACTCGGAAGAAGCCGAGACCATGGGCTTCTGGCAGGTGACCCTCGGCGTCCTGCTCAAGCCGCTTCAGACGCTCGAACTTTTCGGCGCGATTTTTTCCCGCCATGACATGCTGGCGAAGGGCGTCGTGTTTTACGCCGCTTCCTTCGTCGCCGTCGGACTGGCCGCCGCGTTTGCCGCGCGTCCAGACCGCAACGCCGAGGCGCGGAACCAGGTGGAGCAGATCGAGCGGCTTCAGAAGGTCGAGCACCATGTTCCGCAGGAGTGGGTCGACGTGAAGGGCGGGGCGCAGGGGCTCACCGACTGGGGCGAGCCGTTCTCGTTCAGGGTGGTCGAACCGCTCGGGCCTGTCGAAGCCGGGAAGCCGTTCACGGTGCGCATGCTCGTCATGGAGCCGGGCCGTTCGACGCCGGCGATCGGCAAGGCGAAGATCGGCCGTACATCGTCCCACGGAAATCCGCCGGGAAACGAATGGCACGACATGAAGCCGGGGTCGAAGGAAGGGGAGTTCGTCGCGCAACTGCCGGCGACGCGCCAGGGCGGATCGTCGTTCGCCTTCTCGATCACGTGCCGGCCCGGGACGCAGGCGGGGGACCTGAACTGCTCGCGCTGCAACGTGCACATCACGTGGGCGCATCAGCCGGGGTGGGGGCAGCTTGTGCTCGACGACCGGACGTCGGCCATTGCCGCTACGGCGAAGGCAAACGGGCTCCCGGTGCCTGACAACAAACCAAAGACCGGACTGGTGAGCGCCGCACTCGGCACGGCAGGGACGATTGCTGCGATCGCGGCGAACGTCATCGGCCTCCTGATTTCCGCGGCGATCTTCACGTTCGCCGCCCGGCTGCTCGGCGGCGGCGGTGGATTTACGCTGATGCTGGTGACGATGGCGTACCTCAGCGGCTTCGCGAACTTTCTTCAGTTCCTGACCCTGCTGACGCCGCTCAAACTACAGATGTGGCTCCAGGTCGGCCTCCTGTTCTACGGCCTCGGCCTGCAGCTCTTCGCCCTCATGAAGGTCTACGACATCGACGTCCTGCAGGCCCTCATGACCGCCCTCGTCGGCTTCACGGCAAAGCTCTTCGGCGCCGCGTTCATCATCCTCGCGGCGCTCAAGATTCTCGGAATGGCGTAGCGAGGGAA
>WSZJ01000098.1:0-15312 GCA_009773755.1 Planctomycetota bacterium | reverse complement strand
CGCGGAGCGGAACTGCGGGGGCTCGGACGGCCCCCGCGCCGGACACCGCGTAGGCGGGCCGGCGACGGGGCCGGGGGGCCTCCACTCCCCCCGGCCCCGCTCTTTTCAAAATTGAATATTCGCACCGTTTCCCACACTATGTGTTTCCCCTCTCCTTGAGGCCCGCTTCATGCGCCGCTTCCTCCTCTGTCTGATTCTTGTCTCTCCAGCCCTCGCCGACACCGTCACCCTCCGCGACCGCACCGTCATCGAGGGGAAAGTCACTTCCAATACCGACACCGAAGTCGTCATCAACACCTACAACTCCTCTCTCCCCGCCATGACGTTCGGCGTGAAGAAATTCGACAAGTCGCAGGTTGCGCAGGTCGTCATCACGCCGCCGGACCCGCTGCGCGAATACTGGGAAAAGACGAACGCCGCACGGCCCGACCACGCGACGCTCATGAAGTTCTGCGTCGCCAACAAGCTCGACGTCGAGGCGCGTGAAGAAGCGCTCCAGGTGCTCGCGTCGAATTCCTCGGACGCGGAAGCGCGCGGCCTGCTCGGCGCGGATGTCGACAAGATCCTCAAGGCCAGCCCGATCTCAAACGGCGAGTTGCGGCCGAAGATCGTCGACTACGGCGCGCTCGACGACGCGATGCGCAAGACCACGTACGAGGGCTGGAAGACGACGTACGGCGTGACGCTGCCAAAGCAGTACTTCGATCGCGTCGCCAGGTCGCTTGCGCAGCCCAAGGGCCTCCAGGAGGACGTCCGCCTCACCTGGAACACGAAAAAATCGAGCGGCAAGTACTCGATCTGGGTCCCCGACGACTACGACCCGCACCGCGCCTACCCGCTTCTCATCGGCCTCCACGGCGCGGTCAACGGCCTCGGCGGCGTCGGGAACGGGAAGGACTTCATCAAGCACTTCGTCATCGAATCTCCGAAATGGGGTTGCATCGTCATCTGCCCGACCGCCGAGCCGCTTCCGTGGACCGGCCACCCCGACGAGTACATGCTGTCGATGGTCTCGGAAGCGCAGCTGCTTTACAACGTGGACATGAACCGGGTCTACATGATCGGCCACTCTCGCGGCGGGATGGGGACCTGGAGTTATGGTCCCGCGTACGCCGAGCGGTGGGCGGCGTTCGCGCCGGCGGCGGGAAGCGGCGGCGGGAACGCGCTGAAGGCGCACCAGAGCGGCTGCGGGATGTACATCTACCACTCGGAGGACGACCCGAGGGTCGGGGTAGGGGACGACCGCGGCGCCGCGCAGGTGCTGCAGAAGCAGAAGGCCGACTTCATCTACACGGAGTACCGCGACGCGCAGCACGGCTGGCCGCGGGAGGTGATCGACGACACGCTGGCGTATTTCAAGCGGCATCACCTGATGAAGAAGGGCGCCAAAGGGCCCGAGCCGGTGCACGGGACGCGGTCGAGTTTTGCCGAGCCGCTCTGGCCGGACGAGCTGCTGTACTTTCCGAACGTGCCGGAGGGGAAGGGCGGGAACGATCTGGCGTCGCTCTGCGCGGCCATCGAGCTGGGCGGATCGAAAAGCGTGAAGGCGGCGAATCAGCTGATCGAGAAGAAGGACAAGTCGGTCGTGCCGACGCTGTCGAAAACGCTGCTCACTCCGGCCTCGAACGAAGACGCCCGCATGCAGGCCGCCCGCGTGCTGGGCACCTTCAAGGAAGCTTCCGCGGCCGGGAGCCTCGTCCGTGCGCTCAACGACAAGTCGCTTCTCGTCCGCAAGGCCGCCGCCGATGCGCTCGCGACCGCCGGCGAGAAGAAGGACGCGCTTTCGATCGCCGCGGCGCTCGAAGCGCTGGGCAAGGAATTCGACAAGGACCTCAAGAAGCTCGATATCCAGCCATGGGAGGACTACCAGTACGTCAACGCTTCGTACGTCGCCGCGATGGCGGCTCTCGGGGAAGCGCGGGTCGCGGGGCTTGTTGAAACGATCGCGATCAAGAAGGTCCTTCTCGCGACGGACCTTCCGAAATTCAGCAGCGGCTACGACCCCGAGTTGGTCCGCAAGAAGGCCGCGCTGGTCATCCTCGACGCTCTCCCCGGGTTCAAGGAGCCGAAGCTCAAGCCCGCGATCGCGCCGATCAAGGCAAAGTTCTCCGCGGACACGGAAGTTCAGAACCGGGCGAGCGCGGCGGAAGGGAAGATGTAACCGCTATCTTCCGGATTTCTCAGCAAGGTGCCGCTTCCACCAGTCCAGCCAGCCTGCCTTATCCTTCTGTGTGTGGAATTCGCCGCTGATCTTGCAGAGGACGTAGGCCGACCACTTCTGGTAGAGGAGGCTGTCCAGTCCGGTGAGCAGGCCCGGAACTGCCTCGTCTCCCATCGCGACCATGGCGGTGATCGCGTCGTCGCGTGTCTGGGAGGTGATCTTCAGGATCCGAATCAGTTCTTTTTCGCTGCCTACGGCCATGCAGCCTGCGAGCGCGTTGCCGGCCTCGACGGTGTCGATGGCCTGGAGCGTCGCAACGGCAGCTGTCGCGATCTTCTGGTCGCCCGCGTGGAGGTAGGTCGCGGCGCACTTGACCGCAGCGTCGCCGTACGCGGCGAGCGCCTTCTGGCCGGCCTCGCGCATCGCCTTCATCTCGCTCTCGAAGGCGATCTTGCCGACGAGGTTGACGGCGGTCTCGCTCTTTTCCGCGACGAGGAGCTCGAGGATCATCGTGCGGTACTCGTCCTTCACTCCCTTCGTCTCGAATCCCGTCTTCAGCGCCTGCACCAGAACCGTCCCCTTGTAGGCCGCCAGCGCTTCGCGAAGCGTCGCCTGGACCTGCGCGTCCGCTTCGGTCACCAGCCGGATCGCAATGGGTTTTGCGGCGCGCTCTTCCTTGCCGGGGGTCAGTTCTCCAAGAGCCTCGACGCACTCGGAGGGCGAACCCTTGCGGATTTTCTCGAGGATCGGGCCGATTTCGACAGCGGGGTCTTCCGCGAATGCGGCGACAGCGGGGAGCAGGCAGATGAGGAAGCGATTCATGTGGGAATGAGACGATCTTACTCCTTCAGGAGTTCCGCGAACCCGTCCATCACCCGCTTCGCCGTCTCCTTCCCGAGCGAATTAGTCTCCTCGTAGTGATCCCCGGGCGGGTGCGGTTCGAGCGTCGCGCTCTTGTCGTTCACCTCGAAGTCGTACTCCGGGAGGATGTAGCCGAGCTCGTCGTTGGCGAGGCCGACGATCATTTCGACGGGCGCGTTGAGCAACTCCCGCAGGAAGGGGCTTTTCGGCGCGTTCGCGATTTTCGGTGGGTTCGGATTGTTCTTCTTCACGAGATCCGCGCCGAACGACTTCGAGCCGTCGAATCCGCCGACGGCGAGTTCGGGGAAGAGTTCTCCGGGGACGAGTGCGGCCTGGAGGGGCCCCAGCGTGAGGAGGCCGATCTCGGTCTTGACCCACGGAATGTTCTTCGGGCTGATCTTTCCCGCGAACGCCTTTCCCTCGGCGTCGAAGATCTCTCGCGACAGGAGCTTCATCGCCATCGCGACGTGGAAGCGCGGGTTCGTGCAGGGGAGCAGCAGCTCCCTCGTCCGGATCGACAGCGCCGGATCCCTGGCCGCCTCGGCCTTTGCCAGCGCGTCCACCGCCCGGTCGGCGATCCCGCGCCCGATCCGCTCGGCCTCGACAAAGGTGCGCAGCTTTTCGCCCTTCTCGTCCTTGAGCGGGTCGGGGGTCATCATCCCGCCCAGCGCGCCGCTGACGAAGAGCGCCGTTCCGCCGAGGCGCTCCTCGAGCCTCGCGCAGAGGAAGCCGGGATAATCCGCGGTGAGCAGCGTGTTCCCGCTCCAGAGCGTCTCGGGATGGCACGCCCAGTTCGCGATCGATGCGACGGTCTTGCCGTCCGCGCAGACGAGCTGAAGCGCCGAGAGCGCGTTGTCGATCACGACCGGGTCGCGGTGGTCGCAGACGAATTCCTTCACCGGGCCTTCAATCTGCGCCGCGCGGATCGTGACCACCTGGAGCTTCGCCGTAAGCGCGATCACCTGCGCCGCGATCGCCTCGATTGTCGCGTCCATCCAGGCGGCGTCGATCCCCGTCTCGAATGGAGTCCGCCCCCAAATTCCCATGGAGTCGGGGCCTTCGTGATTGTGGGTGCTCGCCACCAGCACGTAGTCCGCCGCTTCGCCGCACCTGGTCCGCACCTTCTCGACGTGCGGCCGCATGAACCCCACGAGGTCGAGCACGACGATCGCCACGCGCGTCTTCCCGTCCGACACCAGCAGCGCGCGCGACCGGATCGGGTCGTGGACGCCGGTCGCCCGGCGGTTCATGCCGAAGCCGGCGATCCAGACAGTGGACTTCGCGGGGTCCGGCGTGATGTCGATCGCGGAAGCGGCGGCGCTGAGTTCAGCGGACGCCGTCGAAGCGGCGAGGGCGAGAGCGCAGAGCGGGGCAAAGCGGATCATCGCCGGCGATTTTCCTACTTCTTGAGAGCGGCGCCCAGTTCCTCAACCAGGTTCTTCGCGTCGCGCGCCTCGACGGTCGCTTTCACGGACCCATCCGCCGCCAGGATGCGCAGGTCCGGCAGGTACTTCACGCCGTACTTGTCCGCCGTGTTCGCCGCGGGTGAGCCGTCCGGAGGCTTGGTCAGGTCCACGTGAAGCAGGACAAATCCCTTGAGCGTCTCCGCCAGCGCAGGATCGGCCAACTGGCCGTCGAGGACTCTGCAGCCGCCTCACCACTCCGCGCCGAAATCGATCAGGATCGGCCTGTTGGAGGCCTTCGCCTCCTTCTTCGCCTCTTCGAGATCGCCCAACCAGCCTGACTTCGCAACATGCCCCGCGCTGCCGGCGCTTTCTTCACATGCCGAGACGAGAAGGAGACCTGCGAAGCCGATGAAATTCCTGAGCGTGCGCTTCATGGGGTCTCCGGTTATTGCGTGGAAGCGATGTTCGCGAAGTTCAGGAGCGCGTCGTTCTCCATCTCGGTCACCTGGCAGATCGCCATGCAGTACAGCCCGAGTTTCTCGTTCTTCCACGTCACGACGCGGCACCCATCGTGCTCCCAGACGCAGAATCGCACGCCGTTGATGACCTTGCAATTGTGCTCGCCGAAGGGAAGGCTGGGGGCACTAATGAAGTACAGAACGACACAGGCCTTGTCTTCAGGGCAATGTTCCATGCGGAACGCCTGCGCATACGTGATGTCATAGGCAGGTCCGCTTCGCGTGAGATAATCACCATTCTTGACCTGCAGATAACCTGGAACCGTGACCCCGTTCGGGAACTTCTTTGACTCCTCCCGGCCGGGCCCCTGCAGGGGAAGCGAAAGGACGCGCTTCGCCTGGATGTCCTTCGTGAATTTGACCGTATCCCGGACGTACGGGCACGTCGTGAGATTCCCGTAGCCGTTGAAGCTGAGGAAAGAGAACACCAGGAGCGCGGCCACTCCGGTCATCGAAATCAGCGGTCGGCGCCTGAGTCCGCTCGCGACGCGCATCGGCCACGGAGCAGTCAACTCCCGGAGCTGTGAATCGATCCTCACCCTCACCGCCGGCGGCGCCGGCTGCGGACGCAGCTTTTCCCTGAGGAAATCCTCGAACTTCTTCGCGTCCGAGAAGCGCTCGTTGCAGGGCGGGCACATGTTCAGGTGCGCCAGCACGTCGACGTTCGCGCGCGGATCCAGTTCGCCGTCCGTGAACAGGTGCACGAGCTTGCGGATTTCGGGGCAGTTCATTTCGACTTCTCCTCGAGTCCGTGCTCCTTCGCGTACTCCACGAGATTGCGCCGCATCAGCGCCCTCGCGCGGAACAGACGGCTCATCACCGTACCGATCGGTATGCCTACCATCTTTGCAATCTCCTCATACGAGAACCCTTCGACCGACGCCAGCAGCAGCACGACCCGGTACTCCTCCGGAAGCTTCTCCAGCGCCTGCTTCACTTCGTCGTCCAGCCGTTCGTACAGGCTGCTGACCGGCTGGTTGAGGAAGGACGTCTCCTGCACCGCTTCCTCGTAGACGGGCTCCATCTCGGAGAAATCGACCAGCGCCGGCGCGCGACCTTTGCGCCGGTAACCGTTGATGTAGGTGTTGACGAGGATCCGGAAGATCCAGGCCTTGAAGTTCGTGCCTTGTTCGAACTGGCCGAAATGCTGGAAAGCGCGGGTGTAGGTTTCCTGGACCAGGTCGTCCGCCTCGGCGGCGTTTCGGGTCAGCTTGAGGGCTGTCCCGTGAAGCCGGTCAAGGTGTTCGAAGGCGATCTTTTCGAAGGCGATTTTGTCGGCTCGATTCACCCGTTTTGCCTTTCCGCTCTCGTGAATGGTAACAGGGGGTGGGAAGGGTGTATTCCGGGGAAATCGGGGAAAGCTGCCTTTCCCTTTCCCGTTCCCGTTCCCGCCCGGCAAAGGTCAGGAGCACGCACATTGCAGAAACCGGTGCCGTGAGGGACGGAGCGCTGACTGCCAATGTCGTGCGGCGGAACTCATCTGAGAGCGGGAAAGGGAAAGGGAAAGGGAAAGGGAAAGGAAACAGCCACGGCCGAAGCCGTGGCTGCTCGATCTGCCAATCCCGCTTTGCCCGGCTACTTCACCAGCTCTATCGCCGCGCACCCGAACCGCTTCCCGGCATTCCCCGTCGGTTGCGTCTTGAAGTCGTCCACGCCTTCGTGAACGATCACCGACTTCCCGACCACGTCGTTGTCCTTCCCCGTCCCCACCGACCACAGATCGGTCGTCACCTCCAGCGTGCCCTTGCCGTCCGCGCCCACGTTCATGTTCCCGATGTCGCCGAGATGGAATTCGCCCTCTCCCCACTTGCCGTGCGCCTTCGCCGTCGGGTTCCAGTGCCCGCCCGCCGTCTTCGCGTCGGCACCGCTGCAGTCCCCCTTCTCGTGGATGTGGAACGCGTGCATCCCCGCCGTCGCACCCTCGATCTCCACCTTGAGCGTCACCTTTCCGTCCTTCGCCGTGAACGTCGCCGTCCCCTTCACCGTGCTCCCATCCCGGCTCTCAATCTTCGCAACCGCTTTCGTCTCCTTCGCCGACGCTCCTCCGGATCCCTCGCCGTTGGTCTTCTCGTCGCCGCCGCCGCAACCGGCCGCGAACGCCGCCGCCAGCGCCAGTCCCAACCCAAATCGCTTCATCGATCTCTCCTCACTTGACGTGGAACCCCGCGAAACCCGCTTCCGGCCCCTTGCCGAGCGCCTTCGCCTCGTCCCAGGCTGTTCGAATGACGGAAGCGTACCGCACGACGTCGCGCCCGAGGCGCACGAGGCGGTCGCGGACTTTCGGATCGAGCTCCCCGCCGGTCCAGCTGGCGTTGCTGGCTGCCGCGTGGAAGGGGAGTGTGAATCCCTGGCACCAGTGGAAGCTGTTTTTCGTGGAGACGATGGACATGTCGCCGCCTCCTCCTCCGGTCATGGCGAGGACGCCGGCGACTTTGCCGGAGAGCTCGCGGTAAAGGAAATCGAACCAGTTCTTGAGCGCGCCCGAGATGTTGCCGTGATACTCCGGAGTCGCCAGCAGGAATCCGTCTGCCCAGGCCGCGGTCTCCTTGATCAGCCTGACGGGGGCCGTCGAGCCCTGCTCGTTGTTCTCGGGTTCCAGGACGGGCAGCACCGTTTCCCGGAGATCGACGATCCGTGTCTCGGCTCCAGCCTCTTTCGCGGACTCAACCGCCATCTCGAGCATCTTTCGCGTGCGCGAATCCGAAGAGGTGGATCCGCAAATCCCGAGGATGTGCGTAGGCATGGGCGGCGATTCTTCCGGCGGTTGACGCCTCCCGCAAGCGGAATCGGTTGTTACGTGCCCGCCTGTCCGTCCTGAGCGAGCGAAGCCGTTCGACTCGCTTCGCTCGCTCACGTCGGACGAGTCGAAGGGCCCGCCTTCTTATTCCTTCGCCGGCCCGTACGACTTCGTGATCTGCATCGGCAACGGAGCCGCCTTCCCCGACAGGACCTCGTCGCACCGCTCCGAGAGCCACTTCGACGGTCCGTCCTCGGGGTCGCTCTTTCGCAGGCCGGCCAACGCCGTCTTCGCGCCCGCATAGTCCCCCGCGCGGTACCACTTCAGCGCCTGCCCGTAGATCTCGATCAGTCGAAGCGCCCTGGTTGAGGTCTCTGCGGCCAGTCCCATCAGCTCGAACACGCGCACGGGCTTCTGCTTGCCGCGCACGAGGATCTCGTCCACCTCGCGCACCAGGATCGCGCTTCCAGCGAGTTCCACAGTCCGGTCGTCCAGCAGGATCTCCGTGCCGTAGATCTTGCTCGCTCCTTCAAGGCGGTTCGCGAGGTTCACGCTGTCGCCGATCACGGTGAAGTTCTTCTTGGTGGCGCTTCCGATATTCCCCACGACGACTTCCCCCGTCGCGACGCCGATTCTCTGGAAGAAGAGCGGCCGGCCCTGTTCCTTCCATTGCCTCCGCAACTCCGCCGCCGCCCGCGTGCACTGCATCGCGGCGCGGCACGCGCGCGCGGCGTGGTCCGGCGTCGCGAGGAACGGCGCGCCCCAGAACGCCATGACGGCGTCGCCGATGAACTTGTCGAGGTAGCCGCCTTCCTTCTTCACGTGCTCTCCGATCGCGCTGAAGTACTCGTTCAGCTGCGTCGTGAGCTCGCTCGCGTCCATCGTCTCCGTGATCCCGGTGAAGTTCCGGATGTCCGTGAAAAGAACCGTTCCTTCGTGCCGCGCCGCCTTGTTCCCGAGCAGCTCCGGGTTGTCCAGCACGCTCCGTGCCAGCACGCTGTCCGTGTACAGCCCCAGCGCCTGCAGCCCCTTGATCATGTTGTTGAATGCCACCGCCAGCGTGCCGACTTCGTCGCGGCTGTCGACGGGGACGGTGACCAGAAAGTTTCCCGCGCGGACCTTCTCGGTCGCAACCTGAAGAGTCCGCAGGCGGCGGATGACGAGCCAGGAAGCGCCGTACGCTGCAAGAGCGCCGAGGGCTGCGAAAAGGGCGGCCACTCCTGTGACTTCCAGGACCAGGCTGCGAAGCGGCGCCAGCTCCGGGTCCAGGGACTTGATCGTCAGGAATCCGGGTCTGTTCCACGAGAAGGGCTGGTCGTCGAAGCCGAGTGCCAGACCTACGTAGGTCTCCCTGCGCCCGCCGACTTCCAGAAGCGCCCGGAATCTCTCGTTCGCGCCGGCCCTCGCGGAACCAAGGGCCTCCAATGCCGGACGCACGTCAGGCAACGAAGTCGCGGTCACGCGATTCCCGTCGTACAGCACCTGGAAAATCTCGTTCCGATGGCGAGCCTCGTCGTCGGTCCCGTGAGCGGCCACGTCCACCGCAGGTTTCCGCAGCCGGTTTCGGCGGGCCCAACCGTCGGAAAGTTCCGTCAGCGTGATCGCCACTCCGTACACGGGGAATTCCGCGCGGAGCTTCGCCTGCTCCGCTGCTCTTTCGGCCGACCCAAGCGTCGCAAGCCGGTCCTCGATCGTGCAGAATCGTTGGAAGCTCGTTGAGTCTTCGAAGAAGGGAAGAGAGACTGCGAGGAAGAGCGATTGGTCGACCGGGATCACTTCGACGATCGTCCGGACTTCGCCGATGGTGCGCCCGAGGAGTGCGTTCACCGAGGCCGACGTCGCGAATCGCATGATCGGCGGAGCCGCCGCGTCGCCCGTGCCTGACGCAACGATCCACCATTCCTTGCCCTTGTGGAGGGCTTTGGCCCTGTGCTCTTCGGCTTTCAGGCTGTCCAATGCCGCCACGGAGAAATCGGCGCGAGACTGCGTCACCCAGTTCGCGGCAATCGGCACGTAGTTCGCCTGGATGCCTTCCGGATAACTCTCGAATTCCCGGAATTGCCCGTAATTGAGGGCGGATCGCAACGCCGCGCGCGCGATGTCGGCGGCCGACTGCAGCCGTTCCTTGAGCCGCAGGCCGTCGACTGCGATCTCGTCCGCGATGTCCGCTTCTGTTTTTTCTTCGACCCGCGACTTCACGAAGAGCAGCAGCCCGCCGGTCACCGCGGTGACAAGCACGACGACGAGCGCCAGCGCCTTGTAGCGGAGGCTCATCGGAGCGCCTTCGCAAGCGACAGGCTCACTTCGATTCTTCCATCCGGTTCACAGAGACTTCGGCGTCCACGGTCGCCCGGATCCCGGCTGTCGCGGAGACCCGGCGCGAAACGTCCGGCAGCCGCGGCGCCTGGATGACGACGTCGATCTCCCCGGGGACGACGCCGTCGAAGAAGACTTCGTCGCCGGACTTTCCCAGGGCGGCCCAGGTGGTCGGCGCGACGACGAGCGTCACGTGCAGACACTCGTCCTCGTCGCAATTCAGTTCGTAGATGCCGGGATCCGAGAGAGTCACCACGCCCTCCTGGCCCGGTGGAACGCTCGTCAGAAATCCGTCGCCGCTCGGGCCCATGCAGCCGAGAGTCAGCGTGACTTTCATCGAGTTGCGAAGCGTCAGCTGCGTGTGCTTTTTCGGGCCCAGGAGCACCAGCCTGTGATCCGGTCCGTCGTTGCTGATCGTCAGCCGCGCGGACGTCGGCGCCGGACCTCCGTCGCCGAGCGAACTTCCCTTCAACAGGACCGCGATGTCCTCCAGGTCGTCGTAGTCGACCCGCTCATAGCACTTCGCCCTCTCCGGGCTCATCCCGGCGCTCGAGTATCCGTCGCCGCTGTCCCCCTTCGGCCCCTTCACCCCCTCCTTCGCTCGCGCGGCCAGCTTCACGAGCAGCTGCGCCCGGTCCGGCTTCGGTTGCGGGTACTCCTTGCCGCCGCAGCCCGCTGCGAAAACGGAAAGCGCCAGAAGCGTCAATTTCGGGTTCATCGCTTCATCTCCACGGCCACGCTTGTCATTTCCCCGGCCTTCACGGCGATCTTCAGCTCGACGTCGCGGAAGCGCTTCGCCTTCTGGTACGTCTTGAGCGTGTAGTTCCCGGGAGCGACGCCGGCGATCGAGAAGCTGCCGTCGTCGGAGACAAACGCATACGCCGTGCTCGGGACGACGAAGAGCTTTCCGTCCATGAGCTTGTGCACGCTGCAATAGAGCGAAACTTCGCCCGTGGTCTCGAACGTGTGCGTCACGCTCGCACCCTTCGCAAAGATGCCGTGGTCTTTCTTCTCCGCTCCGAGCATGTAGACGTTGTGGTCGATTTCCTTGTCCTCGTCGTTGTTGAAGACCACCTTCTGTCCCAGAACGACAACCGCGAAGGGAGGAGTAAACACGGCGCCTTTCTGTCCGATCTGAAGCGGGGGCTCGATCTTTCCCTTGAGTTCGCCGCCTTCGCGTTCGAGCCATACGATGAGCGGCTGCTTCGGGCGCGCGGCGCTGAACGTCGCTCTGCCCGCCACGCTTCCCAACTCGGCGATCGAAATGGCCGGGGGGCGCTCGCGGCGTTCCGCGGCGTTGGCGAGAGGTTTCCAGGCGAGGGCGAGCGCTGCAGTGAGAAGTGCGGCCGCGGGCCAGACGATGTGGCGGGGGAGTCTGGGCATACCCGATCTCCGGGAGAGGTGGGGGGATTCTACCCGACGCGGGTGCGAGGCGACTGCGCGCCGTGGCAGAACCGGCGGTTTAGGGGAATTCGACCCTTGAAGTTTCCGTCGTCCCTGCAATACTCGCGGTGTTCCCGGCAATGGCCGGGCCAGATGGCTGGACAATATTCCGGGGACCCGATCATGCGTGTCGTTCTCTTCTTCGACGGCAAGAATTTCTATGCCGGCTGGAAGGACCAGACTGCCGGCAGGGACATCGACTTCAGGAAGCTCTCGCAGTGGATCGTGAGGGCGGTCGGCGGGTCGCACCTGTGGGGGGCGTACTACTACACGGGCGTGGACGACACGGTCCCGAAGACCCCGGGCCAGGAGAAGCTTGATAACTTCCTGGACATGCTCACGATGCAGCCCGGGTTCTTCGTGCAGCGCTTCGCCCAGAAAATCCGCACGACGACGTGCCCCAGCTGCGGGACGCAGTCGAAGTTCTCGCAGGAGAAGGAAGTGGATACGACGATGGTGGCGGACATGCTGCGGCTGGCGGCGGTGGGGGCGTTCGACATCGCGGTGCTGATTTCTGGAGATGCGGACCTCGTGCCGGCGGTCGAGGGCGTGCGGGCGCTGGGGAAGCAGGTGTACGTCGGGAGCTGGGGAACTTCCGGACTCTCTGCGCGAATCCGGAGGGCCGCGTTCGACCACCTGAACCTGTCGGAAGGGCTGCAGGATTTCGCACGCGGGCCGGGGGACGGGCTGGCGCCGTACGGGCTGCCTCCGTCGTCGGCGATTGCGATGGCGCCGCTTTCCAACGACCCCGAAGTCCACATGCTGGCGTGCATCGAAGAGATCAAGCGCGCGCAGGCCGCGATGCCGGGCGGTTACGTCGGCGTGCATTTCTTCGTGACCCGCTGGCGCAGCGAGAAGCTCGCCGAGATCCCCGATCTCCGGCGCCGGATCATCGACCGGCTTGTCGAGCAGCAGAAGATTGAGATCTATCTCACGGACGACGGGATTCAGGCCGTGAAAATGAAAGTGTAGGGGGTAGGAACGGCCGACAGCGACTGAACGGCGGCGGCTCGGGCGCGAAGTACCCGGGGCCGCCGCCTTCTTTTTGGCGATTCGCTGGATCCTTCAACATGACCCGCCTGTCTCCGCGCACGCTGGCCGTCGCCTTCGGGCAGGATCTTTCGTTGTTCGTTGCGTGGAGCGTGATTCCGGTGTGGGCCAAGCTCGAGGCGCACGCGACTCCTGCCCAGCTGGGATTTCTGCCGGTGGCCGGCGGCCTTGCGTACGTGGTCACGAGCTGGGCGGCGGGGAAGCTTTCCGACCGGGTTTCGCGAACGATGCTGGCCCGGATCGGCTTCGTTGGTTTCGCGGCCTTCTGCCTGCTGGCGTGGCAGGCCAAATCGCTCACGTGGATCTATGCAGTCTCACCGATCGGCGGCGTTGCGAACGCGTTGATCTGGCCGGGACTGCAGGCGCTCGTCGGCGATGAATCCGCGCCTGAAGACCTGGAGAAAAACCTCGGCACGTTTTCGCTCGCGTGGAGCGTCGGGAAAACGCTCGGCTTCTTCGTCGGCGGCTTTGCCTGGGACCACCTGAAGCTCGATGCCCTCGCGGCCTGCGGCGTTCTCTCCTTCGCGCTCGCCTTCATCGTCCAGGGCCGTCCCGCCCGCCACCGCGCCGTCGCCGCCCCGCTCGTCCGGCACGACGGCCCCCCGGACGTCCTCCGCGCCGCCTACCTCAAAGCCGCATGGCTCGCCAACTTCGCCGCCTACGGACTCGGCGCCACCCTGAACTTCCTTTACGAAGACCGCGTCGTCGCCCTCGGCCGCCCGACCTCGCACTACAACTACGTCCTCGCCGCCCTGTTCCTCGCGCAGACCGTCTCCTTCTGGTTCTTCGGCCGCTTCTCCGGCTGGCGCTACCGCCCCGGCGCATTCCTCGCCTGGCAGACCGCCGGCGCCGCAGCCCTCGCCGTCATCGGCTGGGGCGTCTCCCTCCCCCTCGCCATCACCGCCGCCCTCGCGGCCGGCGCCTCCCTCGGCCTCGCTTACGCCGCTTCCATCTACTACTCCGTCCACTCCGACGAAAATCGCGGAGAGCGCGCGGGGATTCACGAAGCGGTCATCGGGGCCTCGAATTTCGCGATCCCGATGGCCGCCGGGTTTCTTCAAGAGCGCACGGGATTCGCACCGGCGGGTTACCTCTTCGCCGCAGCCCTCGTGCTCGTCGCCATCGGCGCCCAGGGAGTGATTCTGTCGAGGGCGGCGAAGCGGATTTGAGGAAGCGCGACTACCGGTTCAGCTTCCGGTACGCCTCTTCGATTTTCGACCTGCTTGAACTTGCTTCCGGCCATCGGGTCGCAGCATCGCGCAGGCACTGAAGTGCTTCGTCGTTTCGTCCCAGGTCGTCCAATGCGTCCGCTCTCCAGATCCATGCTTCGACGCGCTCCGGGTCGAAAGCAAGGAAGCGCGAGAGGTCCTCTTCGGCGCGGCCTGGAATCCCGGCGAGGAGCCAGGCGTAGCCGCGCGACAGGAGTGCGTTCCAATGAGAGGGGTCATCCTCAAGGACGGCTGTGTAGTCCTGCGCCGCGCCGGAGTAGTCTTCATTTTTGAAGCGTGCCGCTGCGCGCATCATCCTCGCCTGCGGAAAGCGGAGATCGATTCCGATCGCAGCGTCCAGCGCACGCCCCATGGCGTCGAGGTCGCCGGTTTCCTCGTAGATGCAGGCGAGCGCGAACTGGCCTGCGAGCCGGAATTCGTCGAGGGTCGCGTAACGGGTCGCGAGGCGAAGGGCGCGAGGGAGGTTGCCGCTGCGCACGAGCCCCCGTGACTCCAATGCGAATTGAAGGGCGAATGCTCGAGGAAAAGTCTGGGGCAAACTCCTGGAATCGCGCACTCGCACCGGGAGCGGAGGTCGCTGCGGGGATGGGGAAGTTTGCCGTACAGGTCGAGGCGGCCGGGAGGCCGAAGATTCGATTCGACGTCCCAGGGCTTCGGACTGGGTCAGGGGCCGGTGCTCATTGAGGCGAATCTGAAGGGCCTGCCTCTGCACGAAGGACTTCCGGCCTTCCGTCTGCGCGGCCCATCCCGCGACGCTGCCGGCCACGAGCAGGGCTGCGGAAAGGCACGAGATCAGAAGTCGCCGGGTAGCTCCGGAGGGGGTCCGGCGAAGGGAGGCCACGCGGGCGGTCCTACGTGCTTCCGTCTGCGGATGAGGAAATAAAGCACCCGGGGGGGCCGACACGAAGTGGTCACCGCGGATTGCCCGGGGGCGTTCCGCCAGGAGTCTACGGATGTCGCTGCGGGTCCAACGCTTCATCGAGGCCCGTCCCATTCCGGTAACCGGTAAATTCTAGCAATTCCGAAACCTCGACGTTCGGGCGGTTGTATGACTGTTTATCGACCGCAGATAAAGGAGATCTGACCATGATCATGTCCGACGTCGCCTCCATCGTCGCCACCGTCCTCGCGGCTCTTCTTGCGATGCCGTGCATCGCGCTGCTCTACGGCACGTTCTTCCCCGGGTTTGCCCGGCGGGCTGAGCTGAAAGTGACGCGAAATCCGATCCTGACGTTCGTCACGGGGCTTTTCGTGACCGGGTTGGTGATGGGATTCGCGCTGATCCTGGCGCAGGGAAATGCGGCTTTCAAATTCCTGTCGGCAATTGTCGCGATGGGCGGCGGTTGGGCGGCGCTTTCCGGGATGTCCGGGATCGCGGCGCGGATCGGGCATGCGACGTCGAGCCCGGTGGACAAGGACCGGCCCTGGCGCGCAATCGTGCGCGGCTCGGTCATCCTCGAGATGGCGTGCCTCTTCCCGCTCGTCGGCTGGCTGCTGATCTACCCGATCGCGCTCGTCCTCGGCATGGGCGCCGCGGCGCTCGCGCTGATCCCTTCGGCGGCGCCGCAGGCCGCGCCGCTGCCGGTGCAGG
>WSZJ01000097.1 GCA_009773755.1 Planctomycetota bacterium | reverse complement strand
GCTGTCCGCGCCATGGCCGCGCTCGTCCTGCGCCACATCGGCCTCGCCGACCGCGACTCCGTCGCCGCCCTCTGGACCGTCGCGACCGGCGACGCCCCCGCGGCCGTCCGCGCCGCTTCCATCCGCGCCTTCGGCCGGCTCGGCGCGATGCTGGCCACGACGGACGAAACGGGAGCGACTCACAAGTATCAGAAAGTCGTCGACGCGTTCCCCGCGCTCCGCGAGCTGCAGTCCGACGAGGACCCGGCGGTGAAGGCCGCGGCGCAGGAAGCCATGGACCTCGTCGAAGGCCGGAGGAGTCCGAAATGAAGGGCGCCCTCCTCTGCCTGCTGCCGCTTCTCGCTCTCCGCGCCGCCGCCGAGGACGAGGCGTCGCCCGAGATGGCGGCGATCCAGGCGGAATTCGACGAGATGATGAAGGGCGGCGAGGACAAGCGGCAGGAAGCGGCGGACCGCATCGCGCGGATGGACCCGTTTCCGGCCTCGGCGCTCGCGGGATACCTCGAGTCGCGCAACAAGCGGTACCGGCACTGCGCCATCCTCGCCTTCGAGTACGCAGGGGCTGCTTCGAAATCCGCCGTCACCGGACTGGCGCTGCTGATGTTCGAGCCGGACTTTCACATCCGTACGGGCGCGCTCGCGGCGCTTCGCGCCATCGGCCCGGACGCCGCGGCGGCGATCCCGTCGCTCATGAAGGTCATGTTGTCGAAGGACACGATCATGCGCGGGGGCGCGGCGGAGCTGCTGCTCTACGGCATGGGGGACGCGGGGCGCGACGCGCTCAAGGCCGCGATCTCAGGCCCCGAGAGCGCCACGGTCATGCTCGGCCTCACCGACGCCCTCTCGTTCTACCGCGCCGGCCCGTGGGCGCTTCTCGCCGAGGTCCTGTCGAAGGAGAAGGACGTCTGGAAGCGGCTCGCGGCCGCGAAGAACGGGCGCCTGTGCCGCTACGAGCCGGGGGCGGACGCGATCGTTCCCGTGCTCGCCCGGTCCTTGCTCGAGGACGAAGACGCCGCCGTCCGCGCGGCGTGCGCCGCTTCGCTCGCCGAGCCCGCCGCGCTGAATCCCGACTTGCGCGAGCTCGCGCTCACGGCGCTGGAGGCTTCGGCGAGGGAAGACCCGGACGAGGGGGTCAAGAAGGCCGCGGAAGCGGCGGCAAAGAAGCTCCGACCGCGGCGCTAGGTCGTCACTCCGAGAGCTTCCCGCGCTTCATCAGCGAGTCGTACTTTTCGCGCTGGGCGAGCTCCAGCTCCGACCGCAGGTCGTCGATGTACCGCTTGCGGATTTCCAGGTACGCGCTGTTGAACTTCTCGACCCACTCGTTGTAGTCCTCGTTCGGGGCGGGCTCCTGCTGGAGGCGGCCGTAGGCGTCGTTGCGGTCGGCCTGAAGCGTCTCGATCCGCGCGATCTGAGCTTCGGTCAGGTTCAGTTCGCGCTTCATGACTTCCAGGGGATCTTCAAATTCCTGCGCGCCGCCCTGGAGCCCCTGGTCGTGCTCCTTGAGCTTGCGGTCGATGATTTCTTCGATGACGGCGGCGGTGAGTTCGCCCGCGGTCGCGCGAACGGGCTGCGGCTCGGGATTCGCGACCGGGACGGGAGTCGCCGGATTCTCTTTCGCGTCTGCGAGGTTCCGCTTTTCCGCGTTCGACGGAGGTTCGGGGGCCGGCGCAGGATTCTTCGCGACGGGAACGGGCGCTTCTGCGCGGGCGTTGGCGAGCGCTTCTTCGATCCCCGCCAGCCGCCGGGACAACGCCATGTGCGAGCCCAGAACGAGCACGAGGACGGCGCACAAAAGACCGGAAGAAACCCGCTGCGAGGTCATCACGCCCTCCCTTTTATTGCGGCAGCCGATGCGGACGGCTAACGGCGCGGCACTTCGTTCATTATGCGGATTCGGCGATCTGTTACTGAAGCGCCATGTGGACCCTGGCACCGATGCTCTGCGGCGTCGTAGACGTTATCATCGGCCGCGCCATGAACACCTCGTTCCCTGGTCGTCATTTCGCCGCCTTCGCGCTGGCGTCGCTCGCTGCCGGTTGCGGCGGGCGACAGGGCGCCGGTGTCGTTCCGGCGATGCCGGAGGTTCGCACGGTGGAGACAGCGGTCCTGGCGACCGTGACCAAGGCCGGCGGCACCGAAACGGGACAGCCCGGCTATCTCGGCATCGCGGTCGCGGCGGGCGAGGACGGCGTGCTGCGCGTGATCGATGCCGCCGCGGGCTCGCCGGCCGCGAAGGCCGGGGTGAAGGCGGGGGACGTCCTCCTGGAGTTCGACGGGGAGTCGCTGGCCGATGCCGAGGACCTGCGCGAGCGCGTCCTCGCCTCCGTCCCCGGCGCCGCGACCACGCTCCTCGTCGAGCGCGGCGGCGCCGAAGTCACACTTCCCGTCGAAATCTCCGCCGTCAGCCGCCCGCTCGCCCTCGCCGCCCAGCGCGCCATCCTCGGCATCCAGCTCGGCGCTTCCCCCGACGGCCGCGGCGCGCCGGTATCGCGCGTGACGAAGGACTCGCCGGCGGAGAAGGCGGGGCTGAAGGCCAAAGACCTGCTGCTGGCCGTCGACGATCAGCAGGTCAACGCGCTCGCCCAGCTCACCGATTACCTCGCCACCAAAAACCCCGGCGAAGCGGTCACGCTGGCGATCGAGCGCGACGGCAAGCCGCAGGGGATCCGCGCGACGCTCATGGCCGACCCCGCGACCGAGCCGCGGCTGCCGTCGTACTGGAAGAAGGACTTCTACCGGCTCGCCGTGATCGGCGTCGAGTTCGCGGACGTGAAGCACAACGCGAAGGTCGCCGCGAAGGACTGGGACGAGCAGTTCTTCAGCAAGGCGACTTACGCCGACCGCCGAAGCGCGACCGGCCAGCCGGTCTACGGCAGCCTCAACGACTACTACGTCGAGCAGTCCTGCGGCGCGTTCCGCATCGAGGGGAAAGTGTTCGATTGGGTGCAGGTCGAGAAGAAGCGCGCCGAGTATTCTCCCGGGACCGGAAGTCGCGCGCAGGACGTGTTCTTCACCGAGGTCCTGACGAAGCTGGAAGCGCGCGACGGCAAGGCCGCGCTCGAGACAATCGACGGCATCCTCTTCATTTACGCCGGCGGCTGGGCCCAGGGAAATCGCGGCGGCCTCTACTGGCCCCACCGCGGCACCGCGACCGTCGCGACCAAGCGCTGGCCCTTCATCATTGCTCCCGAAGGCGGCGAGCGCATGAACAACATCAGCGTCGTCGCGCACGAGTTCGGGCACATCCTGGGCCTCCCCGACCTCTACGCGCGCCCCGAAAACCCGGGCTCGACGGGCCTCGGCGGCTGGAGCGTCATGTCCAACCAGGTTGCCAACGGCCGCCCGCAGCACATGGACCCCTGGTGCAAGGAGCAGCTCGGCTGGCTGAAGCCCGCCGTCATCGACCCGCGAGTTCCGCAGCGGCTTGTGCTCTCGCCGGTTGAGGGAAGCGCCACCGAGTGCTTCAAGGTGCTCGTGCGCCCCGACGGAAGCGAGTACTTCCTTCTCGAAAACCGCAAGAAGCACAAGTTCGACCGCGACCTCGCGGCCGAAGGCCTCATGATCTGGCGCGTCGTCAAACGCCACGTCGCGCTCGTCGTCTCTCACGGCATCGACGGCCCCGCGGCTCCCGGTGTCTTCCTCCGCTCGATTCCTTACCCGAGCGCGTCCAACGACGCCTTCACCCCCTTCACCACACCCTCCAGCCGCTCCCAACTCGGCGGCGGCTGGCCGGTTTCGATCACGAACATCCGCAAGCTGGAAGACGGGCGGGTTGAGTTCACGATCGGCGTGGAGTACGAATGAGTCAGGTGCGGCTCGTCATGTAGTGCACGGGCACGTTATTCCCGAAATCGCGTTCAAGGAGTGCCCAGAGTTCCCGACCCGAGTCTTCTGCGGGCCAGGTGACGACGGAAGCATTGTCCGTGCGATTTGCAAGCGAACCCAAGGGGCCATAACTCAGCTTGAAGCGTCGTTCAATCTCCCTGTCGAGTTCCGCGACACCCTGCGCGCCATCCGCGAGGAAGTAGACGGTGTCCGGCGCCTGCAAGACCAGGAACCGATCGTCCGTAACGGCGATCCCGGTGTCCTCCGTCATCCAGCCGATTCGCCGGATCTCCTGCCAGCCGAGTGACCAGCGCAAATGGTCGCCGGAGAGCGATTTGAGTCCGCGATCGTCGAACTCGATGTGCTCGCCCGGGAGCGGAGTCAGAAGGTCGGCAATCATCCACGGCAACCGTTTCTTGCGCGGTTTCGTGGGGCGTCGCTTCGGGTTCATTTTGGCCTCAGTTTAGCCCCTCGTTTCTGCCGAAAAAAGAGAGGTCCCGCTGTCACTCCGTGCCTGCGGCGGGTCTGAGTCTTTGCCCGCTTGCCCGCCTGCGTGCCCGTCCTTTCGCCCTCGTCCTCCCGGAGGAGTCATGGCCAAGACGCCGTCAACCGCCCCGAAGTCCGAACAACTCTGCGAGTGGGTCGGCATCGCGATCTTCCTCGCGAGCGCCTTCGCGTGGGTCGCGCTGGCGACGCACGATCCGGGCGACTGGGGCGGGATGATGTACCCGCCGAATTCCGAGATCGTGAACAAGGGGTCGAAGGCAGGGGCGGCCTTCGCCTGGTTCATGTTCCTCCACTTCGGCATCGGCGCGTTCCTCATCGCCACGCTCACGTCGATCTGGGGCGGCGCGATGTTTCTGCGCAAGAAGACGACCGACCCGTTCTTCAAGTTCTTCGGCGCGGCGATCGTCGTGCTGTCGGCCTCGACGCTGGCGTCGCTCGCGACCCCCGCGATCGCGCAGGGCTCGCGGTGGCACAACACGATGACGTCGATGGGCGGGCTTTATGGCGAAGCGCTAGCGCGGATCCTCTCGGACAACCTCGGGACCGTCGGGGCGGTGATGGCGGTGCTCTTCGCGCTGGCGTCTTCCGCGCTCATCGCGACCGACTGGGTGCTGCTCTCGTTCTTCCTGCGCGGTTCGCAGGCGCTGGAAGGGTCGTTCGACGCGACGTGGGGGAAGGTCGCGTGGGGGAAGCTGTTTGACTCCGCGCGCGGCCTGCTGAATCGCCGACGCCAGGCTCTCGCGGCCGCCGCCGTCCCAGCGCCCGCGCCGAAGCGCGAGTTCAAGCCGGTGATGGGGGAAGTCGTGCGCGAAGAGGCGCCGGTGACCGGCGAAACGGTCGACGTGCCCATGCCCGAGCCCGTCGCCGTTCCGGCTCCTGCGCCCGCACCTGTCGCGAAGGTCGAATCGAAGCCCGAACCCAAGCGCAAAGACGTAATCCACAAGCCGAACCCCGAGCTCCCCCCGATCACGCTTCTCGAAGACGTCGAGATCGAAGAGATCGAGATCGACCAGGAAGGCCGCGTCCTCGCCCTCACCCGCGCCCTCGAGAGCTTCGAGGTCAGCGCCCGCGTCGTGGACTACCAGGCCGGGCCGGTGGTGACGATGTACGAGCTCGAGCTTTGTCCGGGGACGCGCGTCGGCAAGATCATCGGCCTCTCGCCGGATCTCTCCATCCACCTCGGCGTCCCGACCCTGCGCGTCGTCTATCCGCTTCCCGGCAAAACCACGATCGGCATCGAGGTCCCGAACCCGCGTTCCGCGGCCGTCCGCCTGCGCAACCTGATCGTCCAGACCGAGGATTCGTGGCGGAAGATGCATCTGCCGCTCTTCTTCGGGCAGGGCGCGACGGGGCTGCCGGTGATCTACGACCTGCAGGACATGCCGCACCTGCTCGTGGCGGGGACGACGGGGTCAGGGAAGAGCGTGTGCCTGACGACGATGATCCTGTCGATGCTGCTCACACGCACTTCCGAAGATCTAAAGCTGATCCTCGTGGACCCGAAGCAGGTCGAGATGGCGATGTTCAAGGAGATCCCGCACCTGATGGCGCCGGTCGTCACCGACATGCGCCGCGCGCCGATGGTTCTCGAATGGCTGGTGGCGCAGATGGAAGAGCGGTACAGCCTCTTCGCGAAAGTCGGCGTGAAGAAGATCGAGCAGTTCAACAAGCTGGGGGACAAGGCGATTCTGGAGAAGCTGACGATCGAAGGCGAGGAGCCGCCGGACGTCGAGACGCACCTGCCGTACATCGTGGTGATCATCGACGAGCTCGCAGATCTCATGATGGTGAGCGCGAAGGAAGTCGAAGCGACGATCCAGCGGCTCTCGCAGAAGTCACGCGCGGTCGGCATCCACCTGGTGCTCGCGACGCAGCGTCCGTCGGTCGACGTCATCACGGGCCTCATCAAGTCGAACATGCCCAGCCGCATCGCCTTCAAGGTCGCCGCGAACGTGGACAGCCGCACGATTCTCGACCAGCCGGGCGCCGAAAAGCTCCTCGGCAAGGGCGACATGCTCCTCATGATCAACGGCTGCCAGCAGCTCATGCGCGCGCAGTGCACCTGGATCCCCGACGAGGAGTCGAAGAACGTCATCACCTGGCTCCACGAAAAGGGCGGCGCCGCGACCTTCGACCCGACCCTGACGCAGGTCGCCGAATCCGCCGGAGACAGCGCCGACGGCACAGCGGGCTGCGACGACGAGTTCTTCGAAAGGGCAGCCGAGGTCATCATCGGCGAGCAGCGCGGCAGCGTCTCTCTCCTCCAGCGCAAACTCGAGATCGGTTTCTCCCGCGCCGGCAAGCTCATGGACGCCCTCGAAAGGGCAGGCATCGTCGGACCGCAGGTCGGCGCGAAGGCGCGCGAAGTGCGACTGACGCTTCCTGCTTGGCAAGCCAGACACGTTTCTTCGGCTGATCGTGAGACTGCGGAGGCGGGTTCCACCACGGCTTAGTCGGGAGACGGGAGTCGGGAGTTCGGAGCAACGACACTCGGGGGAGGGCAAGCGCCCTTTCCCGTTTTTCTGGGAGGGCACCGCCATGGTGAAGGATCGCTGGGAGCGTGTGCTGTTCGCTCTCGTCCTGTCCGCCCTCGTCCTTGGCTCCGCGCTCGCGGCGGTGCGGGCCCGGAAGGACCGCCCGGCGCTCCCGGTCGCCGCTTCAAAACAGCGCGCCTGAATCCGACGTCGGACGACTAGACTGGGCCGCTTCCTCCTCATCAGGAAACGACCCATGCGCATGGCCCTCGCCTTCGTCCTTTTCGCGCTGCGCCCGGTCGTCGCCGAGGATGCTGGAAATGGATATGAAGGTGAATCTCCTGACCACCAGGAAATCGATCAAGTGAAGCGGTCACGCAGGATTTCGAGCTAAAGAGCTTTCGACAGCCTTACCTCTTTGATCGGGCCGGGTTTCCGGCCTTTCCAAAAGGAGAGGGACCATGGCTTTCTGCCCGAGTTGCGGTTCGCCGGTCGATGCCGCCGGTACGTCCTGCGCGAAGTGCGGCGGGCCGTCGTCTGCCCCGTCCGCGCCTCCGCCGACCCCTGTTTACGTCACCGCGCCCGGCCCGAATTCCTGGCAGCAGGGAGGCGCCCCGCCCGCCTACGGCGCGACGCTTCCCGACCCCTCTCCGCTCGCCCTGATCCTTGCCGCGGCGGCCTGGGTCGTCGGCTGCGGGCCGCTTCTGTCGATCCCGGCCTGGATCAAAGCGAGGTCTGATATCCGGAGCATTCAGGAAGGACGCCTGAATCCCAGCGGGCTGGGGATGTGCCAGGTCGCCTACTGGGTCGCCCTCATCAACGTCATCCTGTTCGGCTTCGGCCTGGTCATCGCGGCCATCGCCATGATCTTCATGTTTGCCGCCGTCGCCGCCGTGCCGAAACACATGACCGTCCGCGCCCCCGTGTCCGCGTCGAGCTCCATGTCCGTCTCCGCGCGCCCTTACGAGGCGGTCGAACGCGATGTCGAGAACCTCATGGTCGCCCGTCCCGAATCCGAGCGGAAGCTCTGGCGCCAGGCGTGCGAAGACCTGCGGATCATGAGGCGTCAGAAGGGCACCGGGATGCTGCCGGTCGCGAAGGGGCTTCCGGAGCTGCTCCGCGCGGCCGAATCCAGCGAGCCGCTCTGGACCGCGCTGACCGCGCTCGAGCAGAAAGCCGCGAAGGAATCGGGACGCGTCGCCCCGACGCGCCCGCGGCCGGCGTCGTTCCTGCCGGCGGAAGCTCCGGAGAGGGGGCCGCCGGAGGAAGAGGACGAGGACGACTAGCTGACCTTACTTATTGAAGAGCGCTGAAGGTCTCTGGATTGACACGGAGTTCACGGAGAGCACGGAGGTCACAGAGCCCTTCGACTCGCTCCGCTCGCTCAGCGCAAAGACATGCCGTTGTAGGGATTGACGCCGTGAAATTCTTGGCGTCACTCGAAGAATGTGACGGTTAGTAGAACAGAGAAAAAAGAAGGGTCGTTCCGGGCTTTCTGTGGGTCGCGGGATTCGGGTCGTCAGTTCTATTCTCTTTCATTCTCTTTTATTCGCGACCCGTCTTTGTTTTTCGCAGATTGCAAGCGGTGGAACTGAGAAACAAAGACGGGTCGCGAATGAAGGAGAATAAAAGCGAATACAGACAGGAAGCCGTTCGAGATTCCTGCGTGGGGCGATCCAATGAGTTCCCGGATGAGCCACGCACTTTTCTCTGTGACCTCTGTGGTCTCCGTGAACTCCGTGTAACCTGAAGAATCTTGCCGCTACTCACGAACCGCCCGGATAACGCGCTGCGTCAATTCACTCCCGTTTCCCCGCGGTAACGCCCCGGAACGGGCCATTTGTTACCCCGGCGCCCCGTGATTTCCGCGCGAAACACCCTGAACCGCGTTACATCGCCGTAACGATTCTCGCTTCCCGTCGCGCCGCGCGGACTTGCGTCGACCGCCGCTTCTCACTCGCCCCGGCACTCTCTTTGCGTTTCCGTTCCCCCGCTGTCGCGAAACTGTGTACCCGGAGGGAAACGCCCATGTGGCGCCTGATCGGCTTCATCGCCGCGTTCTCGATGTTTTTATTTGCAGGCCTCGCGGAAGCGCAGGAGCCCCAGGTCCTTACGATGAAGGCCGAGCTCAAGTCCGATTTTTCGGCCGGCAAGGAACTCTCCTTCGTCTACATCAACGGCGATTCCCTCTACCCCGACGGCACCAGGATCTTCGTCGGCCTCCAGCCCCCCGACAGCTTCAAGTTCCTCCTGACCACTTCCTGCATCGTCGAAAAGGGCCACTTCCTCGCCGAGATAGGCCCGCTCGAACAGCACTTCCCCCCCGGCCGCTACCGCGTCGTCGGCGCGTTCCGTTTCGAAGAACAGAACCCCGCCATGCAGGCCCGCCTGGGCGATTTCCGCGACCTGGCGAAATGCGTCAAGGACGATACCGAGTTCGCCGCCGATTACGAGCGCGTGAACCCGGTCCGCTTCAAGCTCCTCAAGGACTACATCGACCGCACCGGCCGCTGTCCCGGGAAGACCGGCCTCGGCGAAACGCACCTCGTCATCGGCACCGACGAGGATGCCGACCGCGCCCGAGAGACGGAGAAGGCGTTTCTCCACGGATACGCGGACGCCGCCGCGCACCTCACCGCCACTCTCGCCACCGTCGGCGCATCACCCGACTCCGATCCCGCCCTCGTCCTCGCCCCCTGGCGTGTGGAGTGGACCGACCACGACGCCACGCTCCGCCGCAAATGCGCCTCCGTCATCTACCTGTCGCACCCCGAAGCCGCCGCGGCGATCCAGGCCGCATTCATGAATCTCGAATCGCTCTCGAGGCACGTGGAATCGCTCACCGCCGGCCGTGGCGCTGAGCTGTGCCGCGACATCAAGGGCCTCGCCGCGAAGGGCGACGCCATCGACAAGGACGAGAGCCGCCGTCTCAATCGCCTCATGGCCGAACTCGCCGCCCTCGAGACCGCTCGCGATTCACAGGCCCGTGCGGTCGCCGCTTCCCTCGCTCACGCGCTCTACGGCTCCACAGGCCTCGAGCCCGCCCCGGCGCGCGCCCGCGT
The DNA here is from genome assembly GCA_009773755.1 of Planctomycetota bacterium. Taxonomy (GTDB): domain Bacteria; phylum Planctomycetota; class MHYJ01; order WSZJ01; family WSZJ01; genus WSZJ01. Next base: position 54,318 of record WSZJ01000097.1, on the reverse strand, counting down.
GTACGTCCGTGAACTGCTGGAGCCGTTCGGAGTCGAACCGCAGACGAAGTAGATAAGAGCCCGCCGCCGACAATTCCCGACCTCGCGGACGCCGCCACGTGGCGGCGCAGGAAGCGCGGTACTCGCGACAGCGCCGTGCTTCCCGGGGATTCGAGGTGGCGGGCTTTTTTCTCGTCGCCGTGTTCGCGTCTTCGAATCTGTAGACTGGTTCCAACTCATCTCCCCGGAAGCGTCCATGAACACGCTCCGTTTGTTCGCCGTAGTACTGGCCTGCGCCGCGGCCGCATCGGCCCAGTCGCGGGTCACGATCGGCGCGAACGTCCTGCACGACGAAGAGTACATCGATCTCGACACCGGAACGGTGCTGTCGAAGGCTCGATTCGAGACGGCCCGGGCGGAATGGAAGCTGGCGACGACGGCGGAGGGGCAGCTGCAACTTGCGCCGTGTGAAGGGGCGACGATCGCGGCCTGGGACGGGCGACTGGGCGCGGACGGGCCGGAGCCGGACCCTGCGACGTTCAAGGGCGAGCCGGTGATGGTCGACCGGCAGATCTCCCTTGCAGGGCGGACCAGCGAGGGGCGCCCCTGCAAGGTTCTCGTCACGCCTGTCTGGCCGGCCTCTGCGGCGCAACTGGCGCCGCTCTTCTCTCTCGGCGGCCCCCGGGAGCTCCAGGTGGAATTCGCCGTCGCGCCGGGAGCCGAATGGCCGGCGCCGGCAGCGAAGGACGTGCGCGCGGTATTCGCGAAAGGGCGGGGGCTGGTGACGTGGAGCGGTCAGGGGAAGTGGCGGGTGGATTGGTTCCAGGCGGGGGCGGAAAAGGCCGAAGGAAGCATGGTGGTCGAGAAGGGTTGCGGGGAGCTGAAGGGACTCGAAGAGGGGAAGGTGTATCGGGTGGAGATCCGGCCCCTCGGCGACTCGGGCGTCGAAGGAGAGCCACGCGCCGTGCCGCTCTTCGCGGGCGAGTGCAGCTTCCTGGATTTCGACTTCAAGATGGAGGCCAGCCTGACGACCGGCGGACTCGATCTGGAGCATGGGTGCGCCTCGGCGACGGACGCGAATTTCCACTTCGACGGGAGGTTTCTTCGCACCGTGTCGCCTGGCGGCGCCCAGTGGCTCGGCGAGGAGAAGTCGGTGTTCGACGATCCCGGGCCGCTTCCGGAATTCGGCTACCGGACGCTTGTTCTGGCCTCGGAGAAGGGAGGCGTCTACGCGGTGCGGCTTCATGACGGCCGGTATGCGAAGGTGTGGTTCGACCGGGAGCCGGGCAGCCGCGACTGGACCGTGAAGGTGCGCGGCCGGGTGCTGGCGGGAGGCGGCCTGAGGCTCAACCTGCCGCCCGAGGGACTCAGAGGGACGTTCGACGCGAAGGGCCACGTGCGGCTGACCTGGAGCCCGTCTAAAGACGCCGCCCGCTACGTTGTCCTCCGTTGCGACGGGGACGCCCGCGTCGAGCTCGGCGGCATCGACGGCTGCGAGTTCGTGGACACGAACCCTCCGAAATTCTCCGGCCCCGAGTACAGGGTCTCCTGGATCGACGCCGACGGCATCCTCTCCGCCCCCGCCTTCGCAACCGTCGACACATGGCCACCGGGATTTGCCCACGGAAGCGGACGGATCCGCTGCGTCGCGTCGAGTTTCGACTTCCGCACCTTTACCGTGAGGGACGGCGGCGGCGAGGCCGACTTCAGCTTCGCCAGTGCGCGGGACCGCAAGGGCATCCCGCTTTCGTGCGACGGCGGAATTGCGAAGGATGTGCCCGGCGAGTTCGGAAGATTCGACTGGAAGGAGGCGAAGAGCTTCAAGCGGTCGCATCCGGAGACGGAGATCCACATTCCCGATCACCTCAAGGAGCCTTTCGTCGTCCGGCTCCTGACGCGCGATGGCGGCTACGCGCACGTCCGCTTCGAGCCCGGCGACAGGAACGACGAGTACGACCTCGACGTGACCTGGGTGCTGCTCGCGGTGACCGGTCCGCCGGATCTGGAAACGATGGAACAGGAACTGCTTCCGAGGGTGCCGGCGGACGCCGACGAGAAGACGTGCGCGGAGCTGGTCGCAAAACTCGGCGCCGACTCCGTGGAGGAGCGGGACGCGGCGCAGAAGGCTCTCGAGAAGGCGGGCCTAAAGGCCGTGCGGGCGCTGATCCTGGCCGCGAGGACGACGAAGGACACGGAACTCCGCGCGAGAGCGACCCGGATCCTGGAGAAGATCTGGGACGAGTCGGAGCGCGACGCGCTGGTCCCGGATGTCGACAAGCTGGCTCCAGACGTCGACAAGATCGCGAGCGAGCTTCTGTCCAAGGCGCCGAAGCCCACGGACGCGGAGGCGAAGGACATCGACGAAATGATCGCGAACCTCGGCGGTTTCAAGGAGCGGGCCGACGCCGCGGAGAAGAACCTCCAGATGGTGGGACTCAAGGCCGTCCGCGCCCTCGTCGAGGCGGCGCGCAAGACGCGCGAAGCGGAAGTGCGCACGCGGACGACGCGGATCCTGCAAAAGATCTGGGCCGAGACCAGGTAGGAAGGCGCCTGCGATGGCGGATGCATCGCTTTCCGCCGGAGATAACCGAAAGCTCGGATTTCATGCAAAGTGCCCCCGGCTGGATTCGAACCAGCACCAGCATGGCTCTCGACCATGCGCCTCTGCCCGTTGGGCTACGAGGGCGATCACTTTCGGCGGATCTTCCGTTCATGCCCCCCGCAGGATTCGAACCTGCACTTCGCCGGTTTTGAAGCGGCTGCCTCTGCCGTTGGGCTACGAGGGCCTGAAGCTCCCGATGGGAATCGAACCCACACCCTCCTGCTTACGAGGCAGGTGCTCTCCTTTGAGCTACAAGAGCCGTACGACCCACTTCGCTCGGCCACCCTGAGGTATCGAAGGGCTCAACGCCGAGCGAACAACAGATGCGCCCGTCAGGATTCGAACCTGCATCTGCCGGTTATCGACCGACGGCTCTGCCGTTGAGCTACAGGCGCCAAGCCTCTCGAGGGGGACGATCCCTCTTCTCCTGCCTGGGAAGCAGGCGTTCTGCCGTTAAACCAGAGAGGCGAGATGCTCCCGGCAGGAGTCGAACCTGCCTTGCCCAGCATGTCGGGCTGGTGCTCAGCCGATGAGCCACGAGAGCAATGGTCCCGGGAGGAGTTGAACCTCCGTCACCGGTATGTGAGACCGGAGTTCTGCCGTTGAACTAGAGGACCGGATGCTCGGGGGAGGATTCGAACCTCCACTGACCAGCTTCTGAGACTGGTGCCTCTGCCGTTGGGCTACGCGAGCAAGTCGGGATGGCTGGATTTGAACCAGCGATCTCCTCGTCCCGAACGAGGCGTGATGAGCCAGGCTTCACCACATCCCGGAAGCGACTGGCGGGGTTCGAACCCGCGTAAACCACCATGGCAAGGTGGCGCTCGACCGCTGAGCCACAGCCGCATTGAGTTTGAGAGCCCCCGGCGGGATTCGAACCCGCGTGGGCCTGCTTGGAAGGCAGGCGCCTGATCCCCTCGGCCACGAGAGCGTGATGGGTGCGGCAGGAGTCGAACCTGCTGAGCCCGCGAGGGCTGCTGGGTTACGGCCAGCTCGATTATCCGATTTCGTACACACCCTGAATTCGCGCGACGGGTCGGCGGGTCGCGCTCCGCCCTGGCGGTGGTGATGATGGTGAGGCTTTCCCTTGTACCGGCCTCCCGCTCCGCCCTGGCGGTGGTGATGATGGTGAGGCTTTCCCTTGTACCGGGCTCCGCGCGACCCACGCGACCCGTCGCGCGAATTCAGAGAACAGCCACCAGAAAACTGCAGTGGAGACGGCAGGGATCGCACCTGCGTCGGCCCGTTTAGGAAACGGGCGCCTTTCTTCTCGGCCACGCCTCCGTGAAATACGGGCGGAAGGGATCGAACCCTCATTCCGAGATTCGTAATCTCGTGTCCTTCCGTTGGACGACGCCCGTGTGGATGGTGAAGGGTGGGATCGAACCACCACGTCCTGGTCTTCAGCCAGGCGCTCAGACCCTCTGAGCTACTTCACCTTGATTCGCGCGGTGAGTTGCGCGGTCGTGCTCCGCCCTTGAGGTTCTCGTGATTCAGCGGCTTCAGGCCGGACCGGGCTGCGCGCGACCGCGCAACTCACCGCGCGAATCAAGCGGAAAACAGCCGGGATAGGCGCGGCGGGAATCGAACCCGCGCTGTCAGGTTGAAGGCCTGGGTGCCTGCCACTAGCCGACGCGCCCGCGATGCGGATGAACGCTGAGCCATGAGCGACGAGCCCTTCGACTCCTGTCCGGCGCTTCGCGCCGGCACTCGCTCAGGGCATTCGACCCGCTTGAGCCTGTGTTCGGTGTGGGCTCCGCCATGAGCGAGCCCCGAGGGAGGCGTGAAGCGCCTCGCACGGGGCGAGTCGAATGGGAGCGGAGGGATTCGAACCCGTCCTGGGCCGGTTTAAAAAACCGGAGCTCGACCACTGAGCGACGCACCCGTGGAATAGGGTCGGTGGGACTCGAACCCACATAGGCCTGCTTAAGAGGCAGGAGCTCGGCCATTAAGCGACGACCCTGAGATAGGGGGGGCTGGATTCGAACCAGCAGAACGAGTGTCAGAGGCTCGGGGGTTACCGTTACCCGACCCCCCTCCGAGTAGGCGTGGAGGGAATCGAACCCTCGCTGTCAGGCTGAGAACCTGAAGGCCTGCCTCTAGCCGACACGCCCGGAGAGAATTCGTACAGAGGCGGAAGGAATCGCACCCTCATCGCCGGACTTGGAAACCGGAGTCCTGCTCTTGGACGACGCCTCTCTGAATGGAAGTGGAGGGATTTGAACCCTCATTCCCCTGCTTGCGGAGCAGGTGCCTTCCCGTTGGGCCACACTCCCGAATACGCGTTCGAAGTCGGCGGACGCGCTGCGCCTTGATGCCGAGGTAAGGGAGATGAGGAAGGTTTAACCGGCTCCGCGCGACCTCGAACGCGCATTCGCAGTAAGACCCTCACTTGAACGAGAAGAAGGGGAGAGGGGGATTCGAACCCCCGGGGCCGCCATAGCGGCGGCCCGCCTCGTTAGCAATGAGGTGCTTTCAACCGCTCAGCCACCTCCCCCTGGATTTCCGTCATGTTTGCGTGGCTGTTGGTTGCTGCGCGCATCGAGTCGTGTGGGCCGCGCGGAGCCCGGCAGAAGAACAACCTTGGACAATCGAAGGCGTGAAGGGCGCAGCGTGGCCCGCGCGACTCGATGCACGCGGCAAGGAAGGTGAAGGATTCGAACCTTCGTCCCCCTCGCGGGGGCTCCTGTTTTCGAGACAGGTGCGATAAGCCGGGCTCTGCCAACCTTCCGGTGAACAGGGGCACCAGGATTCGAACCTGGATCAACCTCCTTAACAGGGAGGTGACTTACCGGTTAGCCCACACCCCTCTTCGATCGGTGTTTTGCACTCGTACCGCGTGCGGCGGAGCGAGGCTTGCGCGCCGCGCCCGCCCCGGATTTTCGGGGCGGCGTGCGGCGCCAAGCCTCGCGGAGCCGCATGCGGTACGAGGGCGACGGGATTCGAACCCGTGGTCTCCGCCGTGACAGGGCGGTGTCTTAAGCCGCTGGACGACGCCCCCATGGGTGACGTTCTTGCAGTTCGGCGATTCGCGTCCGGCGTAGCGAGGCGCGCGCGCCGCGCCCGCGCCGCGGCTCGCGGAGCCGGATGCGAATCGCGTCGGAAGGGATCGAACCTTCCTGTTCCTGGTTCCAGGCCAGGCGCGCAGCCACTGCGCCACGACGCGAGAAAGGAAAGCGCGGAAGTGGATTCGAACCACTGCACTTCGGTTTTGCGGACCGAGCCATTGAGCCTCTCTGGCATCCGCGCGGCAGATGTCCTTTCCTCGCCGGAGTGAGCCGGTCGGGTTTCGCGAGGCGAGGCGGGAGGCGAGGCGGCCGTTCGTCTCGCCTCGCGAAATCCGACCGGCTCACTCCGGCGATAGCGGGAAAGGGAATCGCACCCTTCTGTGCGGCTTATGAGACCGCCGATCAGCTACTGATCCATCCCGCAGGGATTTGAGGTGGGAAGGTCTTGTTTTGCCGCGCGAGACGAACGGCCGCCTCGCCCCGCAAAACAAGACCCTCCCACCTCAAATCCCCCGAACGGCAACAGCGACAGGGAAAAGAACCGGCCCGGGCGCGTCGCCGTTGAGGGGGGAGGGGCGGACGTCGGGGGAGGGCCATTGTTGCCCGGGCCGGTGATGTGTCCGGCAGGAGTCGCACCTGCAACCTCCAGCTTCGGAGACTGGGGCTCTTCTGGTTGAGCTACAGACACGGGAGAAATTGGGGCGGGACGACTCGAACGTCCACGGCGAGTTCCAAAGGCTCGCAGCCTACCGTTAGCCGACGCCCCAGAGTCGTCGTTGCATGGATTGGGGTTGGGGGAGTTGAACCGCCATTTGCTCCTTGAGGGGGGAGCCGTCCTCAGCCGTTAGACGAAACCCCGGCGAAGAAAGTAGGAGTGCCACTGATGGGGGTACATTTCTCTGAGTGTGAATGAGGCTTCGTGGGTCGGGCGGAGTCGGCCTGCATGATGAAAACACTTCGATGGCCGTCAGCGGGCCGACGCAGCCTGACCCGCGAAGCCTCATTCCCACTCAGAGAAAAACCGGCCCCCGATTCCCGAGTTGGGAACAGGGTGACATGGAACCGGGAGCCGGTTCGGGAAGATCCGCCGGTTATCAAAGATCCCTTCGCGCTGCGTCGATTGACCGCAACGGGCGCTTCCGTCTGCTGGCATGACTCATCTCCTGCAAGGGACCGGTCGGGGTTGCACCGACGTCTCCCGGGCCACAGCCGGGCGGTCTGCTGTTGAGCTACAGTCCCGCTTTGGCGCCGGTATGGGAGTTTCATGGGGGAGGGGCGGGAAAGGTTCGCGGAAGTGCGGATGCCGGAAACGAAAAACGCCGCCGAGTGATCGGCGGCGTTCGGTTCGTTCGAGCTCAGGCGTCGTCCCTACATGCACTCGACTCCGGTCACGACGTCGTCCTGGCTTGAGGCGCCGTCCGAGGTGTCGCTGCCGCCTTCGGTCGCGTCGCCGCCGGTGTGGTCGTCCGTGCCGGGGAGCGGGCCGTCGCCGGAAGCGCCGCCGTCGTAACCGGGGGCGGGCGGGGGCGGGCAGGCGAATGTCAGGATCGGGCTGGACAGGACGGCGAGGGTCACGAGGGCGATGATGAAGAGTTTCATGGCTATCTCCTTGACGGCGTTGTTTGAAGGCGTGTTATTCGTTTGTGACGACGGAGGTATGTATAGCAAGGGCGATGCCATCCGGATGTGATTTGGCGAGTATTTACATAAATACTTATGCACTATCAGTTTACAACTTTCATGAGGATCCAGTCATGGCTGCCTTGACATGGAAACGAACGGAAACATGACGCTTGAAGCGTCCGAAAATACGAGCCTCGCTCCGACAACAAGGCCACCTTGCAAGCCAGGAAGCCTCCGCCAGCCTCCGCCAGCCTCCGCAGCCTCCGCAGCCTCCGCCAGCCGACTCCCCCGGCTGCCGAAGCCCCTCCTTGACACACCCCCGTTTTCGTCATATATTTCTGTATAGACAGAACAATCAGAAATGGAGCCTCGCCCATGACCCTCACCGCCACGGAAAAGAAGTTCATCCTCCACTGGGGCGAAATGGGAACCCGCTGGGGTATCAACCGCACCGTCGCCCAGGTCCACGCCCTCCTCTATATCTCCGGACGCCCCGTCCCTGCCGACGAAATCGCCACCACCCTGTCGGTCGCGCGCTCCAACGTCTCCACCTCGCTGCGCGAACTTCAGGGCTGGGGCCTCGCCAAAGTCACCCACGTCCTCGGCGACCGCAGGGACCACTTCGAGACCTTCCAGGACGTCTGGGCGATGTTCAAGCTCGTCGCGCAGGAGCGGAAACGCCGCGAGATCGACCCGACGCTGGCGATGTTGCGTGAAGCGATCGAGCAGTCGGAGAAGGACGGCGAGAAGCCGGCGCGGGAAAGGCTCGAGCACATGCTGGAGTTTTTCCAGACGCTGACGGACGCGTTCGACGAGTTCGTGAAGATGTCGCCGGGGTCGCTCCGGAAGGTCGTGAAGTACGGCGGGAAGCTGCAGAAGCTGCTGGGAGTCGGGACGTAGTCCGCCCGTTTTTTTCGCGCTGCTCATTTCACTCATTACAGAAAGAACGGTCATGACGGTACACACGAGAAGCGCATGGTTCTTCAGCGAAGCGGCCCCCGCCCTCCGCGGCTGGGTCTGCTACGACGCCGAATGCGCCTTCTGCTCCGCGACCGCGAAACGCTTCGCTTCCCTCCTCGCAGCCCGCGGCATCAAGACCACACCACTTCAGACCGGCTGGGTCCGCGCGCGCCTCGGCCTGCGCCCCGACGAAATGGCGTTCATCGATTCCGACGGCCGGACATTCGGCGGGGCGGAAGCCGTTGCGCGCGTCTGCCGCGAGATCGGGTGGACGTGGCCGGTGTGGGCGGCGAGCCGCGTCCCCGGCGTCGGCGCTCTCATGCGCGCCGGCTATCGCGGGGTCGCCGCGCACCGTCACTGCGCCGGCGGGGAGTGCCGGATCGAGAAGCGGTCCTCCACCGTAACGTGGGCGCCGCTGATCGCGCTGCCCTCGGCGGCCTTCGCACTTCGCGAAATTCTCCCCGCGTGGGCCTGGATGTGGGCGCTCTGCGCCGCGATCTTCGTCGGGTGCAAGTGGGCGACGCTGCGAAACGTTTCCGGCGCCAAGCTCGGCTCAAGCCTCGCCTACCTGTTCGCCTGGCCGGGAATGGACGCGAAGCGCTTCCTGCACGGCCGCGCGAAATCCGCGCCGCGCACGACGGAGTGGGCCGCAGCGGAAATCAAGCTCGTGCTCGGCGCCGCCCTCTTCTTCGGCGTCGCGCGCTTCGGCCCGAACGACCTCGCAGCCGCCTGGATCGCCATGGCCGGCCTCGTCCTCGCCCTCCACTGCGGCGCATTCCATCTCGCCAGCTGCGCCTGGCGCGCCGCCGGCCGCGACGCCGATCCCGTCATGGACGCGCCGCTCCTCGCGACCTCCCCCGCCGAGTTCTGGAGCGGCCGCTGGAACCGCGGCTTCAGCGACCTCGTGCGCGACCTCGTCCTCCGCCCGCTCCGCCGCGCCCCCCGCCTCGCGCTCTTCGCCGTCTTCGCCCTGAGCGGCCTCGTCCACGAACTCGTCATCAGCGTCCCCGCCCGCGGCGGCTGGGGCCTGCCGACTGCCTACTTCGTCCTCCAGGGCGCCGCCGTCGCTCTCGAGCGCAGCAGGATCGGGAAGCGGCTCGGGCTCGATCGCGGCCTGACCGGAAGGCTCTTCGCGTGGGCCGTCATCGCCGGCCCCGCGTTCTTCCTCTTCCACCCGCCGTTCGTGCGCGAAGTGGTGCTGCCGATGCTGCGGGCGGCCGGGGCGATCTGAGAAAGGAGGGCGTCATGACTACCCTGATCCAGCTCGCCGGAGGGCTTCAGCTCGCGCTCATTCCTGTGAACTTCATCGCCCCGTACAAGCTCCGCTACGCCGCGAGCCTCGCCGGAGCGACGCCAATCGTGCGCAACATCTTTTACGTGCACGCCGGATACATCGTCTTCGTCCTCGCGGGGCTGGGCGCGCTTTGCCTCGGCGCCGCGGAATTCCTGGGAAGCGGCGCGCCGCTGGCCCGCTGGACCTGCGGCTACCTCGCGGCGTTCTGGGCGATCCGCGTCCTCGTGCAGCTCTTCTACTACGACCGTGAAGAACGCCGGCGCAATCGCGCGCTCGACGTCGCTTTTCTCAGTCTGTTCGCGTCCCTCGCCCTCGTGTTCGCGGCTGCGGCCGCGGGAGGCATGCCATGATCGCCACCCTTCTCCCGAAATTGCTCACTCTGGCCGGTCTCGGGCACTTCCTCGTCCTCGCCGCGAGCTTCCAGGTCCCCGCGCGCCTGGGCTGGAAAGAGGAGCTCGCGCGTCTCCGGCCGCTCAATCGCAAGCTGATGTGGACCTACGGAGGCTTCACCGTTCTCACGATCATCGCCTTCGGCGCTCTCACGTTATTCCTCCGAGACGAGATGCTGCGCGGCGACAAGGCTGCCCTCGCGCTCGCCGCGTTCATCGGCGTGCACTGGGCTGCGCGCATCGGCGTGGACGTGTTCTATTTCCGGCACGAGGACTGGCCGGAGGGGCGCGGGCTGGTGCTCGGGCATGCGCTGCTGATGCTGCTGTTCCTGTTCCTGACGGTGACGTATCTCGGGCTGGTGGCGTGGCACCTTTCAGGAGGCGCGCGATGAGACTCGACCTGCTCAGTTCCGGAGGCCTCTGCTTCGGCCTTCTCTTCTACGGGATTGTCTTCGGCCCCTTCCTGCTGCCGCTGGCCTGCCTTGCCTGGTACGGGCAGCCGGGGCCGCGGTCGTCGGACAGACGCAGTCGCTGAACATCCGCCTCGCCGGCGCCGTCACTCCGCTACAATGCGGACGCTGTCGCAGGAGGCGGATCATGAACGGCGATTGGCGGCCATCGGAACGAGGAAGTGGCGCGCGGCGCGCCGGCGGAATTGCGCTGGCGCTCGCGGCCGCGGGTGCGTTCTCGTGCGCGTGCAGCGGCGACCCGGTGTGGATCGCGGGCGCTTTCGGCATCCTTCTCGCGACGATCTCGCTGGCCGCGGGCGGCGCTCCACCGCAGGCCTCGCTCGTCGGCCGCCCGGAGTTTCCCGCGCCGCGCCCTTCCAGCCGGCACAGCGCCGTCTACCACCGCGAAGCCCGCGAATTCGCGACCGACCGGCTCGTCCGCATGACCGACCAGCCCGAACTCAAGCCGCGCCGCGGTCCCGCGCCGTTCGCGCTCGCCACCGCCGCGCTTGGCCTCGGCTTCTCGCTCGGCCGCCCCTTCACTCTCTGGTTCACCGCGCCTCCCCTCGGCAGCGACGCAGCGGATTCGCTCCCCGGCTTTGCGCTCTGGGATCCTTTCGGCGGCGGCGGCGCGTGGTTCGCGCTCGGCCTGCTCATGCTTCTGGCCGTTCGCCCCCGGCGTGCGGGCGAACTGCGCGACGCGGCGCGGGAAACGCGGGAAAAGGCCGCTTGGTTCGCGAACGCGGTGCCGCTTCTTTGCCTCGTCGGCTACAGCCTCCTGCGCAGCTGGGCCATGAGCTAGTCCGAAGCTTGACCCGGCCCCTCCCGCCGCCGAAGCTCACCGCCCTTCTCGAGTTCCCGGAGCCCTCCATGGCCGACGCGCTTCCCGACCCGAATTCCGACCTTGCCGCGCTTCGCAACGTCCCTTACATGGGCGTGATCTACGTCGTGGCCGAAGCGGTGAAGCTCGGTTTCCGCCCGGAGATCGGGGAGATGGCGGGGGCGCCGAAGCGGATTTGCGACGTGCACCTGGAGCCGGCGGATCATGCGTATGGGCCGCTGGAGGGGACGCCGGAATTGCGCGAAGCGGTGGCGGCGCACGTGAACCGGTTGTACCGCAAGGGGAAGAAGCCGTACGCCGCGAAGAACATTTCGATCGCGCAGGGCGGGCGGCTGGCGCTGACGCGGGCAATGGCGGCGCTCGGGAGCGTGACGGTCGGGTATCAGCTGCCGGACTACACGGCGTATGAGGACATGTTCAACATGCACCTCGCGCGGCTGGGGCCGATTCCGATCCGGACGCGCGAGGCGGACGGGTTTGTGCTGACGGCGGCGCAGCTCGAGAGGGAAGTGGCGGACCGGGATCTGGGCGCGGTGGTGATCTCGAATCCGTGCAACCCGACGGGGAACGTGATCCAGGGAGACGAGCTGTCGCGGATGGTCGCGCTCGCGCGCGAGCGGCGGGTGACGCTGCTGATGGACGAGTTCTACTCGCATTTCATCTACACCGCCGACGGCAAGCCCGGCGCGGGGCCGGTGAGCGCGGCTGCGCATGTCGAGGATCCCGACCGCGACCCCGTGCTGATCTTCGACGGCCTGACAAAATCCTTCCGCTACCCCGGCTGGCGCGTCGGCTGGGTCGCCGGGCCGCCCGCGATGGTCGAATCCATGGCGCGCACCGCCAGCGCCATCGACGGCGGCCCTTCGCGCATCGCGCAACGCGCCGCGCTCGCCGCGCTCGAGCCGAAACGCGCCGACCAGGAGACGACGGCGCTTCGGAAAGTGTTCTGCGAAAAACGCTCGACCGGCTGGCGGCGCCGTTCGACGACGCGATGACGTTTTTCAGGAAGGCGCTGGAGCGGAAGGTGATGACGGTGCCGGGGGAGTTTTTCGACGTGAATCCGGGGAAGTACCGGCGGAATCCGTCGCCGTACAAGAAGTGGATGCGATTCTCGTTCGGACCGCCGAAAGAGAATGTGGAGATGGGGCTCGACCGGCTTGAGGAGCTGCTGGGAAGCCGCGGGAAGACTCCAGGCGTCGGCGGGAAGCGCGTCGTTGGAAAGCGATAGAGCCCCTGCGCCGGAAAACGGAAAACTTCAACTTTCAAGTTCCAAGCAACGGGAGAACTACAAGACGACAACTTCAAGGACCTGGGCGTCGGGGATCCTTGAAGTTGACAGTTGAAGTTCTTCGTTTGCTTGGAAGTTGAAAGTTGAGAGTTGCAGTTTCCCGCAGGACTTCCCCCGCGGCTATTCCTGATATCGTCGGGCCCATGCATCGCATCTGTACCCGCCTCGCCGCCGTCTTCGCCGTCACCGCCGCCGTCATTTTCGGCTTCGGAGTTTTCGGCCGATCGATCCCTCCGGTTCTCTGGCAGTGGCTCGTCACCGCCGCCGGGCTCTCCATCGGTTTCGCGCTCACCTCCGTCTACCTCCGCCCGCCGCCGACCCGCCACGGCTTCGGCGCCGCCGCGATCGCCCTCCTCGCGGCCTCCCAGGTCGCGTTCTACCTCCTCGTCTGGACGGATGCGAAGCAACGGGCGGACCTCTGGCGGATCTGGTGGGGGGCCGCGGTGCCTTCGCTCGTCGCGGCCCACCTGCGGCTCCTGCGGATTTACGGCGCCAACTGGCGGTCGCGCTTCGGGTACATCACCGCGACGTCCATCTGCCTTCACGGGATCACCTGGATCCTGCTCGTGCTCCGCCGCGACATGATGGCCGACCCGCCGGTGTGGTACATGGCGATCATGGCCGTGCCGGGCGGGACGGCCGCCGTTACCTCGCTCATCGTCTTCTACCGCTACCGCAAACTCCACGCAGGGGAGCCGTCCCCGATACCGATGTGGCTCCGCTGGTCCGCGTTCGGCTTCTCCCAGGCCGTCCTCCTCGTCGCCGGAATCTACATCGGGCGGATCACGGGAAGCGGCGACACACTGTTCGAAGCGTTCCCCTCCGCGCTCGCCGGGATGTCGACCGAAGAAATCGAGTCCTCGGTTCGCGCCGACGCCGCGCGGCTGAAAACCGTGTCCGCCGGAATGGACGAGCTGGTGGCGCGCTTCCCCGGCCTCCGCGCGCAGCTGGAAGGTGCGATGAGAGGGGAGAAGCGCGAGTACATGACCGCGCCGGAGGACGACGCGCTCCGCAAGGAGTACATGACGTTTCTCACCTACCGATCGGCGCTTCTCCGGCAGGTCGCGATGTACGCGGGCTTCGAAGCGGTGCGGGATCCGGCGCTCAAGGCGCGGTGCTTCCTGGTCGCCTACACGGCCGCGACCGTGCTGTTCGAATCTTCCGGCCGGCTCGTCGTGACGTTCCAGGACTGGAAGGAAGCCCGCAAGAAGCTCAACGAGCCCGACCCGCGGTGGGGGATCAGCGCGGGAATGTTCGACAGGATTGCGTCGGGGATCGGCGCGGGCTCGAACGCGGAGCGCTTCGAGGAAATGGCGGCGTACTTCGAAGAGCGCCGGCCGCTCTGGCGCGAGGAGCAGGTTTTTCCGCCCGAGGAGCTGGACTGGATTGAAAAGCGGATCGCGCGCGGAATTGCCGCGACGCGGGCGCTGGACGTGCACACTCACCGGAACTGGCTGAACCGCGTGCTCTCAAAGGTGAAGAGCGACGCATACTCGCCCGTGTACGCCGTGCAGTCGCAGCTCTCGGAGTGGATCGGCGACACGCGCGTCGTCGCGCGCCGGCCGCTCATCCGCGAATCGCAGATTTCGGAGCTCCGCCTGAAGATGCAGCCCGGCGACATCATCCTCGAGCGCCGGAACTTCTTCCTCTCGAATGCGTTCCTCCCCGGGTTCTGGCCGCACGCCGTCCTCTACGTCGGCAGCGAGGAAGAGATGAAGGCGATGGGCCTCCTCGACGCCCCGGACGTCAGGGCGAAGCTCGAACGCTGGCGCAAACCCTGCCACGACGGCCACCGCCACGCCGTCATCGAGGCCGTCAGCGACGGCGTCATCTTCAATTCTCTCGAGCACTCCGTGCACGCCGACTTCGTGGCCGTCCTGCGGCCGCGCGTTTCCGTGAAGCAGAAAGTCGAAGCGATCGCGCGCGGCTTCGCGAACGAGGGAAAACCCTACGACTACGAGTTCGACTTCAAGACCACCGACAAGCTCGTCTGCACCGAGCTCGTCTACCGCTCCTACGAAGGCCTCGTCCACTTCGAACTCGCCCACGTCATGGGCCGCGACACGCTCCCCGCCGTCGAAATCGCCCGCAAGTTCCGCACGGAGCGCGGCACCGCTTCACAGCAGCTCGACTTCGTCGGCTTCCTCGACGGCCGGCCGTCGGAGGGGGAAGCGGTTTTCGCGGGGGAAGAGGAGTTCTGCAAGTCGGTAGACCGGCCTCGCGAGTTTCACGAGTAGTTGCAAACGGCGAGTTGCGAGTTGCGGGTTGCGAGCTAACGACACTGCGGGTCAATCGCGCTCGATTGCGGCTCCGGCGTCTGCCTCGACCTTGCCGGAGACGGTCGTCCTGCTCAGCTTGATGCGCCCCGCCTCGACCGCGCGCACGTCTCCTTTCACATCGCATTCCAGGAGCTCGATCCGCGCCCGGCGCTTTGCCACGACGAGACAGGTGACCTTGCACCTCACGAGTCGGATGATGCTGTCGTCGTGCGCGCCGACGTAGCCGCCCTTGCCGTCGACCGTCGAGTCCTCGAGTTCGATGCGACCCTTCCCGAACGTCATCGCTTCGCCGATCGTCGATTTGCGCAGGCGGACGACCGCGTCGTCGGAAGCGTAGATGTTCCACGCCGCGACGGTGGCGTTGCGGAAGACGAGCGCGCGGTCCGGCGAAGGGACGCGCCACTCGGTCATCGCGCGGCCGTTCTGGAGATCGTCGATCGTGAGTCCGGTCCTGTGGCCGAAGAGGAGGCCGGCGGCCATCGGGTTGCAGTTCTCGACCGAGCCGGCGGATTCGGGGAGCGACAGGAGCGTCCATTTGATGCCGCGGCTTCGCTCGACCGTGACGTTGAGCCCGTTTCCGCTCGTCCATTTGTCGCCGACGTCCGGACCGGGAAAACGGATGGCCCCCTTGAGGTTCGCGCCGAAGGTGTGCCACAGGATGACGTTTTCGCAGTCGGCGACTTCGATGGTCCCCCCTGGCGCGATCACGAACTCCCCGGGGCTTTTCGTTTTCGAAAGCAGGATCTTCGACTTCGGCGGCACGTCCCCCGTGAAGCCGCCGACGCACTCGACGCCGGTCATTTCGACCGTCTGCGCGCCGTCGAGTTTCAGACCGGCAGGGAAGTGCGTGAAGACGAGCGCGTCGCGGAAGGCAAGGCGCGCTTCGCCCGTGAGGCGGACGTCGCGTTCGTGCTGGAAGCGCTGGAGGATGTCGACGACGCCCCCGCGGAATTCGACGGCGCCGCCTTCGAGGCTGAGTTCGCCGCCGAGCACGAACCTCGGCGCGGTCACCGTGAGCTTTCCTCCCTTTTTCACGACGAGGCGTCCCGTGTGCTTCCGGCTCTTCACGACGAGAGTCTCGTTCTCGACAACCCATTCGCCGACGGTCTCGTCGATGGGCTCGCGCACGATCCGGACCTGATCGACGCGCACTTCGTTGCGGCCCGTCGCGTTCCCCACGATCGCCGCGGCGTCCAGAATGATCCAGCCGGTTCCCAGACGCGCAGCCTCGATTGCCGGTTTTTTCAGGGTGGAATCCGCGTTCAGCCGGAACTGTTGCACCGCCAGCGCAACGTCCGTCCAGGCGCCTCCTTCGAGCCGGAAAGGCTGATTCCAGGTCGCGCCGTCGCGGTCCTTCACCACGACCACGAAGGTCGCGGTTTCGGCGGAGCGGATCTTGATGTGCAGCTCCTTCAATTCCGCAAGCAGGGTGTAGTTCGCCAGCGGCGCCATCTTCGACCGTTCGTAGGTCAGCACGAGATGCCCGCCCACGGCCTTGAGTTCCGCGTCCGCAGGCTTCCCGCCATCGGGCATGGCCGTCTGGAATCCGTCGGTCGAGTCGCAGGGGAGGACTTCCTCGTCGTCGGCGAGGACGGCGAGCGGCGCGGAAACGAGGCAGGCGGCGAGGAGGGCGTTGCGCATGGTCAACCTGTACAGCTTAAGCGAGAAACGGGATTCAGGTCTTCCCGCGTCTCGCATCCCGCGCCGCCAGCGCCTTTTTCGGCGCGATCGCCCGCCAGGCCTGCTCGATGAGATGCGCGTAATGTGCCTTACCGACCCGCGCAAACTGGACGATCAGCGCGACGCCACCTCCGGCGCTCTTGAACGTGTCGGGGTCGCTGTCGGCCAGCGTTGAGGTCTGGTCGGCGCCGAGCCTGAGAAGCGCCCCCGATTTCCCCGTCGGGTGGATGGTCGCGAAAATCTTCTTCCGGACCCGGAAGTCGGCGACGTCGAAGTGCGACGATTCGACGGCTTCGGGAAAGGCAAGCGCGAGCCTGCGTACCATCGCTTCGGTGATCACAGCGCAAATGTACACTGGCAGCCGGAATGAAACAGATCATCGTGCTGGGCGGCGGCGGCTTCAGCATGGAGCCGGACAACCCGAGGCTCGACGATTACATCCTGAAATGCACGGGCCGGAAGCGCCCGAGGATCTGCTTCCTGGGCACCGCCAGCGGCGACGCCGACGGGTACATCGAGCGCTTTCACAAGGCATTCAAGCGCAAGGCGCGCGCTTCGCACCTGAAGCTGTTCGGCACGCCGCGCACGGACATCCGCCGTTTCCTGCTCATGCAGCACGCGATCTTCGTCGGGGGCGGCAACACCGCGAACATGCTTGCGATCTGGCGCGTGCACGGCGTCGACCGTTTCCTGGGTGAAGCCTGGCGCCGCGGCGTCGTCCTCTCCGGAATTTCCGCCGGGATGATCTGCTGGTTCGAGGCGGGGGTGACGGACTCGTTCGGGCCGCTTGCGCCGCTGCGCGACGGGCTGGGGCTGCTGCCGGGAAGCGCCTGCCCGCACTATGACGGCGACAAGAAGCGGCGGCCGGCATACCACCGATTCGTGAGGGCGGGGTTCCCGGGCGGGTATGCGGCGGACGACGGGGCGGCGCTGCATTTCGTCGGTACGAAGCTGTTCGACGTGGTGAAGTCGCGTCCCGGCGCGAAGGGGTATCGCGTCGCGCGGGTCTCGGGGCGCGTCGTGGAGACGTCTTTGCCGCCGAGCGCAACAGCCTGAGCCACAGAGCACTCAGCGCGGCCGAGCCGCAACCAGACACGCGCGGTCGCCGCATTTTCGGGAAATGATATGCAACGGCTATCGGTCCGAATTCAACGGCAACCACAGAGGACACAGAGAACAGCAAAGTCTATTTTCTCTGTGTCCTCTGTGGTTGCCGTTAAGTGCGGGTCGGTCTCTGCAGCATGCCTTCTCCCGATGGCGCGGCATCCGCATGCCCTTGGTTGCGGCCGTGCCGCGCCAGGCCCTCTGAGGCAGGGCCTTTGCCTTTCTGTTCACTCAGCCGATTCCGCCTTCGGCCTTGCGACGGCCCCCTCACCGGCGTAAGCTCTTCCCCCCCATGCCAACCGGCACCGTCCACTTCATCAGCCTCGGCTGCCCGAAAAACCTGGTCGACAGCGAGGTGCTCCTCGGCCGGCTCGTTCTTGACGACTTCGCGATCTGCGAGAAGGCGGAGGACGCAGACATTATCGTGGTGAATACCTGCGGATTCCTGGAAGCGTCGCGGCAGGAGTCGATCGGGGTGATCCGGGAGGCGTGCGAGCACAAGAGGAAGGGCTCGGCGTCTGGGGTGGTCGTCGCTGGGTGCCTGGCGCAGCGGGACAAGGACGCGCTGGTCGCGCTGCTGCCGGACGTGGACGCGTTTCTCGGGATCATGGGCGAGGAAAAGATCGCGCAGCTCTGCGAGGAGTTGACGCAGCGCGTCAAATCGAAGCGGAAGAAGGCGCCCGCGAAGTACCAGGTCGAGCGCAACGACCGCGAATGCCAGGCGGACGTCGGGCGGCTGCGCCTCACGCCGCGGCACACGGCGTACGTCAAGATCAGCGAAGGGTGCGACAACGTCTGCACCTTCTGCATCATCCCGAAGATCCGCGGGCGGCACCGGTCGAAGCCCGTCGAAATGGTCGTCCAGGAAGTCCGAGAGCTCGCTTCGGACGGCGCGAAGGAAATCAACCTGATCGCGCAGGACACGACGAGCTACGGCAAGGACCTCTACGACAGCTTCGAGCTCCCTCGGCTCCTCCGCGAAGTCGCGGCCGTCCCCGGCGTCCGATGGGTCCGCCTCATGTACGCGTACCCGTCGTACTTCACCGACGAGATGATCGACGCCCTCGCCCACACGCCCAACGTCGTCCGCTACGTCGACATGCCGCTTCAGCACATCTCAGACCCGATGCTGAAGGCGATGAAGCGAAATATCACGAAGGCCGAGACGCTCGACCTCATCCGCCGCCTCCGCGAGCGTGTTCCCGGGCTCGTACTGCGCACGACGTTCATCGTCGGGTTCCCCGGCGAGACCGACGAGGACTTCGAGGAGCTGCTTGCGTTCGTGAAAGAGGCGAAGTTTGACCGCGCGGGGGCATTCAAGTACTCGCCGGAGAAGGGAACGCCGGCCGGGCGCTACGAGAACCAGATCGCCGAGGACGTCAAAGAGAAGCGCTTCGACCGCCTCATGCGCGCGCAGCAGGCCGTCGCCTTCGAGCGGCAGAAGAAGTGGCTGGGGAAGGAAATCGAGGTGCTCGTCGAGTCGCGCCAGGGGCGGCGCACGGTCGGGAGAACTGCGGGGGACGCGCCGGACATCGACGGCGTGATCTACCTGACAGGGAAGGACCTGGCGATCGGCGAGATCGTCACGGCGAAAGTGACGCGCGCCGAGGGGTACGACCTGCACGGCACGGCCTGCGTGGCCGAGAGCGTGGCGCGGTAGGTTCTCCGCCGTCCGGCTGCTAATCTGGCCGCGTGCACGAGGTCCCCTCGGCCGGTCGTCCCCGGCGCCTTCCAGGCGGTGTTGCGGGAATCGCGTTCATGCTGGCCGTGCTCGTCGCGGGCGGCATTTGCGTCCGCTTGTACCTGGGGGCGCCGGCGCACAGTCTCTACGGGCATGGAGCGCGCGCGCTGCCCGCGCCCGTCGTTCTCCGCCTTGAGCAGGCTCCGCCCGTTGCCGGAACGCTGGCCAAACTCCGCGGGCACCCGGTGCTGTTCTTCAATTGCGGGCCGGAGGTCTCGTTCGTGGAATACCTCGCGCCCCTGAATCGCTTCCAGCGCGGCTACGCCCCCAAAGGGCTCGAGGTGATCGGCCTGTACCGCGGTCCGCGCACGCCCGACCTCGAGACTATGTTCCGCAACGCCGGCGTCGGGTGGCGCGTGTTTCACGAGATGCCGGGAGGCCCGATGACCGAGTGGCGGGAACGCTTCAAGGTGCCCACCTACCCGTCCGTGGTCCTCCTCCGCGAATCCGGCGATGAAGCCTACCGCGGCAGCCTGGGGGGCGTGGCGGCGGCGATCGAGAAGCTGCTCGGGCCTCCGGCCGCGGTCCCGCCGGTGATCATCCCGGAGGTGCGCGGCCGTCTCCTGCACGCCGGACGGCCCGCCTCCGTGTTCACGGACGACGAAGCGCGATTCGGGCCGTTCCGCGACGAGTCCACCGGACGGTTCGTCGAACGGGATTTTCGCGTCTCCTACGACAACGGCACCGGGGAGTTCCGGATCTTTAACGTGCCCGAGGGCGCCTACGGCGTGTACGTCACATGCGGTCCGTTCTGGCACAACTTCCGCAGATTCTCAGCCACAGGCCCCGTTCCGCCGGTGGCCGAGCTCTCGCTCATTCGCCGCATGTACCTGCGCGAGCCCGTCGATACGTCGAAGGACGTCGCCACCCGCGAGGTCTGCCGGCACCGGTCGCCGGTGACGTTCCGCTGGGACGCAGTCCCCGGCGCCCAGGAGTACCGGCCGGTGATCCGCCGGCGCCGGCGCGGGGAAGCGGAGTCGCTATGGCAGACGGTTCCGGTGGACCCGCTGAAGGAGACATCGCTGTCGGTCGAGATCCAGGCGGACCTGGAGTACGAGTTCGGGCTCTCGGCGCACGGCGCCGCGGGAACCCTGGCGTGGCTGAACATCTACCAGGACGGGCTCGGCGAACGGTACCGGTTCGCCGAGGGAGATCCGCCGGTCGAGAAAGAGGGCCGCTGAGCCGCGACCCGTCCACTTTGCGCAATGCGGCCTGCCGCCCGGATCGGTATGATCGATCGTCGAGCCACCACTTCACGTCCGGTTTCTTCTGAAAGGGATTCCGATGACGATCGCCCGCGCCTCGCTGACGTTGCTGGTCCTGCTCGGTTTCGCCGTCACCGGCTTTGGCGAAGATGCCGCCGCGAAGGAGAAGAAAAAGAACGAGGCGGAGCTCGTGAAGATCGACGCGCAGATCAAGAAGACGCCCGACGACCCGGCGCCGCACCACCGCCGCGCGCAGGTGCTCATGAAGCTCGAACGATGGGACGACGGGTACGCCGCGGCGCAGAAGTCGATGGAGTGCTCCATCAAGAAGCAGGACGCCCTCGCCTCGCTCCTGCTGGAGACCATCGACATCGGCGCCTTCCGCGTCGAGGTGCTCTTCAATATGGGCTCCCGGGAGCGCAAGCCGCCGGACATGGGGATCGTGCGGCCGCTGACGTTCCGGATCCTGAAGATCGACTTCGAGCTCGGCTACATGGGCGGAACGCCCGGGACGGCGGCGTTCGGGCAGATGGAAGGGAAGACGCACAAGAACATGGGGATGCAGAAGGTGGACATGGCCTACAAGGACATCCGTGCGAATGCGATCGAGCTGATCAAGAGGAGGCACGCGCCGGAAAAGCCGGCCGATCCGCCGGCGGACCCGCCGAAGTAGCGCATGGCCAGGCGTAGAATGGGCACATGAAGTTGATGGCCATCCTGCGCCGGCGATGTCCGCGCTGCTGTCGCGGGCGGATGTTCGCGGGCGTGTTCCGGATGCACTTGAAGTGTCCGGAGTGCGACCTGCCGTATTTCCCGGAGCCGGGGTACTACCTGGGCGCGATCTACTTCAGCTACGCGTTGAGCCTCCTGGTCGGGGCGCCGGTGGCCGTCGGGCTGCTCATGGCCGGCGTCGCGTACTGGCCCTGCATCGCGGCGACCGGCGGGGTATTCGCGCTCCTCTGGCTCCCGATTTATCAGTACTCGCGCGTGCTCTGGCTTCATTTTGACAATGCGTTGACGGGTTGAGTGAGGTTCCGATTCAGCCCGGGCGGTTCGCAATGGGACGGCAGTGAGTAGGGGGTAGTGGGTAGGAGGTAGGAACTCCTCGGTGAAGGCAGTCCTTTCTACCCCCTACCCCCTACCGACTACTCCCTGCCCTCCCATCGCGAGCTGCCAGACTTCACACGGACGCCTTACTACGCGGGCGCCCCCTCTCCATTCCGGCTCGCCAGTTCCTTGAGCGACACGCCCGCGAGCGCATCCGTCGCCCGCGCCTCGGCCTGGTCGACGAGCTGGTACACCGCCGCGGTCTCCTTTCCATTCGGAAGCGCGTAGGCGTCCCCGAACGAGCGCATCGCGTGCAGCACGTCGCGCGCCGAAAGCACCGCGGGATCGCGCGCCGGCATGTACCCCGGATCCTTGTTCCCGCCCATCCCGACTTCGCGGAGTATCCCCTTCTCCGAAAGCTGGTAGAGGATGTCGTGCACGACGCGAACCGGCGCGTTCATGCCGGCCGCGATCGCCTCCGCCGTGGGCGGCGGCTCGCCGATCACGAAGGGTTTCACCGTCTGGATCGCGATCACCAGCGACAGCCGGTCGCGATCCGCGGTGCTGATCCGCACGCCCTCGATCTCGCGCTTGTACGTCCCTACGTGCTGCGCGGCGAAGGCCACTTCCGCCCCGAAAAGAACGACGATCCACGAAAGGTAGATCCACAGCAGGAAGACCGGGATCGAGCCGAGAGACCCGTAGAACGCATAGGACGTCAGCACCTTCGTGTTGTACCAGACGTACGCGCTCTTCATTCCTTCCCAGCAAGTCCCCGCCACGAGCGCGCCCGTGAACGCCGCGCGGAGCTGAACGCGGGTGTTGGGCATGATCATGTAGACGCCGGTGAAGAGGACCCAGGCGAAGAGGAAGGGGGCGAGCGTAAGGGTCGCGGCGCCGAACAGGGGGACGTGTTCGGTGAGCCAGGTGTAGAGGGCGTTGCTCTGCACGAAGGTCGTCGCGGCGACGGAGGCGACGAGGAGGATCGGGCTGAGCGTGAGGATCGTCCAGTACACCATGAAGCGCCGGACGATCGGGCGCGGGGCCTTGATCCCCCAGATGCGGTTGAACGTCTTCTCGATCGTCTGCATGAGCGAGAGCGCGGTGTAGAGCAGCGCGAGGAATCCGACGACGCCGATCGCCGCCGCGTTGATGTTCGCGACGAAGGAGTCGATCGTCGTGACGACCTTGTCGCCGACTTCGGGCGTGATGTAGCGGAGCAGGTAGTCCTTCGCCCTCCCCGACACGCCCGACAGCCCGCCGAATCCCTTGAACATCGAAAGCACGACCGCCAGAAGCGGCACGAGCGCGAAGATCACCTGGTACGTCAGCGCCGCCGAGAGAAGGAAGACGTCGCTCTTCATCGAGCCTTCGACCGTCAGCACGCCCATCCGCAGGATGTGGTACCCGAACCGCCGGATGCGGCTCTCGGGCTTGTGCAGCCAGATGTCGCGCTTGAAGAACGTCTCGATGGACTTCCAGCGCTGGTAAAGGCGTTCGCCGAGGCTCGCGGTTT
Organism: Planctomycetota bacterium; assembly: GCA_009773755.1. Taxonomy (GTDB): domain Bacteria; phylum Planctomycetota; class MHYJ01; order WSZJ01; family WSZJ01; genus WSZJ01. Next base: position 31,313 of record WSZJ01000097.1, on the reverse strand, counting down.
CGTCGGGCACGCGCGGAAGTCTAGCACGGGGAAGAGGTCGCTTCTTCGACGGGACCGGGTGCAGGTGGTAACGTTTCGCGCTTCACTTTCCTGCAGAGAGGCCTCCTTGCCCGCGACCCGCGAAGTGCGCCTGACCCTGTGGCTCCGCGCCACGCCTTCGCAAGTCTGGTCCGCCCTTACCGACGGCCGCCGGATCGCGCGCTGGTACACGCCGCCTCACGCGCACGAGCTGCGCAAGGGCGGCAACTGGGCGTTCCGTGACGGCGGCTCGACGGGCCGCGTGCTGGAGCTGAAGCGGAATGCGCGCTTCGTGCACTCGCAGAAAGACGACCCGGACTACCCGGTGATGAAGCTCGAGTACACGATCAAGCCGTGGGGGAAGGACGCGGTGCTGCAGGTCCGGCATTCGGGGTTCGGGAAGAACGCGTTCGTTCTGAAGTGCTGGAAGGGGATCTGGCCGTTCATCGGGTGCAACCTCAAGACGTTCGTGGAGACGGGAAAGCCGCTGAGGGAGGGGTCGTGGGCCTGAAGATCGGAATCCCGCGGGAAACCTCTTCCGACGAGCGCCGGGTGGCGATCGTCCCGGAGACGGTGCGGAAACTCACCGCGAAGAAGCTGGAGTTCGTGGTGCAGGCGGGGGCGGGGGACGGGTCGTTCCTGCCGGACGCGGACTATGTGGCGGCGGGGGCGAAGATTGCGGCGGGCGCGGACGAGCTGTACGCGTCGGTCGACGCGATCGCCAAAGTGAACGAGCCCTCGGCGGATGAAGTCGCGAAGCTGAAGGAAGGAACCGCGCTCGTTTCGCTTCTCTACCCGCTCTCGAATCTGCCGCTCGTGAAGCTTCTGAACGGCCGCCGGATCACGGCGATCTCGCTCGACATGATTCCGCGGACGACGCTCGCGCAGTCGATGGACGTGCTGAGTTCGCAGGCGAACATCGCGGGGTACTGGGCGGTGGTGGCGGCGGCGACGCGGCTGCCGAAGTATTTCCCGATGCTGATGACGGCGGCGGGGACGCTGATGCCGGCGAAGGTGCTGGTGATGGGAGTCGGCGTCGCGGGGCTGCAGGCGATCGGGACCGCTCGGCGGCTGGGCGCGGTGGTCGAGGCGACGGACGTGCGGCCGGAGACGAAGGAGCAGGTCGAGTCGCTGGGCGGGAAATTCCTGATGGTGCAGGGGGTCGAGGTGAAGGCCGCGCAGGGCGGCTATGCGCAGGAGCAGTCGGAAGAATTCAAGAAGAAGCAGGCCGAGCTCATCACCGCGGCGATCGGAAAGGCGGACGTCGTCATCACCACCGCTCTCATCCCCGGCCGCAAGGCGCCGATTCTCGTCACCGAAGAGCACGTCCGCTCGATGAAGCCCGGGTCGGTCATCGTCGACCTCGCCGCGCGCCAGGGCGGAAACGTCGCCGGCTGCGAACCCGGGAAGGACGTCGTGAAGAACGGCGTGCTCATCATGGGCCCCACGAACGCCCCTTCGAACCTGGCCCAGCACGCGAGCCTCACGTTTTCGCGCAACATCGAGAAGCTGCTGCTGCACATCACGGCGGAAGGGGCGTGGAAGCTGAACATGGACGAGGAAATTACGAAGGGATGCGTCATCACACGCGAGGGCCAGGTGGCCAACGCGAGGGTGCTGGAAGCGGTCACGAAAGCGGGAGGCGCGCCATGACGGAGCCGATCCTGTCGGGGCTGTTCGTGTTCATGCTGGCGGCGTTCATGGGGTACGCGGTGATTTCGAAGGTGCCGGCGCTGCTGCACACGCCGCTGATGTCGTTCACCAACGCGATCTCCGGCATCTCGCTCGTGGCGTCGCTGGTCGCGGCCGGCAGCGACTGGGGCCTGGCCGCGCGCATCCTCGGCGTCGTCGCCGTCACGGCCGCGACGATCAACGTCGTCGGCGGATTTCTCATCACCGACCGGATGCTGAAGATGTTCCGCAAGAAGCCGGGGGCGAAGTGACGCCTGTTCTCCTCGCTGCGGCATCGGCCTCGATCGAGGGGCGGCAACTCGTCACGGCAGCGGCGTATCTCGCCGCGAGCTTCCTCTTCATTTATGGCATCGTCAGCCTGACGCACCCCGATCGGGCGCGCCGCGGCAACACGATGGCGGCGCTGGGGATGCTGCTGGCGGTCGCGGGAACACTCGTCGTGCAGGGGCTGAGCTACGAGTGGATCGCCGGGGGGATCCTGCTCGGCTCGATCATCGGCGTTCCGATGGGCCTCAAGATCCCGATGACGAAGATGCCGGAGCGGATCGCGCTGTCCCACGCGTTCGGCGGGCTCGCCGTCGCGCTGGTCGGGGTCATTTACTACATCCACGAGAGCGGGTTCGCGGCGCACGGAGAAGTGGACCGCTTCCACATGGGCGCGGTCGGGTTCGAGGTGCTGATGGGCGCGATCACGTTCACGGGGTCGCTGATGGCGTTCGGGAAGCTGCAGGGGTTCCTGCCCGGCAAGCCGACGGTGTTTCCGATGCAGAACGCGATCACTTTCGTCGCGCTGCTCTCCGCGGCCGCGATGGTCGTCTTCCTCGTCGCGCGGCCGGCCTCGATTTCGATCGGCGTCGCAGACACGGTTTTCTACATCACGCTCGGCGTAGCGTTCGTCCTCGGAGTGCTTCTGGTGCTGCCGATCGGCGGGGCCGACATGCCGGTCGTCATCTGCCTGCTCAACTCATACGCCGGGCTCGCCGCATCAGCCTCCGGGTTCGCGCTCGACAACAAAGTCCTCATCATCTGCGGCGCCCTCGACGGCGGCTCCGGCTTCATCCTCGCCATGGTCATGAGCAAGGCGATGAACCGCTCGTTCGCCAACGTGCTTTTCGGCGCCTTCGGAAGCGACGCCGGTCCCGCGAAATCGGCCACGGGCGGCAAGGCCGCGAACGTGAACGAAGCGTCCGTCGAGGACGCGTCCGAGCTGCTCAAGAACGCGGGCTCGCTCATCGTCGTCCCCGGCTACGGCATGGCCGTCGCCCAGGCCCAGCACGCCGTCCGCGAAATCGCGTCGCTCCTCGAGAAAAACGGCGCCCGCGTCCGCTACGCCATCCACCCCGTCGCAGGCCGCATGCCCGGCCACATGAACGTCCTCCTCGCGGAGGCCAACGTCCCCTACGACCAGCTCTACGACCTCGACCAGATCAACGACGACTTCGTGAACACCGACGTCGTCCTCGTCGTCGGCGCAAACGACGTCGTCAACCCGGCCGCCAAGACTTCCCCCGGCAGCCCGATCTTCGGCATGCCCGTCTTCAACTGCGAACAGTCCAAGGCCGTCATCGTCCTCAAGCGCTCCATGAACCCCGGGTTCGCCGGCATCGAGAACGAACTCTTCGTCCACCCCCGCACCATGATGGTCTTCGGCGACGCCAAGCAGACGCTTCAGAAAGTGGCTTCGGAGCTGAAGTCCGCCTCCGGGCACTGAGAACGTAAGCAACAATCGCCCTGCGGCGCGCGACGTCAGCCCATCCGGCGCGCGCGCGAGGCGTAGTTGAGGAACCGGGGCTATCGAGGCGCGCCGGACGGGCCGACGCCGCACGCCTCCGGGCGACCGTTGCTCACGTTCTCAGGGTCGTTATTGATCGGCTTCTGATCCAGGCCGGCCGCGAAAGGCGAGAGCGAGGAATTTGAGCGTGTCGTAGGCGATGGCGGACCAGAAGGCGACGCAGGTGACCTTTGGAAGGGTTCGGACCAGGAAGCGGTCGAGGCCACGGAAGCAATTGAGATCGGCGTTGATGGATTCGGCGGGTGCCGCGCGATCATGGGAGAGAGATCGCCGCGATCGCTGCCGCGGCTGTCGACGCTGACGCCCGCGATGATTCTTGAGCGGGTGTCCGACCCGACTCTGAGCGGCTATTTCACGGAAGCGCCGACGACGGTGATGGCGACCACGCCGCCCAGGACCAGGACGATCGCGACCACCGCGAGGACCGCGCTCGAGGTCTGGAAGACGCTTTTCCATCCGAACCTGCGCAGGACCAGCGCGGCCGCGACCGGTGCGACGGCGAACAGCAGGACGCCGCGGCCGCAGTGCGCCGTGGCGGCGAGGAAGAAACAGACGAGCGCCGGGAGATCGAGGTTCGCGTCGCTCGCCATCATGATCGTGCGCGGCGCGACGAAGACGCTCAGGAACCACAGCCCCGCGAGGAGCAGGTACGCCGCCGCGGGCGCGGTCCAACCAGAGACCGCAACCAGCAGGCCTCCCGTCGTCGCGAGCGCCGGCCCCCGCGGGAAAGACTTCGCGATCTTCCGCAGGTCGCCGATCTCCGCGAATGCCTCCGCCGCGGCCTGAAGCTCGGCCGTTCCACCCTTCACTTTCGCTTCGACCGCATCGCAGAGGTGGTCGCACAATTCCTGTCGCTCTTCCGGCGTCATCGCCGACGCCGCGGAGTGGGTTTCGAGCATCCGTCGAAGAGCTTCATCGCGCGTCGGCATGGCGTCCTCCGAGGAGAATGCGGGAAACGGCCTTGACCTGTTCCCTCCAGTCCGTCCGCGCTCCCGCCAGCGCCGCATGGCCGCTGCGCGTAAGCGCGTAGTACTTTCTTCGCCGCTCTCCGGGGGCTTCGCGCCACTCCGATCGCACGAGGCCGCCGCGTTCCATCTTGTGGAGAAGCGGATACAGAGTTCCTTCCTCCCACTTCAGCCCCGCCTTCTTCCTCGCCCGCTGTGCGATCAGGTAGCCGTAGAGCGGGCCGCCTTCGAGGAGGGCGAGGACTAGGGGCTGGAGGTTCATACCTTGATTATCTAGGTAATTAACGCCCGGTTCAAGCGGAAGTTGGGACGAGGCCTACGGCAACCTCCATACATCAAGCACGGTGAGGTCGTCGGAAGCGGGCGCAATCCCCCGATGGTGCAGCACCGCGTTGACCACTTCTTGCGCCATCCCGCCGGCGTCCTTGGTACCTCCGCGCATGATGGCCTTGACGAGCTGGCGGTCGCCGAATTCGTTCGCGTTGACGTCCATCGCTTCGTTGACGCCGTCGGTGTGGAACAGCAGGTGGTCGCCGGAGGCGAGGGGTATCTCGCGCTCGACCAGGGCGCGTTCGAAGGCGCTTCCGCGCACGAGCCCGATCGCGGGGCCGTTGACTGGAACAGTTTCGACCATGGGCCGGTTCTTCAGGGTGGTCCAGAGTAGCGGGGGGTTGTGGCCGCAGTTCACGACCGAGACGGAGCCCGTTTCGGGGTCGAGGATTCCGTACGCGAGGGTCAGGAAGGTTCCTCCCGGCAGGTCCGGGGTGATGCGCTCGCAGGCTTCCAGCACGGTCGCCCGCGCCGAGGCCATCGCAGGAGCGAGCCCGTGGAAAATCGTCCTGGCCATGACCATGATCATCGCCGCCGAGACGCTCTTTCCTGAAACGTCGGCCACGACGATGCCGAAGCGGCCGCCGCGGAGCGGAAGGACGTCGTAGTAATCGCCGCCGACGTGGGTGGCGGGGAGGTAGCGCGCGGCGAGGTCGAAGCCGCGGACGGCGGGGAGTTGGGCGGGGAGCAGGCTCGACTGGATGAGGCGGGCGCGGTCGAGCTCGGTGGCGAGCATCGGGTCGGGTTCGATCGGGTCAGGAAATGTGCTGGGAAAATCCGGCGGGGGGGTGAGATCGCCGACGGCGCCGGAGTCGGCGCGGGGGCGCGAGGGACGGCGCGGGTCCTGTTTCACGAGTGAAGAGTCCCGAATGACGGCGCGGGCGGCACGGCGTTCAGGAATACACGGGATTTGAGGCTCTTTTGTAATCCATAAGGATTTTACTATTTTTAAGCATCTGACGAACTATTTTCGGAACCCGGAATGAAGCGACGGCACTCGCGCACCCCGGCGCGAAACCGACCCCCCTCGGCAGGTTATATTGTCTGGCCATGCCCCCCAAGCCCGACGACCTGAAACAGGACCGCCTCGTCGCAGGCTTCCCCCGCGACAACAAAGGCCGCCCTGTCATCGGCGACGTCTCGCTCCTCCGCAGAATCGGCGTCGGCGGCATGGGAAGCGTCTACCTCGGCCGCCAGGGCTCCCTCCGGCGCGAAGTCGCCGTCAAAATCCTCCCCTTCACCCTCGTCGAGGCCGACCCCGGCCTCGCGCGCCGTTTCGCTTCCGAAGCGCGGCTCGCCGCGAAGCTCGAAAGCGACCACGTCGTGCGCGTCTACGGCGCGGGGATCCAGCACCGGACGCACTTCTTCGTCATGCAGTACGTCCCCGGCGAAAGCGCGGGGCAATATCTGAAGCGGACGATGGAGGAGGACGACGCCGGCATTCCCGAGGACGCGGCGCTCGAGATCACCATTGCCGCGACGAAGGGGCTGGCGGCGGCGCACGAGAAGGGGATCATTCACCGGGACGTGAAGCCGGACAACATCCTGATCCCGGAAGGGGATTTCGAAGGCGCGAAGCTGGCGGATCTGGGGCTCGCGAAGCCGGACGGTTCGGTGCAGACCTTCGGGACCCTGTCGAACGTCGCGATGGGGACGCCCGGGTTCATGGCGCCCGAACAGGCGGAGAGTGCGAAATCGGCGGGTCCTGCGGCGGACGTCTTCGCCATGGGGGCCACCTTATATGCCCTTCTGATGGGCGGCCCGCCGTTCCGCGGATCGAGCCTGGTGGCCGTGATCCGCGCCGCGATGGAGCAGGACCATCCGCCGTTGCCGGACACCGTCAGCGGCGGCATCCGCTGGGTCGTCGACCGCTGCCTTTGCAAGAACCCGAAGGACCGCTTCCGTGACGGCTCGGACCTTCTGGCGGCTCTCCTGCGCGTCCAGAAGAACCCGAACGCTACGATGGTGAAGCAGCGCAGCGTCGTCGAGCATGTCCCCCAGAAGCCGAGAAGCAAGGCTCCGCTCTGGGTCTTCGCGACCTTCCTGGCCGCGGGCCTGCTCGTGGCCGGCGTCATGGTTGCGAAGAAGCGAAGAGACAATGCGGCGCCTGCCGAACCGCCCCAGGACCTGGCTGCGGACAAGCTCGACGAACTTTTCGCTCAGGCGGGGCGGCTCGAAACCGCGGGGCGGCACGAGGACGCGCTCGCGACGCTGACGCGGGTGGCGGCGTATGCGCCGGAGGACCGGCGCCTGGAGGAAATGCGGGACCGGATAGAAGGGAAGATCGCGGCCGCGAAGGCCTCCTCCGAAAAGTCCGCCGCCTACCGCGCGTACCTGCCGGCGGCCGACGCGACGCGCCTGGCGGCCGACGCGGCGGACACGGTCGAGCTCTGGGACAAGATGCTCGACGCCTGCGGGAAGCTGGAACCCTCGGCGCAGACGGACGCGGAAAAACAACTCGTCGCGCAGATGAAATCGGAGGCGACCCAGCGGCGCCACTGGGCAGCGGCGCGGGTGGCCGAAAGGGGAAACGACTTCGTCGCGGCGCTCGAACTGGCGCGCAAGGCAGTGGCGGCAGGGCCGAAGAACGAATTCCTCGACGCGTTCCTCGTTGCGCTGGAAACGAAGGCGAAGGATTCCGAAGGGAAGCTCAAGAAAAAAAAGGAATTCGACGCGGCGGTCGAGGCGGCGGAACGCGAGCCCGATGCCATGAAGGCCCGCGCCCTCTGGACGACCGCGGTCGGCCTCGCCGAGGAACCCGCCGACCTCAGTCGCGCTCGGGAGCGGCTTCGACAGGTCACCGACCGGCTGCAGGGCGCCGAACGCGACACCCTCTTCGACGCCGCGATGCGCGAAGGAACCGAGGCGCTCACGGCTGGAAACCTGGACGTTGCGGGGAAGCGCTTCCAGGACGCGCTCGAGTTGAAAGCGAACGACGCGAAAGCGCTGGAGATGCAGCGGACGGTGGCGGACCGGAGGGTGGCGAAGGACTGGGAAGCCGCGATGAAGGAGATTGAGGCCGCGAAAAAGGGCGGGGACGCGGAGGCGCTGAAGCTGGCCTACCGGAAGGCGCTCGCGCTGAGGGAGGACCGGGACGTCGCGCGGGCGCTGTCGGAGCTCGAGAGCGAGGACACGGCGATCAAGCCGAAGGTATCGGCAGACCGGATCGAGGCCGTCCTCGACGCGGGGCGCGGAGTGAAATTGGAGTTCGTGAAAGTCAAGCCGGGGACGTTCACGCTCGGCGCCGCGTCGGACACGAGGAAGGTCACGCTGACGCGGGAGTTCGCGATGCAGACTACCGAGGTGACACAGGACCAGTGGTCCGCCCTCATGTCGTCGAACCCTTCCGTCTTCCGCGGCGGAACGCTTCCTGTTGAGAACGTCACCTGGTACGACGCGATGGAGTTCGTCGAACGGCTCAACGTCCGCCTCGCCGGCTGGTCCGCGGCGCTTCCGTCGGTCGCGCAGTGGGAGTGCGCCTGCCGTGCGGGCTCGAAATGGGACTGGGGGGCGGCCGAAACGCAGGACGCGCTCGCCGAGTTCGCGTGGCTCCCGAAGAACTCCGGCGAGAAGACGCATCCTGTCGGAACGCTCAAGCCGAATGCCTGGGGGCTCTTTGACATGCAGGGAAACGTCTGGGAGTACTGCTGGGACTGGATGGCGCCGATGCCGCCGGCACCGGAGCTGACGGACCCGGTCGGGCCCGCGACGGCGACGCTGAAGCACATCCGCGGCGGCTGCTACAACGACGGAAATGCCGCGACCCCTGCGACGCGCAGCGAAGCCGATCCGAGGAAGCGGGTCGGGAGCGTCGGGTTCCGGCTGATTCTCGTGCAGGGGAAGGAAGGCAATCCGCACCTGAAGCGGATGTCGGTGATGCTCGACGAATCGAAAAAGCTGCGCATGGATTTCGTGTACGTGCGCGCCGGGCAATTCACGGCCGGGGCGCCGGGGAGCCTCGCGCCGGACGCCGCCGTGCATTCCGTGAGAGTCACGGAGGACTACTGGATCGCGACGACGGAGACGACGCAGGCGCAGTGGGAATCCGTGGTCGGCCGGAAGACATTTACGCGCAAGGGCGCGGATCTTCCCGCCGATACGCTGAGCTGGATCGACTTGCAGGATTTCACGCGCCGGCTGGCTTCCAAAACCGGAAAGCTCAGGCCCGCTCTTCCGACGGAGGCCGAGTGGGAGTTCGCCTGCCGCGCCGGCGGTTCGAACGTCTTCCAGAGCGGCGATTCTCCCGACCAGGTCGGCGAATACGCCTGGCACTCCGGCAACGCGAAGGAAGCGCAGACGGTGGCGAAGCTGCGCCCGAACTCCTGGGGTTTGTACGACATGGCCGGCAACGTCCGTGAGTGGTGCGCCGACTGGTACGCGCCGTACGGCGGGGACTCGATCGACCCGCGCGGCCCCGACAAAGGGACCGAACGCGTCCTGCGCGGCGGCGCGTGGGACGAGCCGGCCGCGACGACGGCCTCCGGAGTGCGGGCGCGGCTGGCGCCCGACAAGCGCGTCCCGAATGTCGGGTTCCGCGTCGTCCTGCGGTAAGCTTCCCCCATGAGCCCCACTCCCCTGACGATAGAGAAGTACCTGGCCTCGCTTCCCGAAGACCGCCGAACGGCGATCCAGGCCGTTCGCGCCGTGATCCTCAAGAACATGGACAAGGACTACGAAGAAGGAATCCAGTACGGGTGCATCGGCTACTTCGTCCCGCACAGGATTTTCCCCGCGGGTTACCACTGCGATCCGAAACAGCCCCTTCCGCTCGGCGCTCTCGCGTCGCGCAAGGGCTACATGACCGTCATGTTCATGTCCATCTACGGCGGCGGCGAGCTCGCGGACTGGTTCAGGAAGGAATGGGCGAAGACAGGCAAGAAACTCGACATGGGCGCCGCGTGCATCCGCTTCAGGAAGCTCGACGACCTGCCCCTCGACGTCATCGGCGAGCTCGTCCGCCGCGTGCCGGCGAAGAAGTACATCGAGTTTTACCAGGCCTCGCTGGGCGCGTATCACAAGGCGAAGCCCGCGAAGGCGAAAAAGAGGGCCGCGCGCTGAAGCCGGGGATCACTTGTGGATCTTCATCGCCGGACCTGAATGAGGCGCTCGCGAAGGGTGGAGACCTGTGCTCGGGCGCAGTCCGCTGATCGTGCCGCGCGTCACGGCCCCACTTCTTCCGGAATCCGGAATTCTCCTGAGATAGATCCCCCTTTCGGCGTCGTCCACATGGCCGATATCCTCGAGGGCCGGGTGCGGATACCCGGAAATCCCGCGATAGGGAATCCCGCTAAACCCGGGCTCACCGGGCCGCGTTACATGAACTGCAGGCACCCTGCGGAGAACCCCACATGAGCTCGATCGCTCGCCCGTTGTCCGCCCTCGCCCTCCTCGTTGCTGCCGTTGCCCTGCCCGCCACGGCGCAGGCCGAATACGGCTGCGACCGTTCGGCGATCCAGTGGACGCTTCCCGGTCATTTCGAAGAAGCGCTTGCCCGGGCGAAGAAGGAAAACCGCCTCATCATCATCAAGGGGATCGCGTTCGGGGTGGACGAGGCCGGGGCGAAATGCGCGACGAAGGGCGACTGGTGACCCGGCGCCGAACCGATGAGGGCGGGCGCCTTCGCCGAACCGCGTGTGATCGAGCTGCTGAACCGGCGCTTCGTGCCGTTCTACTTCAACACCGGCGGGCCCGGGCTGGGCCGGGATGAGGCCGCCGAAGCGTTCGTGAAGGGAAAAGTGAAGAACAAGTGGGCGCATTTCGCCGCGTTCAAGCCCGACGGGACGTATCTCGAAGAGTCGGAGATCTACGCGGACAAGGACGGTGCGTTCGAGTTTCTGCTCGCTCTGCTTCGCGACAATCCCGGCTTCAACACGATGACGCCTGAAGAAGAGAAAGCGGTTGCGGGAGAGCCTGTCGTGGCCGCGCGGATCCACGAAGCTCTTGGCGACTACGAGAAGGCGGCGGCCGCGTGGGAAAAAGCGGGCGCAAAGCGCGAGGCCCGCCTCGGGCTGGCGCGGATTGCGCGGTTTCGCAAGGATTGGGAAGCGCAAGAAAAGGCGGTGAAGGGGCTGGAAGTCGACGCTGACGTCGTCATGGAGAACGGCTACCGGCGCATCGCGCAGAAAAAGTACGCCGGCGCGCTCGAGTCCCTTGAAGCGGCGATCGCGAAGTATCCGGAATCACCACGGCTCGCCGAAATGCGCTTCTATGCCGGCGTCTCCTGCTGGTTCCTCGAGAAGCGCGACCGCGCGAACTTCCACTGGTGCTGGGTCGTCGAGAATCTCCCCGACGACCACCTGGCGCGGCGCTGCTACATCGCCGCGGCCGCCGAGGGAATGCCGTACGCGAATCCCGAGCTGGACGGCTACGCGCTCGACTCGCAGATGGGCAGCATCGAGGTGATCAAGGAGGCGTACCAGGAGGCGCTCAAGGACTACCGGAAGGTGAGGGAACAGAAGTAGGCGGGCCGGGGTGGTGGGATCGTCCGTGAAGGACTTGCATGCTGGAGCAAGATCTGTCATGATTTCGTCATGAGGACGATGCCGCTGGCTACCCGGCTTCCCGAGGACCTGACCCGCACGCTGTCGCGCGTGTGCGAAACGCTCGGGTTGAGGAAAAACTTCGTCATCGAATCGGCCCTCCGCGAGAAAACCGAGGAACTGCTCGATGCCAGCGAATTGAACCTGGCCGTCCGAAACGCCACGGGGTTCCACGACTGGCAAAAGGTCAAAGCCGCCCCACGCCGCCCACGCCGCTGAACTGGCGGGTGCAGCTCGAAACCTCCGCGGTGCGCCAGTTCAGGGCGCTTGAAGCGGAAGCGATGGCGCGCGTCCGCGAAGCCATTGACGACCTGGCGCGCAATCCGCGTCCGCAGGGGGCGAAGAAACTCGCCGGTTCCACCGGGTATCGGGTCCGGACGGCCGACTGGCGCATCCTGTACACGGTGGACGATTCGGCGCGGCTCGTGCGTGTCTATCGGATCGGGAACAGGCGCGACGTCTACCGCAACCGCTGAACGCTACTTCCAGTGCAGTTTCCACTCGGCCTCGAGGGCGTCGACGCTTTCGTATCCGAACGCCTTGATCGCGTCGGCTGAATTCGCCACCCGCTAGCGCGCCGGAGGACTGGTGCTGCGCTCCAACCCCCGTTCGTCGCTCGCGCGCTCAGGCAACGTGCTCGACCATCCGCCTGGCGGCCGGAGCTGCCAGATCCGCCGGGTAGCCGCTTCGCCGCAGAATGGCTCTCATGGCGACGTCGCATTCCCCCGGCGGCATGACGCCCGAGACCGCATCGCGCGCCGCGGCGGCCAGCCGCGCGGCGATGACGCGGAGCAGGTCCTCGCCAAGGGCGGAGACCGGGGGGGTCCACGGGTCAAGCAGGTCGAAGATCGCGGATTCGAGCTCGTTCATCGCGGTTCTCCAGCAAAGCGCCTGATCCTGATATCGGCGCGCCGGGCCCGACGACTTGAGCTCAAGCCGGCGGAAGCGTCTTGTGCGACCCGTCGCAGAGGTGGCCGTTCTTGGAGTGCTTGCACTGGCAGAGAGCGACGCGCGCTTTCGCGGTGATGGTGAACACTTTCGGCGAGAAGATCGATCCCGCGTGCGAGCCGTCGCAATACGGCTGCGTCTTCGAGGAGCCGCACGCGCACCACGCGTAGGTGCCGGGCTCGATTTCGCTCACGGCGGGTCGGCGGTCGGCGATTTTTGGTTCGGACATGGCGAGCCTCCGGGTTGCTGGCGTGGGCTGATCGTACCTGAAACGCCGCGGGCGCGGCGAACCGGCCCCCCCCTCTCGGAGCCCGGCCCGCCGCGCCTCGCGATCGTCCTGCCGGCAACCTACCTCGACTCGACGTTCCGCTTCGTCCACTCCGTCTTCGAAACCGGCACCTTCACCAGCGACCGGTCCTTCAGGCTCGTGAAGAGCGGGTCGAGCGCCTTCTCTGCGGCTTTCAGCTCGGGGTTGTCCACGGTGCTCTTGCCGGCCCGCACGCAGTCCTCGATCGCCTTCGCCCGCTTCGCCTGCAACGCCATCGTCCGGGCGGAGAGCTCGAAGATCCGCTTGCCGTCCTGCCGCAGGAGGCCCATCTGCTCCTTCAGGTACAGCGCGTACTTCACGTCGCCGGCCGTGCGCGGTCCGCGCTGCCGGGACAGGTCCTTGACGAGCCCCTCCGCTTCCTGCAGTCGTGCAAGGGCGTCGTGGACCGCGAGCCAGTAGTTGTTGCCCCAGGAGCTGACGTAGTTGGAAGAAGCGCCGACCTTGTCGAAAGCGGCCTTCAGGGTTTTCTTCGCTCCGTCGTAACCGAGCTCTTTCTCGAGGCGCTCATTGAGCTGCTTGAGCTCGACCGCGCAGGCCTCGAATTCCTTCCAGAACTGCGCATCCGTGCCCCAGGTTTCGACCATCGTGCGGTTTTCCTTCGGCTCGAGCTTCTTCGCCTCCGGCATTTCGCGCTCCGGCAGGCGAAGGGTCGCTCGGCGGAGGTCCCGGCGAAGCTGATCCATGTACTGATCGAGCAGCTTGCCCGTCTCTTCGCCGACCGATCCGTCATCCTTGCCGTCCTCGATGGCTTCGGCGGCCGCATCGAGCGCCCGCTGGGCTTCGTCGGCGAGGTCCTGCGCGCGCTGCACTTCCTCCGGAGTCGCGTCGGGGCCGAGCGTTTCGACGGCATGCTGGGTTTCCTGCACGGCCGTGCGTGCGGCCTTGAAGTCGTCGATGGCGTCGGCGTGGGCGAGGCTGACGCCCCAGCCGAAGCCGGTGACGATGAGGCCAAGGAAGAGCATGCGGATTTGCGTGATCATGGTAGAAGTCTCCTGTGTTGGATTGGTTCCCGGATGGCGCCCGAACTGCCGGGTGCTACGTCGGGAACGCGAACGAATGTCTTCCAATGCAAGAGGCGGTCCCGAGAGCCTTTCATAGTGAAGTGAACCACGGGATAGTATTAAATCAGTACCATAAGCGACGATATGCCGACATGCTTCCCAGCACTTCCAATTGCACCGGACCACCCTCTCCGTCTATCGTTCCCTCCATGAAATCGCGCCCCGCCCTCGCCCTGACGCTCTTCCTCGCGGCCTGCACCCCGCCCGCGCCGCCCCAGGCAAAGATCAGGATGACGATCTCCGTGCGAGTTGCTGAGAATGCGGAAGCGGCGACCGTCGCCGTCAACGGCCAGCCGCGCGGAGCCGCCCCCGTCGACCTCGACGCCCTCACGCTCGCCTTCGACCCGGCGCTCAAACCGAAAACCTGGCCGCCGCCCGGCGCGCAGGTTTTCTCCCCGACCGTCGCGCAGCACGGCAAGCAGGAGTCCATCCTCGCCCTCGCGCTCAACGGCGACATCGTCTACGTCCGCACCCTGGTCCACGGCGTCGAGACAACCGGCGCGCTCCGCCTCACGGCCGCAGGCGCCGACAAGGCGTCGCTCGAATTCGACGGCGCCGAAAAACAGCTCGACTCCGGCCTCGGCCGCGCCGAGCACACCGTGCGCCTCTTCTACAAGCGTCGCAAATAGAATCCCGGCTTCAGAAAGGCATGACATGAAGAAGCTCGCGCTGCTCGTCCCCGCCCTTTTTCTTTCGATCGCCTGCGGCTCGGCCCCCGGCTACCTCAGCTCCGACGTGCTCGCGCCCGAAAACCTCGGCAACCCCGTCGCCACGGGCGTCCGCGTTCAGGGCGACCTCATGACCGACGGCACGCTCACCTGCCAGGGCCCCGGCGAAGTTCACAAGGCGTACACCGAGTACGTGGAAGCCATGCGCGACCTCGGGTGGGAGCCGCGCTCGGCCGACGGCGACGACGTCAGCAGCATGAAGTGCTCGCTGAAGAAGGACACTCGCCAGGTCGACGTCGCGATCACGTCCGAAGGCGGCGGGAACATCAAAGTGGTGGTGACGGTGGGGACGGCGAAGTAGGCCCGCTACCGACCGCATGACACTCTTCAGCTTCGAAGCCATCCTGACAGCCCTGAACCGACGCAGGCACCTGGGCACGCCAGGTCGCGCACGACGCTCACTGGTTGTCGTTCCGGATCGTCACCCCGAGCACAGGCTTGCCGGACTTCTGCCCGGTAGTCGACGGACTGGGTGGTACGTTGAGGCCATGCGCGTTCTCCTGGCCGCCGACCGGCGGTCATCCGGCGAATGAAACAGTGAGCAGTAGGTTGCGTCCGGACCTCGGCGTTATTCTTGCGGCATGAGAGGGAAGAAGCGGCCCACCGGACCGTTCAGCGACGAGGTTCCCGTATTGCGCGGCAATGACGAGGAAGCGAAGCTGCGCGAGATCCGGAGAATGCGCGCGACCGGGAGGTCGGGGATCGTGCCGGCGCTCGTCGACGCGATCCCGTATGCGCGGCCGGAATCGCGACGGGCGATCCTGGAAGCTCTCGGTGATTTCGGGCGATTGGATGCCATCGACGCGCTGGGCTCGGATCTGAACTCGATCCAGCCCGACGTGCGCAAGGTTGCGGCGTCGTCGCTGGCGCGTATCGGGGCCGTAGAGGGCCCGATTCCGGAGGAGGCTCGGACGCTGGAGCGGTTGTGGAGCGTGGCGTCGACGGACCGTGCGCCTGCGCTCGACGCCATCGCAGGGATGGTGCGGCGGGCGCGGGACCGGGCGACGGCGCCGCAGAGGATCAAGCTCCTGCCGCATCCGCACGAAGCGTTGCGCCGGGCGGCCGCGTTTTCGCTGGCCGAGACGGGGTGGAAACCGGTCGATGCGCAGGACCGGGAACGCGTGCGTGCGGTCTCCAGGGAATACGCTCAGAATCGGATCGCGGACGCCCTCCGTCCCGACGGGCCGCCGCGCGGAGTTCTGGAGCCTGCGCAGGAAGCTGCGGACGAATCCGGGGCGGCGATGATGATCGCAGCCGCGGCCGCCGACGAAGGCATGGTCCGGTTCCTCGGTTCGGCGGGCGTCTCCGCCTGCTGGAAAGACCGCGCGGGGTCGACGGCGCTGCACCGCCACCTCGAGCGCGCGGCCCCCGACGTCGCGACGCTGCTCGCGCTTCTCGCCGCCGGCGCCGATCTCACCGCGAAGGACTCGCGCGGCGACACGGCGCTCGACCTCCTGAAGCGGACCTCGCTCGCTTCGGACGCGCGGCTCCCGGCAGCGGCGCTGGCAGCGCTGCGCTCGCCGGTTGCGCACGACCGCTTCGCCGATCACTCTCCTCCGCGAAACTCGCCACCGCGAACTTCGCGGGGCGCGACTGCTCCGGCGCGAACTTCCGCGGGGCGGAACTGAAAGGCGCTTCCTTCGCCGGAGCGAAGCTCTGCGGGTGCGACTTCCGCGACGCGGATCTGACAGGCGCGGACCTGACCGGGGCGTCGGCGTCGGGCGCGGAGTTCGCCGGAGCGAAAGTCCGGGGTGTGCGCGCGGATGCCGCGACGATGCGGGTCGTGCGGCGCGGCCACTGGAAGATCGTGGACTCGGCCGAGACGGAGAGCTCGGGGCCGGACTATTTCACGCAGCTCGAATGGGACGTCCTGCACCCGCGCACCGGTGCTCGCGTGGCGCACTTCACGGGCAGCATCGACGACACCTACCTCGTCGGCGAAAGACCCGCGGGGACGCGCTCCGTTCGAATCTCGGCCGACGGGACCCAGGTGATCGCGGAGCAGGCGGAAGGGACGTTCGTGCGGAAGCCGCTTCCGGATCCCGGACCGGCCGTCGGCTGATCCGACTTGCGCTTATGGACCTTCCAGGCCGTCATTTCGCGCGGTTCAGCGTCTTCGCGACGTACGCCTTCACGGCCTCCCCGACCTCGGGAGCGCACCACGCCTCGAGAATCTGCGCGCCGAGCTCCTTCTGGTCGCGGTCGATCTGCTCGAGCGTGGCCGAGCGCAGTTGCTGCTTCGTGAGGGCGAACGCTCGCGCCGGGACGGCCGCGAACGCGGTCGCGCGCGCGAGGGCACGGTCGAGGAGTTCCCCGGGGGCGACGACCTCGTCGACGAGCCCTCGGGCGAGCGCTTCGTCCGGTCCCCATGTCCGTCCCGTGAGCGCGACTTCCTGAAGCACGGAAGGCGCGCAGACGTGGCGCATCAGGCCGAGCGCGGAGGGGGGGAAGGGCATGCCGACCAGAATTTCGGTGACGCCGATCTTGTACGGACCGCGGGCCATGACGCGCGCGTCCGCGGCCGCCGCAAGAACGCAGCCGCCGGCGAGGGCGTGGCCGCTGATCGCGGCGACGAGCGGCTTCGGGAAGGTGAACGCGGCGCGCAGGGCGTCGTGCAGGGCGGGGAGCAGCTCGCGAATGTAGGCAGGTCCGCCGTTGGCGAGCTGGAACAGGTCGAGGCCCGCGCAGAAGATCGGCCCGTCCGCGGCGAGGACGAAGGCGCGCACCGATGTTTTTATTTCGCGCGCGAACGACGCTTCCAGCTCGCGCAGGAGCCCCACGTCGAGCGCATTCGCCTTCCCCTGGCGAAGGCGCAGGATCGTAACGGGACCGCGGGATTCGGAGGCGATCATGAGCCGGCGATGATACTTTTCCGGCATGAGCTACGACGAAAAGCTGAAAGCGCGGATTGAAAAGCAGGTCGGCGGCGCGAGGGGCGTGACGTCGAAGAAAATGTTCGGCGGCGTCGCCTGGATGAAGGGCGGGAACATGTTCGCGGGGATCGTGAAGAACGACCTGATGGTGCGCGTCGGGCCGGGGCGCCACGACGAGTTCGTCCGGGAGCCGAACGCGCGGGTCATGGACTTCACCGGGCGGCCGATGAGGGGGTACGTGTTCGTGTCCCCTGCGGGGTGCGCGAAGGATGCAGACCTGAAGCGGTGGATCGGGCGCGGGATGGAATTCGCGGCGACGCTGCCGGCGAAGAAGGCCGGGAAGGCGAAGAAGGTGAAGGAATGACGGGAGAGGCTGCGCGACCGCTGTTCCGCCCGGCTGGAATCGTTCGAAGACAACACCCGGGCGAACGCGATTTACGTGCGGCACGGCTGGGTCGAGGCGAGGCGCATTGCGGAGGAAGGGAAGTCCTGGCGGAAGATCGAGTACCGGAAGCGCCGCGGTTGAGCAGGAATTCTCCATTTTGCGCTTGACACATAATAAATCATATTGGATAATAATGACATGAAAAGGTATGAAACGGACTTCGACGCAGCCATGGCCTTCCTCCAGGTCAGCCGCTCCACCCTCAACCGCTGGGTCCACGACGGCAAACTCCCCGCCCGCAAAGTCGGCGGCCAATGGCGCTTCTCCGAAGACGATCTCAAGAAACTCCGCGACGGATCCGGGGAGCCCGCCCCGCTCGTCCACGCGCGCGAAGACCTCCGGCGCTTCCTCGAATCCTCCCGGGCCAATCGAAAGGGACCGAAGACCATGAACCCTTCCATCGAATCGAAATCCGGCGACCTGGCCGAAGCGCTGGTCTGGGAAGCTCACGACCGGAAAGCCTCGGAGTTGCACCTCCAGCCGCGCAAGGACGGGGTGCACATCGCGGTCGGAAAGAACGCGCGTCTCGAGACGATTCGCGTGATTCCCCAGGAACTCGCGCGCGAGCTCGAGCAGGCGTGGGACGAAATCGGACTCCCGTTCGGCGATTCCGGCATCCGCCGCCTTTTCCTCAGCCGCGACGGTGCGCAGGCGGTGAACGAAGTCTCCGTTCTGCTCCAGGCGATCGACACGCTGCAGGGCCGGCGCCTCACACTGCGCTTCATGGGCGGCGGCCGCATCGCCGACCTCGAAGCGGTCGCGCCGAAAGCTGAGGACCGCGCCGTGTTCGAGCGATGGCTGCATCGCCCCAACGGCATCATTCTTTTCTCAGGCCTCCCCGGCTCCGGCAAGACGACCACTCTCCTCTCGTGTCTCCAGCACTTGGCGAAGGATGCAGGACTCGCGGTTTTCAGTCTCGAGTATCCGGCCTACGTGCGAGTCGACGGCGTCGACCAGGTCGAGGTCGCCAGCGAGGAAGCGCCCGTCGTGAAAGCCGCGCTCGAGCGCATCATGCGGATGTACCCCAACGCCATCGGGATCTGTCTCGAGACGGCCGAGACGGCGGCCGCCGCGCTCAACATGGCCACGAGCGGGCACCTCGTCCTCATGCACATCGAGGCGGAAGGGCACGAGGCCGCGATGAAGCGTCTCGAGCAACTCGCCGGGAAACCGGTCGCGCCGTCCGTTATCGGAGTGATTTCGCAGCGTCTCAAGCGCGGCGAAGCGGGCGGCAAAGTGGCGGAGTACCAGTTCTGGGAAGAGAAGGGCAGGGGGTAGTTGGTAGTGGGTAGGAGGTAGTAACGACTCTTGGCGTCGAGGCTGTTCCTACCCCCTACCGACTACCCACGACCCCCTTCACTTCTTCGGCGCCACACCCTCGACGAGTTCCGGCAGCAACTTCTGCGGATCGAGCCACCCGCGGCAGCCCTTCACGTACGCCTGGAACCAGCCGAGCTCGTTCTGCACCGGCTGCTCGGGAACTTCGACGGTCAACTCGGCGCCATCCGCTTTCTTCACGACGTACGCGGTCAGCGGCCAGCCGAACGAGTTCTTCGCAGTGGCCGCGTACACGAGCCGCAGGATCGGCAGCTTCACCTTTTTCCCGTCCCCGGGATCAACTTCGACGCTGTCGCCGGTCGCCAGCCCCACGGGCCGCCGGAACGGGCCGTCGCCGAGGCCGAAATGAATGTGCGAGCCGTAGCCGCCGTTTTCGATGGCGCACGACATCCCCTGCGTCGCGATTTTCTGCCCGGGCCTCACTTTGTCGCCGACCTTTACGAGAACGTCGAAACCGGCGTGGCCGTAGACGGACGTGATGAAGCGGCCGTCGGTGAGGCGGTGCTCGACGACGGCGATGAATCCCCAGTCGCCGCCGGCGCCCTGGACCATCCGGACCACACCGTCGGCGATGGCGTAATAGGAGCATCCCTCGCGGAACCAGCCGCAATCCTCGCCCGCGTGGTTGCCGCCGGCGCCGAAGGACTTGCGCGGGTAGCCTGCGAAGAGGTCCTCCTTGTACTTCTGGATCGGGAAGACGAAGCGGCCGGCCTCGGGGTAGTCGGTAGTTTTCGCGTCGTAGTCGTTGAACACGCTCTGGCCTTTGTGGACCCAGGCATAGGCGACCCGCTTCGCACCGTCGGGACCTTCGAGCACGGGAGCCCAGTTCTTCCCGTCCGCCCGCGGGCCGTACGGCTTCTGCGCGGCAGCGGCCACGGAAAGCGCGGCCTCGATCGTCGCGAGGACGAACGGGTCCTTCTCCGCCTGCTTGCGTTTCTCGAGCGCGGCCTTCGCGTCCTCCCCGCCGATGTGCCCGAGGGCGGTGGCGACCGTTTCGCGGACGATCGGATCGGCGTCGTCGAGAGCCGTGACAAGCGCCGGCACTGCGGAAGTGTCGCCGACGAGCTTGATCACGTACGCGGCGCGCGCGCGCATGAACCACTTCTTCGATTTCGCCAGCACCTCGATCATGACGGGGGACAGCGAAGGCTCGCGGTACCGCATGAGGGCCTCGATGTCCGTGTCGGCGGCTTTGACGAGCACGGCCGTGAGCTTCCTGCGCTTCGCCTCGTCTTTCGTTGTCGAAAGTTCGGCGACGACCGGATCGAGCGCGGCCAGCCTTTTCGCGAGGTCGTCTTTCCGGGTGCAGACCCCGATGGAAGGATCGACCGGATCGGCGGCCGCAAGAAGAGCGAGGAGTAAGAGGATGAGGGGAGAGGGGCGGCCAGGGAAAGTTGTGGTCATCGCGGAAATGATATGCAAAGCGGCAGAAGCAGGGAAATCCGGCGAACTGGTGTTTTGCGTAAGATGCCGTCGATGATCCGGCTTCTCCCTGGCCTCCTGCTCGTCTGCCTTGCTGGTTGCGGCGCGAAAAAGCCCGGCGCTTCGACTCCCGCACCAACCGACCTGCGCGAATTCCCCGAAGTCGACGCGGGCGAACTCTTCAGGAAGCCGCCGCCCGACGGGATCGAGGCCCGCATCACCTTTCGCGAATACGGCTTTGAGCAGAAAAGCTCTGTTTTCACGCTCGCTCAGGGGAGCGAGCGCCTCCTGGTCGTCGAGAACCGCACGAAGGCGCCCGTGCGCGTGATCTGTCCCAGGTACTTGCTGGCGGCGGTCGAAATCGGGAAAAACCACGAGGAGAAGGGAGCGCCTTCGCCGGAGCATCCGTACTTCATTGTGGTCGATGACTGCTTGCTCAAGATTCCCCCTGGCAAGGAAACGCGACTGCCGCTTCACAATGTCTATTTTCTAGGGAACGTCGATCGGCCCCCTCCCCAGCCTCAGGCGAATGGGAATGAGCATGTGCTGCGCGTAACGGTTCCTGGAACGGATTCACCCTATGTGAAGCTTGCGCGTGATTTCGATCGGATGGACCCGCCGCTCGACGCGTGGTTCCAGGGTTTGGCCTACGAGATGATTTCCGACTGCGCGCCGGAGAACAAGCAGCGGATCCGCCTGATGGAATGCGCGGCGAAGGGGACGGCGCGGCTCCGTGAGGCATTCGACCGCGCCGGCGTCCGTCCGCGGCTGTATGGCTTGTTCGAAGAAGCGTCGGAAAAGCGGAAAGGCCTGCTCGCGTCACTTCACGCCGCGATGAACGAAGCGGAGGCACTTCGCGTCGCGGACGCGGGCTTCTGCCACGGCGACGCGGAGGTGGCGATCCTCCTCAGCGAATTTCTCAAAGCCGAAGTGCGCCGGGAAGCGACGTCGAGGCTTCCCGGGCGTCTCAGCGGCCTGAATGTGCGCGACCCCCTGGTGACGGACCGGCTGCTCGAGTTTGCGCTGCGCGATGGCCATGAATTCAGCCGGGTGCAGGCGGCGATCGCCGGCGCCCAGCTCGGCGAGCCGCGGTGCGTGCCGCTTCTGGTGCAGTACAGCCAGAATCCGAACAAGTCGGATCGCGACGTGGCGGAGCTGGCGCATGAATGCAGGGTAGTGCTGATGGTGCTGTGGAGTAAGCAGGGGAAGCAGGTGCGCGGAGAAACCTGGGAGGAGGCGGTTCGGAGACTCGGGGGAATGGATGCGCCGGATCTCAAGGCGTTCCCTCCGGAATCGCTGGCCGATTTGGACGCATTTCTCCAGTCGGGGAAGAACCTGCAGCGTGAAGGGCAGAAATAGAGCAGGAGACAATTCGTGAAACACGAACAGATCGCTGTCGCACTCGCAATCCTGGCGCTCGCTTCCTGCCGCAAGTCGTCCCCGGCGCCGTCTGGATCGAAGACGCAGCCCCCCCAGGTCGCTCACGAAACGCCCGAAATCGACGCCGGCGATGTCTTCACCAAGCCTCTCCCCGAGGGAATCCAGGCGCGTCTGACCCGCCGCGAGTACACGGGGTACCGGCAGGGCGGAGTCTTCGTCATCGACGGCGATTACCAGTTCTTCATCACGGTCACGAACAGCACCGCTTCGCCGGCGCGCGTCCGCTGCCCGAAATACCTGCTTGGGAAAGGCGAAGGGTGGAAGAACAGCAACAAGAGCGAAGGGCGGGAGCCGGAGTTCCTCTATTTCTTTGTCGTGCGCGACCGGGAACTGCGGATTCCGGCGGGAAAGGAAACGCGCGTCGAGATCCGCGAGGCGCACTACCTCGGCAATGCGGATCGTCCGCCGCGAGAGGGACCCGGCAGGGAGCCGGAGCTGGCGATTTCGGTCCCCGCTTCGGACTCGCCGTACGCGCGCGCGGCCGACGCCATCGAAGCCCTGGATCCGCCCCTCGAACCCTGGTTTCCCGGCCTCGCGTACAGCCTCATCGGGGACGGCTCGCCGGATGAAGTTCAGCGGAAGCGGATGCTCGCGTGGGAGTGGGTCGAGCTGAAGCGGCTCCGGGACGCGCTGGACGCGGCGGGAGTCCGTGTGCGGCTGGGCACGTATTTCGAGGAGGCTTCGAGGAAACGCGACGGGATTCTCGAGCAGCTGCGCGCCGCCGGCGACGCGACCGGGGCGATGCGCGCGATCGACACGCGGTCGTGTGCCGGGGATGTCGAGATTGCGCTCGCGTTCGCGGCATTTCTCAAGCCCGAGGAATCCCGCAAGGAGAAGTGCACGCTTCCCGTCTCCCTTCGACGCCTCAAGGTGCGCGACCCGCGCGTCCTCGACCGGATCTTCGAGTTCGCGCTCCGCGACGGCCACGAATTCAGCCGCGTGCAGGCGGCGATCGAAGGCGCGAAGCTCGGCGACCCACGATGCGTGCCGCTTCTCGTGCAGTACAGCCGGAACCCCGACATGGCCGACGGCGACGTCGCGCAGCTCGCGCAGGAATGCACCGGCATGCTCGTCGAGCTGTGGGAATCCCAGGGGAAATTCGTCCGGGGCGGAAAGTGGAAAGAGGCGATCGACCGCTTCGGCGGGATGGACGCGCCGGATCTCAAGCCGGTCGCACCGGAGCAGCTCGCCGAGCTGCAGGCGTTCCTCGAGTCCGGCAGGAATCTCCGGAAGAAGTAAGCTCGCCGCTACAATGCCGGCGCCGTGACGCTCCGTTGTCGATGCGCAGGCGCAGGAGGTGGTGCGTGGGAAAGGACCTGGAAATCCTGGCCGGCCTGATGGCGGTGCAACTTCGCCTCGTGCCGGGCCCGCGATTCATCCAGGCCGGCGCGCAGGCCGAGGCGGATCCTTCCGTGCAGCTGACCCGGCGCCTCGTGGCGGACCGGGTGGTCGGCGAAGCGGAGATGGCGTCGATCCTGATGCTGGCGGTGGGGCAGGTGCGACAGCACGGGGGGGACGAGACCGCGGCGCTGGCGGCGGCGCCGATCGACCCGAAGGTGATCGACGCGCTGATCGACGCCGGGCCGTCGCCGAAGCTCAAGGGGCTGTTGCGGATGCTGCGACCGTCTGAGAAGCTCGGAACGGCGGTGCTGCCGGGACACTCGCCGCAGATGGCTCTCATCGACACGTCCGACCTGGACGACGTCCTCAGCGAAGGGGACATCGACCTGAAGAAGGACCTTCGCGCCGCGCGCCCCGCGGCCGGAAGCGTCGTCCTCATCCCCGCTTCCGCTCCCGCGCGGCCCGCTGAAACGCCGGAAGTCCAGGAGGCGCATCGCGCGCAGAAACTTCGGGTTGCCGGAGTTTCGGATGTCCGTCGCTCGGGGTCTCTGACCGTTCGGACGCGGGCGTTCGCCTGTGCCTGCGTGCGGGAGGGAAGGGAATTCGCGCAGGAAACGCTGATGTTGCGGGGGCTGAACCTGCTTTCGGGACTTTCCGCGGGGAAGCAGGCGTCGCGAGGGCCCGGCGGTCCGCCGCGACCGTGGCGGCTGAAAGCCCACGGACCCGAGTGCGTCCCGGCGCCGCTTCCCGGAGCGCAGGTCTGGTTGTTCCGTTACGAAGTGAGTGCGCAGGCCTCCGTGCTCGCCACGCCGAAGGACGTGACCGGGCGCGGAATCGAGCCGCTTCCCAGTCACTTGCGTGACGCGCTGTTCGCGAAGCAATCGCCGCACGCGCCTGTGGGACCGGGCGTCTACCTGGGGACGACGCCGGTGGAAGGGGTTGTCCTTCCTGCGGGTTCCTGGATGCTGCTTGTGTGGCAATCGGGGCGCAATCCGGCGCGGGTGCCGGTGCGGACCGGCGTCAGCGGGTCGTGCGCGATCGAGGTGACGCTGTCTCTTCCCACGGAAGTTCCGCCGCGGTTTGCCTCGATTGCCGAAGGGACGTTTGTTTACCAGGGGGATTCAAAGAATCCGCATTCGGAGCCGAGCCAGGCCGGGACAACGCCGGAGTACCTGCTGGCGAAGTACCCGGTGACCGCGAAGGAGTACGCCGAATTCCTGAACGCGCGTCAGCAGACCGAGCTCGACCTCGTCGTGCGGCGGAGCGCGCCGCGCGAGCTCGAGAAGGCCACTTCACTCTGGCCGGGCCCGCCCTTCTTCGTCCCGACGGCGCAGGCCCTTGCGGCCGCGACTCCTGAAATCCGCGCAGCCGCCAGGAAACTTCCGGGCTGCATCGCCGACTGGAACGAGCGGTGGCCGATCGTCTCGATTTCTTGGGTGGACGCGATGCTGTACTGCGAATGGAAGCGTTCCGTGTCGGGATGGCTGATGACGCTTCCGCACGAAGTCGAATGGGAGAAAGCGGCGCGGGGAGTGGACGGGCGCACTTTTCCGTGGGGGCATCACCTGCGGCGCGGGGCGTGCAGGACGATCAGCGAGAACACTCAGGCGGCGAGCCCCGCGGGTGTCGACGAATTTCCGGGGGACGAATCGCCGTACGGCGTGATCGGGCTGGGCGGGAACGCGCGCGACATCTGCCTCAATGAGCCGGGGCCGGAATTCGCAGGGCAGCGCGTGATGCGCGGGGGTTACTGGGCGAGCGACGGACTGCGATGCCATTCCAGCTTTCGCTCGTGCTCGAGGCAGGACCACATTTCCCCGAACAGCGGTTTCCGGATGATGTGCCTGACGCGAGTTCCGCCCGCGCCCCCGGCTCCCGATGCCGGCGCGACCGCCGGCGGCGGCCGGTAGCCGGGCCGGGAGTGCCCGGCGGCTCGCCGGGATTAGAGGAAAAACAAGTCCGCGCTATGCTTCCGTCCATGCCCGACTCGAGCTCTTCCGATCCCCCGATCCTGCGCGGCTCCGCGTTCGAAGCCAGGATTCGCGGATTCGTCGAGGCTTGCCGCAAGCGGCCCTGGGTGAGTCGCCTGGCCGCGACCGTGTTCCTGCTCAGTGCGGCCTTCTCCGTTCAGATCCTGTCGCAACCGGAAGGCCCGCGCTTTCGCGAAGGGCTAGCCGTCTACGCCACGCGCTTCTGGCCGCTTCTCGGAAGCATCGCCGTCCTGCTGGCAGCCTGGGTCGCGCTGTGGGCGGCGACGCACCGCGCGCGGCTCGCGGCGATGCTGCTGCTTGTCCTGTGCGCGCCGCCGGCCATCGCGAATGCGGCGAAGCTGGCGAGCCTGGATCTGCCGCTTCTGCCCCTCGACGTGTACCGGATCGGCGACATGATGTCCGTGTTTCACGCGGACTTCCTGCGGCCGGGCGGTTGGCTCAAGCTCGCGCTGCTCTTCGCGTTCACGCTACCAATGCCGATGTCGATCCTGCTCCTGCCGGCGCCGAAGAGCCGCCCGCGGACGCGCGCCGTCGCGGGGCTGGCGGCGGTCGCGTTCCTCGGGTCGCTCTTTCTCCCCGCGACCAACGTCTTCGCACAACTGCCGGGACTGTTCGCCCGCACCAGCTGGGACAGCCGCGGCACCCACGACCAGAACGGCTTCGTCGTGTTCTTCGCGATGAACTGCCGGTACGTGCCGGTGGAAGCGCCGCCTGGCTACAGCGAAGAGGCCGTCGCGCGGATCATCCGCGAGCTACCGCCGTCCACGGCGAAGACCAGCGACCTCCGCCCGAACGTCATCGTCGTCTTGAGCGAGTCGTTCAGCGACGTCACGCGCATCCCCGGCGTCGAGTTCGAAACCGATCCGCTGCCGACCCTTCATGAACTCCAGCGCGACTTCGGCCGCCTCGACCTCGTCAGCCCCGTCTACGCCGGGATCACCTGCAACGCCGAGCTCGAACTCCTCACCGGGTTCAGCATGCGCTTCTTCGCCGAGCCCTCCGCCGCCTGGGTCGACTCGGTCCGCCGCCCCGTGCCGTCGCTCGCGTCGATCCTCCGCGGTCACGGCTACCGAGCGCTCTCCCTCCACGCCGTCGGCGGCTTCCACAACGACGCGCAGGTGCAGCCGCTTCTGGGCTTCGAGCGGTGCATACCCGGAAGCGAGTGGGTGAATCGCGAATCGCTCGGCTGGCTCGTGACCGACGATGCCGTGACGAAGGAAATCGTGCGCGTTTCGCGCGAGCTTCCGCGCCCGTGGTTCCTCTGCGCGAACACGATCGAGGGGCACGCGCCCTACGACGCCAAGTACCCGGACCCGAAGTGCGGTATCCGCTTCACCAGGCCGCTCTCCGAAAAAGCGCGCGCGATTCTCACCGGCTACGCCTTCGGCCTCAGCCGCGCCGACCGCGCGCTGCGCTCGCTCATCGACGCGTACCGCGACTCCCCCGAACCCACGCTCATTTTCTTCTACGGCGACCACCTCCCCGATCTCGGCGACAACTTCCTCGCCTGGCGCGAGACGGGCTACCTTCCGCCAGGAGAGGGAAGCACCTGCCTCGAGATGCGCACGGTCCCCGCCGCGATCTGGAACAACTACGGGAAGCGGCTTACCGCCTGTGAAAGCCCCATCGGAATGTCGTACGTGCTCCCGCTTCTCCTCGACGCCCTCGAGCTTCCGAAGCCCGCGCATGTGCGGCTGGTAGAAAATGCAGGCGCGCGCTCGCCGGTCTTCAGCCTCGCCGATTACCGTCTCATGCAGTACGACCTGCTGTTCGGCCGGCAGCACTTTCTTCGCGACGTGCGCTGAAGCGGGGAATATGCGGTGAGGTTCAGGGCGTTCGGGGGAGTAGACTGCCGTGAGCCAAAGGGAGCCCCCATGCGCGTCGCCTGCCTGATCCTCACCGGAATCCTGGCCCTCCCCGCCTTCGCCGACGAGTCGGTCGCCGATCTCATCCGGGCGCTCGGCGACGACGCGCCCGCCGTGCGAGATCGCGCGCAGGCCGAGCTTGAGAAGCGGGGCGCACCGGTCGTCGATGAACTTGAAAGTGCGATCGGCGCCCCCGAATTCCGGGACGCGGAAATCCAGGCCCGGCTGCGGGAAGTCGTGGCGAAGGCACGGCAATCGGAAGCGTGGGAGAAGGACTCCACTCCGCTGGCGGCGGAGGCGGTCAAAGCAGAGGTGTGCCCGATCTGCAAGCAGCCGAACTACGAGATCGCCGAGGCGGTCACGCAGGAAGATTTCCGCGATCTCTTTGAAGACGTGAAATTGTTTCGAGCGCTCTGCCGCCAGTGCAAGGCCGCGCACAAGGGCCCGGCGACGGCCGCCATTCTGCTGCTCAAGAAATCGGGCGGCCACAAGCTCCTCCGCGGCGGCCACGTCAGCCACATCGCCGAAATCAAAACGCTACTCCGCCCCGTCACTTCGGCCGACAGCGCACGGGAAACCGCCGCCGCCCTCGTCGCTCTCTACCGCCACGCCGAACCGGTGCGCGCCCTGGAGGTCGCCCGCAAGAGCGCCTCGGCGGCCGCGCGGCCCGCGGGCGGATTTCGCGTCACGCTCAAGGACCTCGGCGACGAGGTGATCTTCGAGTTCGACGCGGACGGCCGGCTCCTGTTCGCCAGTCGAGCCGACGGGTGATAAGGGTGAATGGGGCGCCCGGCGGGCGCGTACGCCATCACTTCAGGGGCGGACAGATCAGAGGAATGGCCTCCCGCTTGTTCCGGCGATAAACGCGGAAGTCCACCTGGTCCGTCGTGATCACGCTGTGACGCCGATGTAACTCGCTCATTCGAATCAGGCACAGGTCGGCAAAGTCCGGGCGCCGGTCTGCGTAGCGCTTCGCCAGCTCTGCGAGATGCGGCAGATTCTCAAGGCAATTGAACGATGGCTCCAGCAGTCCTTCCCCGACCATCGCCAGCACGATGGCCGAGTTCTTAAGGTGGAACGACGCTTCCGACAGCACCGCTTCGCAGGTGAGAAGCGGCACGGTAACACCGTTCGCCACTCCCACGGCCCATTCGTGATCGTGGTCGTCGCTGCTTGCGAAAGCGACTACGAAGCCGGTGTCGGCGATTCCTTTCAAGACCGGCTATACCCCTTGCGGCGTGACAGGTCGCGAGGCATTCCGCGGATGATGCCGGCGAGCCTCATGAAGCCGCGCTTCGCGCCCGCCGCGCGCGCTTTCTCAAGCTGCTCGCGCACGATGCGACCCTGCGATACGCCGCTTCGGGCAGCGGCCTTCTCGAGCCAGTCGGCGAGGTCGTCTTCGATACGGATGGAGAGTGTACGACTCATATGGCAGAAGTGTAATCACTTCTGCCGGGCGTGTCAATCCCCGCGCTCAAGCCGGATCGTTACTTCCCGGACCGAACGGTCGCGCAGCTTCACGCTCGCGGACACCCTCAGCCCGTCCGCCTCGCCCCACGCTTCGAGGTCGAGCAGGTCGACGTCCTCGGAATCGAAGAGCAGGCTGAATCTCCCGTCGGCGCCGACGGTGACGACGCCCGAGTCGGGGCGCCGGATCATCGTGCAGACGCTGGCGCCGGCGCAGGGCTCGCCGTTTGGCTTGAGAATGACGCCCGAGATGCGGAATCCGGCGCGCAGGCGGACGACGAGCTCCTGTCCTTCGGGGACGACGCGGCGGACGATCCCCTTGACCCATTCCGCGGCCGCGGGGTCGCCCGGAGGGGGCGAGACCTCGACCATCAGCATCCGGGCCGGGAGGCCGGGGAATTCCGCGAGGCCCACGGCGTTCGTGATGCGGGACGAGAGAGGGGTCTCGAGTTGCTCGAAGAGGCTCACCGGCGCGCCCGCGACCGCCTTGCCGGTCGGCGACTCGACCCGGATCTTCAGGGAGCGGTCCAGCGGCTCGACCTGCAGTTGCAGCACCAGATCGCGGTCGCCTGCCTTGACGCCCCCCAGGGAACCGATGACACGCACCGGCGCTTCGTCCGCACTCTCCTTGATCGTGGGCTCCCGTTCGCCGAACTCGGGGACCAGAATGACCGTTTTCCCAAGAGGAACCGTGATTTCGAATCGGCCCTCGATGTCCGTCGCGGCGGTCGAGATGCTCCAGCCCAGCGTCCCTTCTTTCTCCACGGCAGCGACCGCGCCGCCCTTCCATGCGAGCCCGCGCGGCGTGAGAACCACGCCGCTGGCCAGGCCCGCATCCTCGAGCACGAAGCGCGCTTCGTTATCTCCCGGGTAGAGCAGATCCTCCGGAGGGAGCAGGTACCGGCGGCCGTCCTCCGGCGCCGACATGACCTGCACGGCGACGTACTCGTCGAAACCCGTCAACGTGGCGCCGCCGCGCTCGTCGGTCAGCGCGCTCGGCGCGCCTTCTTCCCGTGGCAGAGCCACCAGCGCCCCCCTCACAGCGGTACCCCGCATGTCGGCAACGGTCACGGCGATTATCCGGCCTTTTGGAAGTCGGATCTCAATTCCATCGACGTCCTTGCCGTCGCTCAGGTCGACCGGCTGGGTCACTCGACCGTCTGCCGCAGAAAGCACGTATCGCATCGATTGATCGACCTCGAAGCGAAACGCTCCTTCCGAATCGCACTTCGTGCTCAAACCGAATGTTGGCGAGGGGAAGCTCGAATCCTGGGTCAGCCCGACGCGGCATCCGCCTGCCGCGCCGCCTTCATGATCCAGGACCCTTCCGGAAATGCGCAGCCGGACCGCGGGCTGTCGCGGTGGCGGAGCGGCCAGCTTTCCGTGCGTATTGTCCTTCCCGTCGATGGCCGTGCCCTCAGCCGGTCCCCCCTCAGGACTCGCGGCGCTCGCGGACTCCCCTGAGCCGGTCGGCTTCCCGCGTTCGCGGAGACAGAGTCCGGCCACGAGTGCCAGCAGAAGGCAGGCCACCATCCCGATGAAGACGCGCTTGCCCATGGCGTCCGGACTACTTGTCTTCCGTGACGTCCGGCTTCCCATGCTTCACCAGCTTCACCGGCCCATCCTTAATCAGCCCGATCCCCTTCACGTAGTACTTGTACTCGATGTGCCCGGGCTCCAGCGGCGTCGACTCCTGGATCTTGAGGACTTCCTTGAACTTGCCGGCCGGCGTCGTCACCTTGCGGTCGAGGCTCACGACTTCCGCGCGGTCCATCGCGACTTCAGGGGCGACTTCCTGCATGTAGCGCGCGCCGAGAAGCGCCGTCCCCGGCATGATCATCCCGAACTTCGCGCCGTCCTTGCCGGCGAGCCACGAGCCGTCGTGCGACACGACCTTCCCGCCCTTGTACATGTCGACGTCCTCGCCGAAGTAGTACACGGCGTTGGTCCGCTTCGAGATCGCGAAGTAGTTGCGCGAGACCTCGATCAGTTCGTCGCCTTCCCATTCCTTCTCCTCGACGATCCGCGTCTTGATTCCGTCCACCTTCTTCGTCTCGTCGAGGACCGTGATCGCCAGCTTGAGCTTCGTCTTCCCCTCCGTCCCCTCGTACTCGAGCACGTACCCCGGCTCGAGAATGAAGTATGGATTCTTCCCGGTCGTCACGAAGTCTTCGACCGCTTCGCCGAAATCCTGCGTGAACACCGGCTCGTCCGGCGGCACCGGGGTCTTCGGTTCTTCGGCGCCGGCGTACAGCGTGAGCAGGAAGGCGGCAACGGAAGCGCGGATCATGGGAGGCTCCTTCGAAAGAAAGCGTGGCGAAAGGGAAGAGGTCCAACTCTCGCGCGGCGCGGCGGCGGATTCAAGTCTGAAGTGAAGCGCGGGCAGACCATTGCGTCCGAATTCTCCGCGGAAGCTCTCGAAGGAAGGAGCGGCTGCGATCACGCTTCGAGAATCAGGCACGAATCCCCGAACTCGTGGCAGAGGTATCCCTCCGCCTCGGCATGCCGGTACGACTCGCGCAGCACTTCCTCCGGCGCAAACGCGCAGAGCAGCCGGTAGTGGCTCGTGCCGGGCTCGTGGATGCCGGTGAAGATCCCGTCCACGATCCGCGGGGGCGTCTCCGGCGTGACGAGATGGGTCGTGCGGCCCGGCCCCGGACGGAGCTTGCCGCCGCCGGAAGCGGCGCTTCCCTCGAGCGCGCGCACGACGGTGGTGCCGACGGCGACGAC